>JAYVTR010000246.1:0-48416 GCA_043788625.1 Planctomycetota bacterium
TGGCAGCGCCTGGGCGCCCTGCCCGAAGCCCATCCGTTGACCTTGTGGACTTTCCGCCGCCGTCCGCGGCTGCGGGCGAGCGAGGTGCTGCACTTGTTGCCTGGCACTTACGTCGCGTTCATCGCCATGGTGATCACCCGTAAAACCGTCAATGCGGTGTACGACGAGCCGGCCGGTCTGCGCACCGCCGATATGGCCTTCGTGACCGTCGAAGACGAGACCGCCGTCGTCGAGACCACGTGGTTTCCCGAGACCTTCAAACGCTATGCGGTGCTGCTCGAACGCGGTGAGCCGTTGCTGTTGAGCGGCACCGTCGAACACAGCTGGGAGGTTGCCAGCGTGGCGGTGCGCCACGCGGCGCTATGCCTGCGGGTTTAGCGTAACTCGGCGGCGAAATTTTTGGATTTGACCAACCCCAGGTGTTGCACCGCCGAGGCGTGACCATCGAACCAGGCGATATTGCAGGTCTGTCCGGCGAAGCCTTTGCCGCCATGGCGATAACGCAGTACGCCAACGCTGGTATCAGGTGTATCGCTGAGCATCGCCGCATTCCACCCAACGTCGTTATCGTAAGGATTGGTATTGCCCTGCCAGTTATTGTAGACGCTGAACACCCGTGATGAATTGCCCGAGACGTCGGTGGGGTCTTGCGTACCATCAGCGATGTCGGCGACCTCGCTGGGGTTGGTCACCTGCGAGCTGAAAATGGTCTTCCACCCAGAGCCGACATCGAAATTGGGATGCAGGGCCTGGTTGAGGCCGTAATTCCACAGCCAGTCCCAACCGCCTTCGGCGGTGGTCTTCATCGCCCGTCCGGCGGGACAGACGAACACGTTCTTCTTTTGTTTGTTGTCGGTGCGCGAATTCATCAGGATGTAAGGATAGAGGAAATCGAAGTAGCTGGGGTTATTGCTGCCATCGGGATTGGTGCCGTAATTGGGCACCTGGCCACCGTCGTTCTCACTGCTGTAAGCAAGCGAAGCCAATGAGATCTGATGCAGATTGCTCAGGCATACCGAGCTCTTGGCGGCGCGTCGCACCAGATCGATCGCCACCAACAGCATCAGTGCTAAGATGGCAATGATCGAAATCACCACCAACAGCTCGATGAGGGTGAAGCCGGAAAGGGATTTTTTTGAGCTTGGATATGAAGCAGGGTACATAGCAGCTTCCACATCGAGCATACCTCGGGGAATTCAAAAGAGCAAATGCTCGCATGGCCATTTTTTATCCACCCACCTAGCTTGCAGGAGCCACATCATTCAAGGGTCAGCAATAAAATTAATAAATGGCGGAAGCGGCTTCGCCGCTCTCCAGAAAAAGAAAACGCCAGCCGTAGTTACGACTGGCGTTTTCTTTATCTGCAGGATCGGCTTTAGGGTGCGAAGGCTTCGGCCAAGGCGCGCCGCATCACTGTCAGGCTCGCGAGCTCGGCTTTGGCATCGTAATGCACGGCTTGGGCAAAGGGCACGTTGGCGGGGATATTGGTCACATCCAGGCCGGCATGCGGATTGGTAAAGCCATGCACCGCACCGGGAAAGCTATGCAATTCCCAAGTGGCGTTGGCGGCGAGCATTTCCTGGCTGAAAGCGGCGACCTCGGCAGGTGGGACAAAAGGATCAGCGCCACCGTGGCAGATGAGGATCTTCGCCTGCACGGCATCTTTGGCCGCCGGCGCGCTGGTGGCCAAACCGCCATGGAAGACGACCACGAGTTTCAGGTCAGCGCCGCCGCGGGCGAGTTGCAGAACGGCCGAGCCGCCAAAACAAAAACCAACTGCGGCTATGCGCTTGGCGTCGACTTCAGGGCGTGCGCTCAAGGCGGCCAAGGCTGGTGCCAGGCGGGCTGCGAATAAAGATGGTTGGGCATAGAACGGTTTTGAACGTGCCACGGCAGTGGGAAAATCGTTGCTTGCCGGCTCGCCGTACACATCGGCTGCCAATGCTACATAGCCGAGGTCAGCAAGCTCACGTGCACGTTGTTCAGCATAGGCATTGAGCCCCCACCATTCCGGAACCACCAGCACCGCCGGATGTTTCCCCGGGGTGCCGGGTAGGGCGAGGCGGCCGGTATAGGTGTGCCCGGCGATGGTCACCGGCAAGTCGATGACCTCGACTGCCAGCAATGGCAAGGCCGTCAGCAGTGGTAAAGCCGTCAACAGCGCCAGGGCACAGCCACGGATGAACGAAGAGCAGGATGAAGAAAGCATGCACCCAGCTTAATCCACCACCCAGCCGGTACAGGGCCGAGCGCTGGACCAAGCAGGGATTCAATAGCTCGCCCGTAAATGGCAGACGCTCAGTGCTTTGGCGAAGCTGGCGTGGGTCACTGGCAGCTGTTCGCCCGGGGTCACGCCAGCGGTAGACTTGGGCGTGAAGGTCAGCGTCCGCGGTTGGCCCGGCAGCAAGGTCAGCGAATTGTCATCGAACTCACCGGCCAGGTCATCGGCATTGACGTGCACGAACAGGGCCGGTTTATCGGTGGTCAAGGTGACGGTGAAGTCACGCACCTGCATGGTGATCTTGGCGTCAGCCAAGGTGCAGCGCTTGTACTCGGTGAAGACGTGGGTGTTCACATGCGTGAAGCTGCTGCCGCCGGCCTGGGCGCTGAGGGAGAGCTGCAGGAAGCGCGTACCGCGCTCGGCGACGGTGGCGGCGAAGGTCGACACCGGGCGTTTGGTGAGCAGCTGCGCGGAGCCGGCGGCGACAGTGATGGTCAGTTTTTCGCTGCCGATGATCGTGCCATCGAAGCCGATGACCTGCGCCGTCACCGTGGCGGTGGCGGGTTCGGGCCGATCGTTGGTGACCCACAGCTCGAGCTCATCGGTCTTGGTCTGGAAGGCACTGACGATGACCGGGGCGAAGAAGCGCCGCGCATGGTAGTGCAGCTGCTTCCACTTGCCGCTGTATTCCAGCGACGACCACGAGGCCACTGGCCAGTTGTCGTTGAGCTGCCAGTAGATGGTGCCCATGCAGGTGGGCTGCAGATGGCGCCAGTGTTCCACTGCAATCTTGATCGCCAGGGCCTGCTGCACCTGTGATAGATACAAGAACGCCGGAAAAGCCGAAGGCAGGCGGAAATAGCGCGAGAACATCTCGTTGATGCGCTGGTTGCCGCCATCATTGCGCTGATGCCATTCCATCACCGGCGAGGTGACATTGAATTCTTCCGGCGGGCAGTACTTCTTGACCGTGTCGAGCGAGGGGAAGCTCTGATAGCCGAACTCACTGCAGAAACGCGGTGTCACGTCGTAATAGCTATCGAACGGCTTACTGCCGTGCCACACTTCCCAGTAATGCATGTCGCCGTTGCGGTCGTCATGCCAGCAATCGCTGAAGTCGCCCGGACCGGCGCACGGCGATGATGGCCAGAACATGCGCGTACCGTCGGCTTGCTCGACGGCATCGCCCAGCACCTGTGATTGGCGGGCGTAATCGATGATGTAGCGATCGCGTGACGCTTTCGATTCCTTGAACCAGGTGAGCGCGCCGACCACTTCATTGTCACCACACCACAGGGCGATGGAGCCATGATCACGTAGACGTTTGATCTGGTAGGTGACTTCCAGGCGGATCTCGGCCAGCCACGCCTTGTCGGCGGGGTACAGCGCGCACGAGAACATGAAATCGTGCCAGATCATCAGTCCGAGCTCGTCGCACATATCGTAGAAGGCATGGCGTTCAAACTGCCCGCCACCCCACACGCGGATGATGTTCATGCCCACTGCGGCTGCCGAATCGAGGTGATCCCTGAAGCGTGCATCGGTTTGACGCGAAGGCATGGCATCGCTGGGAATCCAATTGGCGCCCTTGGCAAAAATGGCCCGGCCATTGACCTGGATCACCATCGACGTGCCGCGCGCGTCCTTCTCGTTCAATACCACCAGATCGCGCAGGGCGAGGCGCTTGCGGCTGATCTCATCGCCGATGCTGACGGTCAGGTCATAAAGCGGCTGGGTGCCGTGCCCATTGGGCCACCATAGTTTCGGATTGCTGATGGTGATGCTACCGCTGACGGTGTTGGCGCCCTTGGTCAGCTGCACCGGCAGTGCTAGGCTCTGTTCGCCGAGCTGGATAGAGAACGTCGTCGCGCCAGCCGCGACGGCCTCGACTTCGGCGGTAACCGTGACCGTGACTTGACCCGCGCTATGCGCCTGTGCGGTGTAGACGTGCTCGATGCGCGCCGCCGTGGTGCCACGCAGGCTGAGGTCGTCGTACACCCCACAGGTGAACAGGCTGATGCCCCAGTCCCAGCCGCCATGGCACTGGGCCTTGCGCAGCAGGTTGTAATGCGGGATGCGCGCGCCGACGGTATAACCGTTGGCGGGAATCGGATAAGGTTGACGGGCGGCGCGGGCGGCGCCTTCCTTGGCCGCCGAGCGGAAAAGGATGCGGACGGTGTTGCTGCCGACTTTCAGTGCCGACTTGACGTCGAAACGATGGCGGCGGAATTGGTTGGCGGTGCTGCCGACCATCGTGCCGTTGATGCTGATGTCGGTGAAGGTGTCGAGCGAATCGGCATTGAGATAAACGTTGGCGCTAGTCAGCAGGGCTGCGGAAACGTCGATAGTGCGCTCGATCGCCCAATCGCGTTCGATGACCCACTGTACCAATTCTTCGTTCTTACCCCAGTATGGATCGGGAATGAGCTTGGCCGCCAGCAGAGCGCTGAACACATCACCAGGGGCAATGAACGGGCAGGTGTGGTTGCCGCCGATCTCGCTCAACGTCCACGTGCCAGCCAGGTCGAGGTGCTGCAATACCTGGCGCGGAAGGCCCGGCTGGGTAACGAAGGATGAGGTGGCAGGACGGGCAACAAGGGCAGTGCTCATGGACGCAGCCTAACCACACCCACCGGTCATGCTTCCCAAGGATTGACCAAAACTTGACACTGGTTGATCTGCCGTCGATAAGCTGAAACTCAGACAATCATGCGTCTGCCACGTTCCCAAGTCTTGCGGCCAGGCGACGTCTATGTACTGCAATCGCTGGGGCCTTCCCAGCCGTGGCGCTTCCCGGCGCATCATCATGACGGCTGGAGCGAGTTGCAGTTCGTGGTCGAGGGAACGCTGCATCAGCAGGTCAATGGCCGTGAGGAGGATCTGACCGCAGGTGATGTGCTCTTGGTGCGGCGTGATGATGAGCACGTGCTGCATGGGCGCAATTTCGTACTCTTCAATTTGGCGATTCCCGATCACGAGTGGCAGCGTCTCGCTGAGTATGTCGGTGATGCGACCCTGGTAAGCGGCTTGGTGGGCCAGTGCCGGCCCCCGCGCATGCGCGTAATCGGCACTGAACGGGTGCGCCTCGAAGCTGAATTCCGCCACCTCTTCACCGCTCAGCGCACCGCCCTCGCCCGGACCTTGATCGGGCGTTTGCTGCTGAACCTTTTACCGCGGATGTCAGCGGTAAGCGACGCTTCAGCGGCGGCGGTCAGCGCGCCGGTCAACACCCCTGCGTGGTTGCGCCGATTGCTGGACGATCTGGATGGTCTGGTTGATCAAGGTGCGGACCCGGCGACGTTGGCGGCACGGGCGCGTATCAGCCCCGAACATCTGGCGCGCAGTGTGCGACGCCATCTGGGGATGACGCCCACCGCCTTGCTCAATCAGCGGCGGCTTGAACGAGCGGCACTGCTGCTCAGCCACAGCGACCGCTCGGTGTTGCATATCGCACTCGATCTGGGCTTTGGTTCAGCCAGCGCATTCAGCCGGGCTTTTCGCGCGCATCACCGGCTGTCGCCACGCGATTGGCGCAAACGCCATGGGGTGGGCTGGAGCTCGTGACTCTTATCCCTCGTGACTCTTATCCCTCGTGGCCCTGAACCTCAGTCGCTATTGACGAAGGCCCGTGCGTGCAAGCTGCGGAAGGCACCTGGAGTACAGCCGTTGTGGCGGCGGAACAGCCGACGGAAATGCACAGGGTCATTGAAGCCAACGCGGCGGGCGATGCTTTCAACGTCGGTCGTGGTGTTGATCAAGTGCGTCTTGGCCTCGGCGAGACGGCGTTCATGGATGCTGGTGACAATGCTTTTGCCGGTGATGCGGCGATAGACCCGACCAAGATAATCGGCGTTGCAAGCGAGTGCCAAGGCGATGTCGCGGGTCGAGAGGCTATCCTGGTAGTGATGGCCGATCCACGCTTCAGCCCGTCCGACGAGGTGGGCCGCCGGATCATCGCCGGCGGCGCGCGGGGCGGCAGCGATTTCGGCGAGCATCAATTGCACCAGCAGGCCCGCCGTCGCCGGCGTTGCGGCGCCGCTTGACTGATCGTCGAGGTAGCGATGCATCCATGCCATGAGCAGGGTGGCGCGACGCGGGGTGCTATGCTGCGGTACGGACAGGGTCTCGCCACTGCTGGCCATGGCCTGGAAGTGCAGCCAATAAAATGACAGATCGGGAGGGTAGTCGACCAGCCCGCCATGCGGTCGACCGGCGACCAGCAGCAGTATCTCATTGGCGGCGACCGCAAAGGCCTTCCCGGATTCCTGCAGGTCAAGACGCCCGCGGCGTACGAGGATTAATTCATGGCTGTCGATGATGCGCGTCGGGTGGCGAACACCCATGCCACGTCGGGCGATGAACAACCCGGCGTGCAGGCCGAGGACGGCGGTCGATTGCGGAAAAAGGAGATTCATGCGCGAGACCGATTCAGCGTTGAGCGTGCAAGCGGCGCAGTTTAGACAACCTCGACTGACGCATGATCGACGGTCCCTGGCCATGGCAAAGGGTATGAAAAGTCGGAAACGACCTCCTCAGCAACGTCCTTGGCCTCTCGTCGGCTACCGGTGTGGCATTACGCTGACTGGACCATGCTGAAACCACGCCCTTGCTCCTTCACTGCCGACAAACTGCGTGCCGTGCCCTTCACTGCCGTCAGCTTCGAGGATGATTTCTGGGCGCCCAAACAGCTCAGCAATCGTACCCAGGCGATTCCCATGAATGAAGCCCAGTGCCGCAAGAGCGGACGCATCGATGCGTTTCGCCTGGCCTGGAAACCAGGCCAGCCGCATGAGCCGCATATCTTTTGGGATTCGGATGTGGCCAAATGGATCGAGGCCGCGAGTTATACATTGTCGAGCCATCCTGACCACGCACTGGACGAGCGCTTAGATGCGGTCATCGCGCTGATCGCCGCGGCGCAACAGGCTGACGGTTATCTCAATACCCATTTTCAGGTGGTGCGTCCGGAGGCGCGGTGGAAGCATTTCAACGACCATGAACTGTACTGCATCGGTCATCTGATCGAGGCTGGCGTCGCGCATCATGCGGCAACCGGTAAGCGGTCCCTGTTTGATGTTTGCCTACGCCTGGCAGATTGCGTCGCTGCTGCATTCGGTCCGCAATCAGGGCAGCGGCCGGGCTATTGCGGTCACGAGGAAATCGAGTTGGCGCTGGTGAAGCTTGCCGATGCCAGCGGCGAAGAACGTTATCTCGCGCTGGCGCGTAACATGGTTGATGCGCGCGGTACGCAGCCACATTATTTCGATCAGCTCAAGGCGGAAGCCGGTGGCGATGGCATTTATAGCCAGGCGTTTTGCAAGGATAACTACCGGTATTTTCAGGCGCACGTGCCGGTGCGCGACCAGCGTGAAGTCGTCGGACACGCGGTGCGGGCGATGTACCTCTACTGTGCCATGGCTGATCTGGCCGCGGCCGATGGTGATCGCGAATTGGCGGCGGCGGGGCTCGCCCTGTGGCGCCACGCGACGTGCCGCCTGATGTATGTGACCGGCGGCATCGGTTCGTCGCATGCCAACGAAGGCTTCACCTTTGATCACGATCTGCCGAATGAGACGGCGTATTGCGAAACCTGCGCCTCAGTGGGCCTGATCATGTGGGCGCAGCGATTGTTCCTGCAAGAGCGCTCTTCCGAGTATATCGACGTCATGGAGCGGGTGCTCTACAATGCTGCCATCGCCGGTGTCAGCCTCGATGGCCAGCGCTTCTTCTATGTCAATCCGTTGGCGAGCCTCGGCGGCCACCATCGTCAGGAATGGTTCGATTGCGCCTGCTGTCCGCCGAATATTTCCCGTCTGTTGGCGAGTCTGGGCAGCTATGTTTATGCGCGGGACGAAAGCAGCCTGTACGTGAATCTTTATGGAGGATCACAAGCACAGTTCATGTTGGGCAGCGTGACGGTAGCGATTACCCAGACCACCGATTACCCATGGAATGGGCGGGTTGCCTTGCACGTGGAGCCGCAGTCGCCGCACCGATTCCATCTGCGCCTGCGTCGCCCCGGTTGGTGCCGCTCTTGGCTGGTGAGTATCAATGGCCAACCAGTCCAAGCGATCGAAGAGGCAGGATACGTGGTTTTGGAACGTACCTGGAAGACCGGTGATCGCGTGGTGTTCGACCTCGCGATGCCGATGGAGCGCGTCCATGCCGATCCACGCATCCGCCATGATGCGGGGCGACTGGCCATGCAGCGTGGGCCAGTGGTCTATTGCTTTGAAAGTTGCGACAACGGCAGCGACCTGGATGCCTTGGTGATGTCCGCTACCGCCGAGGTGCAGGTGGAAGGTGATCCACATGCAATGGGCGGTGTCGTTCGTCTCAGCGTGCCGGGTTGGCGTGAGCAGCCGTTTGTCGACCAGCCCTATGCATTCGGCAAGCCGCTGCGCCAGCCGGTGACGCTGTCGGCAATTCCGTACTATGCGTGGGATAACCGCTCGCCAGGTGGCATGGCGGTGTGGATGAGATGGGCGTGACTCCCGAGCGCTCAGCTTCGGTTTTCGCGCTCTGCTAGGCGACGCGCTGCACGCCAAGCGGGGTCAGCGTTTCGGCCGCCTTGCGCATGCGTTCATTAATGCGCTCGACCAAGGCCAGGGCTTCTGTTGCGGGATCCTGGACGTCATCATCGTGCAGGTCATCGAAATCACTCAGCTCGGGCGCAATCGGGGCCGACGCAGATGGTTGGATGTAGGGCATGGCAACCTTCTCGGCGCTATCGTGCAGAGAGACGCGGTAAGAGGGGAGTAAGAAGAGAGCTGTGAGGTAGAACGAAATCAGTCTACCACACGAATGTTCATCGTGGGGCGACTTTATTATCGCGATGCAGCGGCATCAGTGAAGGCTGTGCTAAGAGACTTTTTTTTGCTGCATCAGGGCAGCAAATAGAGGCGTTTAGCCTGAAACCGTTCCATACGTAGCGACTACGGTGTTGCGCGCATCCAGAACCAAGACTTTGGGCTCGTGGCCGATGACTTCGTTTTCATTGTATAGGGCATAGCCGGCAATGATGACGATGTCGCCGCGTTGGGCATGACGGGCGGCGGCGCCATTGACGATGATCTGCCCATGACCGCGTTCGCCGGCGATCAGATAGGTCTCTAAGCGATAGCCATTGTGACAGTTCAATAGCTGGATGCGCTGATGGACCAAGAGGCCGGCACGTTCGATGAGGTCAAGGTCAACCGTTAAACTGCCAGGATAGTCAATACGGCAGTCGGTGACCGTCGCATGATGAAGCTTACCTTGGAGCATTTCGCGGAGCATGCCTTAAATGCTGGGCATTCGGGCGTCAGTGCAACTGTCATCAGCAGGAGGTCAGGCCGCGGTCGGGGTTGGGCCAGGCGGAGGTGTCGGCGGCGGAATCAGCGGATCCTTTGACAGATAACAACTTGAGCTCGGATGACCGCCACCGCCACGGGCAGCGGCAATGGTGGCGCAATCGGCGGTGGGCATGCCGGCACGGGCCCCCGAGCGCAGCGAATGCACCCACATCGGCGCATTGCCCTTGCGATAGAACAGCACTGCCAGGTCGTAACCCAGGCCACCCTCGGTGAGCGGTTGGCAAATGTATTCGCCAAGTTCGTTCTGATCCTTGAAGCAATTGACGGCCAAGGCGCGCAGGCCCTTCACGCCATACGCGTCATTGATGGCAACGCCGCTTTTGGCCGCTTCGACCACCCGCTGCCGTTGGGCTTCGATCAATGGCCGGCCACGGTCCGCCATGGCGCTCAGATCGGCTTCGAGCAGGCCGGCATAAAGGCTATTCGGATAAGCGTCAACTAATCCGGCGCAAATCACCCGGCTGTCGGGCAGCTGCCAGCGCCACAGATCTTTGTCGCGGATGTACTGCACCACCGGCGGCGGTGGCTGGCTGGGAAAAAGAGTTTTCCAGGTCAGGGAGGTGCCACATTCGTCGAGGTCGAAGACGCCCCAGCCGAGGGTGCGCCAGATGTCTTCGGCGCTGGCGTGGTGATCGATCCATAGCAGGTCGCTGGCCTGGGCTTTGAGTTGGCGCATGGCTTCCAAGGGGAAGCCAAAATCTACCAAGTAGACAGATCGGCCTTCAACTTTGGGCGGTGGGTTGCTGTATTGTACCGCTAGGAATTCGCAGTCAGGCATCTTGCGCGCCACGACCGCGGCGGCGCCACTGCCATCGAGGCAGTTTTTGTGGTAGATGCACAGGGGGCGGGGAGAAGGCACGCGAAGGGATGTATCGTCACTTGCCGCCGGGAAAGCGGCGCCTGCGATTTTGGGGATGTCTTCCAGCGCTATCCCGGCACCGTGGGGCGGCATGCGTGTTGCTGATGTTTTGTTGCCCGTGGCCGTGGCTTTGAATGTGACGGCCTTATTGCTGCCATTCGTCACCGTCACCATCGGTGTGACCAGCGAAGATTACTCGCTGCTACATACCGTCAGTATGTTGTGGAAGGGCGGCTTCCCGGGGTTGGCGGCGCTGGTCGGGTTGTTTTCGGTGGCCTTCCCATTCGCCAAGCTGGTAGTGCTGGCGGGAGTCTGTTGGGGCGGGTGGTCGTCCCGTTGGGTGACCACCATCGGCAGCCTCGGCAAGTGGTCGATGCTCGATCTGTTCCTGGTGGTTTTGTTGCTCGCCGTGTCGTATGACCGGTTGCTGGTGGCGGCGACGCCCAAGTTGGGTCTTTTGGTATTTACCCTGGGGATTATCGCCTCGATGGTGGTCGGCGAATTGCTGCATCAGCCATTCGATCACCAGCCGGTGCTGGCCAAGAAATGGCGATGGATGGTGTTGTTCATGGCCATGATCGGCACCACCGCGTCGATGCTGCTGCCACTGTTTGCTACCGACGCCTGGTTCATGACCGATGTGGCTTATAGCCTACCCGGTATCGGACAGCGGTTGTTCGAGGTGGGTGCATGGGTGCCGGCGTGTGCGGTGGGATTGTTCCTCATCATCATGCCTGTGGTGCGCCTGGTGTTTTTGAGCCTGCTGGTGTTCGCCGGCCAGCGCTGGTCGCCGGCGGCACGTTTTGCCGGGCGATGGTCGATGTTGGAGCCTTTCGCCTTGGCGCTGGCCATTTTCATCATCGAAGGCAAGGCGACGCTGCCCTCGGCACTCGATCATGGTGGAATGGTTTTGATCGCTGCCATGGCAGTATCGGCGCTCTCGAGCACATATTTGACGCATCGTCGCGGCGGCTGGCAGATATCGACGGCAACCTAACCGTTGGCAGGCCTGGAAATCACGTATAAAAGCAGGGTTACGTCGTCTGCGTGTGCATTTGTGCGGCAAACGCCGGCCACTGCCGTTCAGCGCTTGCCCATCGTAACCACAACCCATCATCTGCGCTCCATTTTCGCCAGTCAAGGACGCCAGCTATGGCCATCAATCTCGCTAAGACACGCAATTTCGGCATCGTTGCCCATATCGACTCGGGCAAGACCACCGTGTCGGAGCGCATTCTCTACTACACCGGTAAAAAGCACAAGATCGGTGAAGTGCACGACGGTGCAGCGTCAACCGACTGGATGAAGGAAGAGCAGGAGCGCGGCATCACCATCACCGCCGCCGCCGTCTTCGCCCAGTGGAAGCGCCATGGCGAAACCTACGACATCAATCTGATCGACACCCCTGGACACGTGGACTTCACCGCTGAAGTCGAACGCTCCTGCCGTGTGCTCGACGGTGCTGTGGTGGTGTTCTGTGCCGTAGCCGGTGTGCAGGCACAGTCGGAAACCGTATGGCGCCAAGCCAACAAGTACTCGGTGCCACGCTTGGTGTTCGTCAACAAGATGGACCGCATGGGCGCCAACTTCGATCGCGTAGTCGGTCAGGTGGAAGAGCGTTTAGGCGGCCATCCAGTGCCCATCCAAATGCCGATCGGTGCTGGCGACGATTTCCGCGCCATCATCAACCTGCTCGACATGAAGTACTACACCTTCGAAGGCGACAAGGGTGAAGATCAAATCGAGCACGAGATTCCCGCTGAATTCCTCGAAGAAGCGAAGGCTCGTCGCGCCAAGCTGATCGACTCCGCCGCTTCAGGTTGCGGCGACGAAGAGATCGAGATGACCTATCTCGAAACCGGTGCGCTCAGCGATGAGCAGCTGCTCAAGGCCCTGTGCATCGGCACCATGACCTTCAAGTTGCAGCCGATGTTGTGCGGCGCGGCGCTGCGCAACAAGGGTGTGCAGTTGCTGCTCGACACCGTCGTCGACATCCTGCCCAACCCGCGGGATGCCCACTCGATCAAACAGTTCGAGCTGGAAGACGTGCTCAAGGCCAATCCGATTCCGACCACGTGCGACAGCAAGGCGCCATTGCGCGCCATGGTCTTCAAGATCATGTCGATGCCGAACCTCGGCGACGTGTCATTCGTGCGCGTCTACCAGGGCATCATCAAGGAAGGCGACGCACTCACCTGCCAGCCTTCAGGCAAGGGCGAACGCGCCGCACGCATGGTCAAGCTGGTCGGCGTGGTGCCAACCAAGATCGACGAAGCCCCAGCCGGCGACATCGTCGCCCTGGTCGGCCTCAAGAACACCCGCACCGGTGACACCCTGTGCATGGCTGACGATCAGCACCCGATGGCGCTCGAAGGCATCAGCTTCGCCAAGCCGGTGATCTCGATGGCCATCGAACCGGCGTCGAACAACGACAAGGAAAAGCTGGCCTATGCCCTGGCGCGTCTCGAACGCGAAGATCCGACCTTCAAGAAGTGGGTCGATCCAGAAACCAGCCAGGTCATCATCTCGGGTATGGGCGAGCTGCATCTCGAAGTGCTGCAGCACCGCATCCGTGACGAATACAAGGTCGACGCCGTCATCGGCAAGCCCAAGGTCAGCTACCGCGAAACCATCACCAAGCAGATCCAGATCCGCGGCAAGCACGTCAAGCAGTCGGGTGGTCGTGGTCAGTACGGTGATTGTATCCTCATCATCCGTCCGCTCACCGACGAAGAGAAGGCTGCCGGCAACGAGTTCATCTGGGTCGACGGCACCAAGGGCGGCACGGTTCCCAAGGAATTCCGTCCAGCCGTCGAAGAAGGCGTGCGTTCGGAGTTGCAGCGCGGCTACCTCGCTGGCTTCCCGACCATCAACGTCTACGCCGAGTTGATCGACGGTTCGTACCATGACGTCGACTCGTCGCAGGAAGCGTTCATCGCCGCCGGTCGCTTGGCCATCCGCGAAGCCTACCCCAAGCTCGGCTGCCAGCTGCTCGAGCCGTGGATGAAGGTCGAAGTCGAAAGCCCTGAGCAGTTCATCGGCTCGGTCATGGGCTCGTTGCAGTCCAAGCGCGCCATCATCACTGAAACCGTTGATCGCGGCACCAATAAGATCGTGCGCTGCGAAGTGCCGTTGGGCGAAATGTTCGGCTACACCACCGACCTGCGCTCGATGAGCCAGGGCCGTGCCGGCTACTCGATGGAGCCAAGCGAATACAAGCCAGTGCCGAACTCGATGGTCGAGAAGTTGGCGAAGAAAGCCTAATCAGCTTCATCGGCAACCGCTTCCTGTTCAGCGGGACGCAAAAAAATACCCCGCGCCGTTTGGCGCGGGGTATTTTTTTAAACTTCGCTTCAGGGCGTTTGAACACCCGCAGTTGCGGAAGTGGCCAAGCAGGGCGCATTATTATCTTTTTGTGCGATCTCCAGGTACGTCAGTCCCCAGTCGCGGATGGCGAAAAGCAGCGGACACAGGGATCTGCCAGCGGTGGAAAGCGCATATTCGACGCGCAATGGTGTGGCGTCCGCGGACACTGAGCGATTGATCAGCTGAGCGGTTTCTAGCTCCCGTAATTGACGGGTGAGCATGCGTTGAGTCACAGCTGGCGTTAAACGGCGTAGATCACTGAAGCGCTTCGGTTGGTCGATCAAGTGGAAGAGGATGACGCTTTTCCATTTTCCACCAATCACTTCAAGGCATGCCTCGACCGGGCAGCCAAGATTTTTTCCATAATGTTGATGTGCCATAAGTCGCGGCGCCTGTTTGCTGTAGGAGGTTTCAGGGAGTATACTAACAGCTAAAAATGTGCCTACTGGTAATACGTGCAGCTTTTATAAAACGACGTCCCCCAAAGAAAGGCCTACTATGTACGCTGCCGTTGTAACATTTTCACTTCTCGGATTCATCTGGGGGCTCACCTCATGTGAGTTGGCGGCAGAAGATAGCCTCACCATATCAAAATCGCAACTTTACAGTGCGACTCCTGAACAAGTGTGGGGTCTGATCAAGAATTTCGATGCCATCCAAAAGTGGCATCCGGCAATCGCAACGAGCGAAATCACCAAGAACGGTGCCAATAAGATCGGTACCGTGCGTGTCTTGACCACCAAAGACGGAGCGCAAATCACCGAAGAGCTGCTGAAGTACGAAGACAAGGGGATGTCGTATCAATATACGATCAAGAAGTCGCCGATGCCGCTGACCGATTTCGTTGCCGACATCACCATTGAAAAAGTCACCGGTGGGGCGCTGTTGGTGTGGAATGTGACGTGTAAAGCGGCGGCAAATACGCCGGATGAGAACGTGCGCGCCATGGTGGGCGGCTTTCTCGATGCCGGGATGGCAAAGATCAAAACGCTGCTCCAAGACCATTAAAAAGCGTATGCGCCAGCCGCTGACACGGTCGGCGAACGGAAAAAACGTTTTCGAAAATTGCAGGCATGCAGGACCAGCATTTTCGGACCAACTTCTCAACTGCGAAACTAAGGGTTTCTATGTGCGGCGTCACGGCGATTTGGGATATCAATAGTATCGATCGGGATAAGCGCGAGCGCATCGTTAAGATGACCAATGCGCTTGCCCATCGCGGACCCAACAGCAAAGGCGCCTATGTGTCGCCAACATGTGCCCTAGGGCATGCACGGTTATCGATCATCGATATAGCCAGTGGCCAGCAGCCGTTTTCAATTGCTGGCTATACGATGGTCTTTAATGGAGAAATTTACAATTATATTGAATTGAAAGACCAGCTGACAGCACGCGGCCATGTATTCATGACTGCCAGCGACACGGAGGTAGCCCTGAGATGCTACATGGAATATGGTGCTGATTGTTTCGCAAAGTTTAATGGCGAATGGGCAATCATTATCTATGACAAGGTACGCACCAGATTGATAGTGGCCCGCGACCGCTACGGCATCCGCCCATTGTTCACCACCCAAGATCATCACGGCGTCGCTTATTTTTCGTCTGAGATAAAGTCATTCGATTATATTGAAGGATTTTCCAGGCAGTACGATCAGCAGGCCTTGATCGAACATGGGATGTTGTGGAATACTATTGGTGAGACGACTGTTTATAAGGGGGTTCAGTCGCTTTCCGCAGGTCATTATCGGGTTTATGAGAACAGCGACCATTTCACAGACCATCTCTATTATGAAATTGGCGAATCACTCGGGATGCGGCCAGAGCCGTCGTTTTCAGACGCTAGCGAACTCACCAGAAGCTTATTAAAAGACGCTATACGCCTGCGTTTGCGCACTGAGGTGCCCTACGGGGTTTACCTCAGTGGTGGAATCGATTCCTGCATCATAGCTGGGTTGGTCAAGGAACTGGCGCCCAGCGGTTTCAGTACCTATTCGGTGGCCTTCGATAATAAATCATTTGATGAAAGCTCTTATCAATCGCTGATGGTCGATCGGTTGCAATCACATCACCATCAGGTGGTGATCGATAACTCAGCGATCGAAGATAATCTGCAGCGGGTGGTACGGCACGTCGAGCGGCCTTTGTTTCGTACGGCTCCAGTGCCAATGTACCATCTGGCGAGGGCGGCGGCGAGCGACGGCATAAAAGTCGTGCTGACTGGTGAAGCAGCGGATGAGATATTCTGTGGCTATGACACTTTTAAAGAGGCGAAACTGTTAGAGTTTTGGGGTAAAGACATCGCTTCTGAAATACGCCCGCACCTCATCAAGCGACTGTACCCGCATTTGGCCCATTATGGCAGCGGCAAACAATATGGCATGATGAAGATGTATTATCAAGGAATGGTCAAGAAAGTTGACCCGCTCTTTGGTGCCATGGCCATTCGTATGCACAATAACGAAGCTGTATTGGGACTGATGAATGGCGATTTCATCGGTGGTTATAGCCTGGATGCCACCCGCGAGAAAATGAAGTCGGTTTTGCCGAAAAACTGGGAAAAATTCTCAATATTACAAAAAACATCTTTCCGCGAGATGAAGACCCTGCTGGAGGGCTATTTATTGTCGTCACAAGGCGATCGGATGACCATGGCCAATGGTGTAGAGGGGCGTTATCCGTTTCTGGACCACCGCGTGGTCGAGCATGCGATATCCTTGCCTGATCGCTATAAGATGCCTGGATTCAACCAGAAATATATCCTGAAAAAGGCGTTCTCAGACCTCGTTCCGCACGCGATCGTGAATCGGCCTAAGCAACCCTATCAAGCACCGGACATCTATCCATTCATCGACGCAGACGGAAAGGTGAAGGAGTCGGTGGCCGGGTTTCTTTCCAAAACGGAGATAGAAAATGCCGGCGTATTTGAATATAAAATGGTCGAGCAGTTTCTTGAAAAGATCAAGAGCCGTCGCAATGCTCAGTACGGGTACCGCGACAATATGTTGTTTGTATTCATGTTGACGACGCAAATGGCAATTAAACAGCGTGAACCGATCTACTCTACTTTTGATGAAGCTGAATTCCCAATACACCAAGAACCGGAGCTTAGTTTAACTATGAGGCATTCATGAATAATCTAAAACTGACAGGCGAAGACATCGAAGGCATGGTTATCGAATTCATCTGCCGAAACTTCATGGTCTCAAATCCGGATTCCATATGCCGGTCGAAGTCGCTTATCGATCAGGGAATCATAGATTCCTTCGGCCTGATCGAGATTGCGGCGTTCATGGACTCCAAGTTTTCAGTTACAGTCGAGGATATGGACATGCACAGCGGTAACTTCGGATCTGTCATTTCCATGACTGATTTCATCGCCAAGAAACTCGGTTCATCATGACCCAAAGTACATTCCTGCGGTGCAGTTCATGCGCTCTGACAAGCGGATTTCCAGGTATTGAATTCGACGATCAGGGGGTCTGCTCGCTATGCCGTGAGAAAGCTTTTTATAGCGCCTCCGATGCAATGATCGACCAAGCGCGCGAGCGTATTGGACAGATGTTCTCGTTCGGCAGCGATCGTGGAGAGTATGATGCCATCGTCTGCTACAGTGGCGGTAAAGACAGTTCGTATACGCTATCTTTGGCGGTAAATAAATACAAATTGCGAGTACTCGCATTCACCCTAGATAATGGCCATCTGTCGTCATACGCGCTCGACAACATCAACCGTGTGGTCGACAGTTTAGGCATTGATCACATAATGGTCCGCCCAGCCCAGCCGCATATGAAGGCGATCATCAAGGCCAGTGCCTTGTACCCCATCTACAATCAGAAGACGTTGATGCGCATCTCATCGATTTGCCAGTCTTGCATTTCGATCGTCAATATCACCGCCATCAAGTTTGCTCTGGAAAAAAAGGTTCGCTTCATTCTCGCAGGATTCACCTTGGGGCAGATTCCAACCAATGCCGTGGTCTACCAGAACAACTACAATTTCTTTAAAGAGAGCCGTAAGAGTTCTTTGGATAAATTGCGCAGTCATACCGGTGATTATGTTGACCGCTACTTCTGTCTCGATGAATCACTATTAAAAGAGGTCAAGGAATTCCCGTATAATATAAATCTGTTGTGCCTGGAAGACATCAGTGAAGACCAGATCGTCGAAGAAGTAAAGAAAATGGGTTGGCGTTCGCCTAAGGACGTAGATGGCTGCTCATCCAATTGCCGTCTGAACACGTTCAACAATATCGTTCATAAAAAAATCCATGGCTACAATCCGTACGAGCTCGAGCTCAGTCATTTGATTAGAAAAGGCCAGATCGGACGTGATCAGGCGATTGAAAAACTGGAAGACCAGCACGACGGCATCTATAGGAAGATTCTTGGTCAACTGGATCTGAATGAGGGTGATATCGATCAGGCGATCATCCGTAATTCAGAGGAATTCAAGGTTTCATAAAATGTATGTGATCATATCTGGGGACGGCATAAACCCGGGAAGTTTCACCGCCACCTTGCGCGGTGAAATTCCCACCATTGGCCAATATGGTGGACGAGTGTTGGCGAAAAATTGCCAGTTCAGTTGTGAGCTGGGTGATGGGACTCCAGAAATTTTGGCTATTCAACAGTGGCCAGACAGAGGGGCATTCAGCGCCTGGTGTTCATCTACGGAATATCAGCGGTGGGCTCAGCTGCATGCGGATGCCTGTGATGTAAGTATCCTGGTGATGGAAGAGACATGAAGCGTATCGCCATAACCGGATCACTTGGTACCGGAAAAAGTACCCTCGCCAAAGAGCTGTCACGGCGTACGGGCAGGCCCCTGGACCACGCTCGGCAAATGCGTGAGATTTTACCTGAGATGTTTCCAGGCAAGCAGCTCATGGAATGCTCGCCCTGGCAAATATTCCAAATGTTCACGGCCCGCATGAGTGAAAGGGCCATGTCGGTTGCGGGCATGCCGTGTGAACTGGTTTCGGATGGATGCGCACTCAATGATTGGGCATTCCTCTATGCACGCTGTTTTTCTGATCCGCATGGGAAAGGAAAATTGATTGCCGAGGTCGGCTACCGCGAGGCTGTCGAAAACCTGTTGCCGTCGATTAGGCGCGCCCTGAAGCAGCAATACAGCCACATGGTGCTCTGCGGCATCGATTTCGGCATCGTCGCCGACGGCCAACGGCCAACCTCGGAAAAGTTCAGGAAGATCGCCAATGATCTCATCGTGAAGGAGTTGGCAACGCTCGATGTGCATACCGTGACGGTCAATGGCGACATCGAAGGTCGGCTAAAATTATGCCAGGCCGGCTTGGGAATCCACCTGTCCAAAACCTATACCGCTCTTTTATGCAATTGCCCAAGCGATGAGGGGCAATTGATGAATTATGATCAGATAGACGACATCCTTGGTGAAAAAAGTTCGCGTTTTTTTTCAAATGGATTTCGCAAGGTGAACCACCATTTGCGCAATGTCGAAGTGAATAAGGTCGGTAAGTACATATCTGGCGTCATTGATATCGAAGCGCGTGACGATTGGTCAATTCGCAAGACCGGCCAAGAGCCCTATCACGTGACCAATATTGATGCCTTGCTTATCGCCGGTCAATTCGCCCAGGTGCTGATGTTTGCCATGGACGGGATTAGACGAGGAGAGAACGGCAACATGTGGGTGCGCCATGTCGAACTAGCGACTATCAACAAAGTCGAGAGCCTCAGCGGCATCGATTTCCATATGCGCTGTGAAGACAGCAAGATCATCACCAAAGACGGTGAGAGATGGCATCTGGCGACACTGTCGTGCGAGATGGCGGGCGGGAAAATAAAGATGATCAATTACAAGGTCTGCTATCAACTGAAGCCGCAGGCTAATAAAGAGCTTTGCATCGCCAATGAATAAGTCGGTTATCTTCTCAATCATGGCCGAGGGGGTCCTCTCGCGCCTGAGCTTTGGCATGATCGGTCTGGCACTGCCTCTTTATGCCGAAAAAATCGGTATGGGGATTCAAGAGATTGGCATTCTCCTGTCGTTTCACTTCATCACCGAGATGTCCCTGAAGCGTTGGGTCAGTGCCAAAATCGATGTCAT
Source organism: Planctomycetota bacterium (assembly GCA_043788625.1). GTDB lineage: Bacteria > Planctomycetota > UBA11346 > UBA11346 > UBA11346 > CAIUVD01. The sequence continues at coordinate 19,889 of JAYVTR010000246.1, forward strand.
CGGCTTGCGTGCGGGCTTGTCGATCGCCTTATTTTTACGCTCGACCGTAGGCGCCCTGTTGCTGTTTTCGCTTACCTCGTGGCATCTGTTTGCGATCCGTGCTTTGCATGGCGCTTCAGAATCAGGACGTGAACCGGCGATCAACGCGCTCATGGCATCAACTGGCGGGATCAAGAAGTCCGGAGTCATCTTCGGTTGGTATAATTCATTGCGTGCCGCCGCCGGATCGCTCGGCAAGGCTCTGGCGAGTTTCCTGCTGATTTTACCGCTCAGCGGTTTCACCTCCATATTCTGTTTATCATTCATCGTCTCATTCATCTGCGCCGTCGTAGTCACGGTCTTGTTGAAGAACAAGATCCCAGCAAGTAGTGCGGTAGACATTCCCAACTCACCAGCGCCGAAGGATGAAAAGCATGCGCTGGTGTTGCCGGCTTCACCGGCACCCACCATGAAAATGGTTTCCCTTTACGGTATCCTGATCAGTGCTTCGGGATCGATGCTCAATCTCTTGTTCCCGCTCATTGCGCTCAAATACGCGGGCATCAATGAGGCTGCACTCGGTACGATCTACCTGGCGGCGTCAGTCGTGGTGATGGTATCAGGACCATTCTTTGGCTGGCTTACAGATAACCTGAGTGGCAAGGCCGTCATGGCTACCAGAGGTGTATGCAATATCGCCTCGTCACTGACGATCATAAGTTATCCCTCATTTGCCGGCATGCTCGTCAGCGCCGTTTTGGATGATGCCGGCAAGGCCGCCTTCAGGTCTGCCTGGGGCAGTGTCTTGGCGAAGATAAGCGTCGGTAATCCCAGTGGGCGAGTGGCAACCGCCGGCAAGCTCGGGCTTTCCGAAAATGTCGGCGAGGTCTGCGGTCCGATCATCGGCGGTCTGATCTGGGGCTTATGGGGATTGCCGTTGGTGATGGTGGCACGTATCGCCTTGGCGTTCTCTTCCGAGATGGTGCTCGCGCAAATAGTCAAAAATGAGATGTCCATACGCGAAAGAAAAGCTGAGTAACATGTTTAATTTTCGTAGCGTTGCACCACTGGTTGCGACGTTGTTTTTTCTTGCCTCTGGCTTCGCCGAGGAAGCTGCTTCTGAAAAATCTACTTCTGAAAAAGTCGCGTCTGAAAAACCTGCCTCTGAAAAACCTGCCTTTGAAAAAACAGGTACGGACATTCCACCGCCGAGCTTGCCGTCGACTCCCATACCGAAGTTCTACGACAAGATCACGGTCACCCTGCAGGCTCGTATCGATTATGGCGGTTTAAATCCAGCTGCTGACGACACGCATTATCAAGATTCGCTCAATTCTTATATCCGTCATTTCCGCATCGGAGTGCAAGGGGTATGCTACCTCAAGGATCTATTCTATGATGTGGCGCTCGAAGGCGATTACACCGACAAGGCGCCCAACAACACCGCTTACCAATCGAACGCCCCCAATGAGGATACCGATGTACCGGTTACGGTAAGCGAAGCGTTCATCAAATATAAGGTCAATAGTGCTTTTGAAATACGCTTCGGCAAAGCTAAGTTGCCATATTCCCGGGTCTACCTGACCAGCTCGAGCCTGCAGCTGATCATGGACCGGCCGTTGTTCACTACCGACCTCCGTGATTTCTTTCACCGCTATGTGCATACCGGCGTTCAAGTCTCGGGTGGGGTGTATGATGACAGCATCGTGTATTACCTGAGCGTCAGCGATGGCTTCAAAAGCGGTAATCGCATTGGCGATACTGCGGGACAGATGAATCATCTCACCGTCAGTTCTGCGGGCCCTTTAACAGTGGCACGTATCGAGGTTTCGCCCAGTGGCTGGAACGAGAAAAAGCGCAACGATTCGCATCTCGGCGAAGGCCGGCATCTCACGCTGGGGGTCAATGACGGCTATCAAGGCGCTATCCGTTATAATGAGACCGATGGCGAAGAGAGCCGCAACTTGCTGGGCGCCGATCTGTCTTTTCATTATGAAAGCCTGACTTTGCAAACTGAATATGACCTGTGGAAGAACCATACCACCGTCAACGACCAGATAGATGCGGCAGGTTTTTATGTGCAGGGCGGGTGGTTTTTCAAAACCATCAATGTCGAACCGGTGCTGCGTTATGAGATCTTCGAGGAAAACAAAAACCTTGCGGATGCGACCACCACGGTCCTTACCCCGGGGGTTAACTGGTATGTATCAGGGCATGACTTGAAAGTCGCCTTCAACTGGTCGCGCTATTTGTATTCGGCGGACTCGGCAGGCGGTTATGGCAGCTCATTGAATCGAAATGTTTTTGAGCTGGGAGTGCAGCTGAAGCGGTCGTTCTGAAAAGGTTCATTTATCCGCTGACTGTTTATTTGCGAACGGCTATTTATCCACGAGTTATTCACGAGCGAAGAAGAGCACACCCAGCACCAGCAGCAATGGCAGGGCAGTGGTCAGAGTGGCATAGCCGACCAAGCCCAGGACCACGCTGACGGCTATCGGTAAACGCAGATGCAGGCCATATTTCGACGGTTGTGGCCAGCGCCACGCCCACAGGCCGGCAGCGGCGGCGATGACAAGGCAGCCGGCCACTGCCGGCAGGAAACCAAATCGGATGAATTGCCCGCCTAGACCGTGTTCCAATACCGAGAGAGGGTCGCCGTGGAAAAAATCCATGGCCTTGCGTGCAAGAATGAAACAGACGGCGCTCAGCAGCAGGCCGCCGCCGATGACCAGCGGCAACACCAGGCGTTGCACCTGCGGCTCATGCCAGCGGGCATGGATAAAGGCCAGCCAGCTGCCGGCGACAGTAACTACCCCCACCGCAAAGGTACCGCTGGTGACTGACATCATGAGCAGACCCACGGTTTGCCCGGTGATGATCCACGCCAAATGCCGCCGGCAGCCGGCAGCTTGGTCGACGTGGATAGCAGTAAGCAGGGCCAAGCCGGCAAAAGCGGGAATGACCCGGCCATTCATGGTCAGCGTGGCCAATGCGAGGGGCAGCAGCAGCCATACGCGCAGGGCAGGCTCGCGGGCGGGCACCGCGGCCGCCAGCGCGCCGACCTTGGCCAGCAAGAGGGTGGTGGCCCACACCAGGCCAAAGCAAATGACGGTGAAGACCATATCCGGGTCGACGTGCAGGTGGGTAAACGCCATGGCTGGTTGCATCACCAGCCAGCGCAGCGCGTGCGGATGCAGCGACGAAAAGACCGACCACGCACTGGCGTCTTCGAGGACGAGGATCTGATCCCACACCACAAAGCGCTTCAAGCCGAGAGCCAGGATCAGGGCATAGATCCCCAATCCACAGCGCCAAGCGGCAGGTGATTCAAGGTGGCGACGGAGGTCGGTGCAGGTCAGCAATGGGCCTCACTAAGGCTGCGTTGTACCTGTTGCTGTCATGCATACCATCAGCGCCCAGCGGAGGCGCACCATGCAGCAGCAAGAAGTGTTCCCGGCGGTATGCTTGTCGATCGGCATGTCGGACTCGTCCGGCAGCGGCGGCACCCAGGCCGATCTGAAGACGTTCACGGCCTTGAGCTGTTATGGCGTGTCGATCGTCACCGGTGTGGCCGCCCACAGTCTCGGCCGCCTCTACGAGCTGTTTCCCTTACCTGAATCGGTAGTTCGCTCGCAGCTTGAAGCGGCCGGCGAAGATCTGCCGATCACCTCGGTCAAAGTCGGTTTTTGTCCGTCGATTGCCACCATGCGCGTAGTTGCCCGCTGGTTGCGTGAGCGACCCAAGGTAGCGGTGGTGGTCGACCCGGTGGCCCGCGACAGCCGCGGCATCCCCTTGCTGTCGCCCGAGCAGGTCGCGTGTCTGAAGGATGAGCTGCTGCCACGCGCCACGGTGTCGACGCCCAACCGACATGAGGCCGCCCTGCTCACGGGCATGGAAGAGGTCTTGGCGAAATCGGATATGGAAGACGCCGCCAAAGAGATGCTCAAGCGGTATGGCTGTCCGACCCTCGTCACCGGTGGCGGCTTGCAGGGCATGAGCCTGGATGTGTTGGCCGGCCTCGACGGTTTGCGTCACTTCTCATTCCCGACTGTGCAACGCGCCAAGATCCATGGCACGGGTGCGACCTTTTCGGCGGCGGTGGCTGCTGGCTTGTCCAAGGGCGATAGCCTGCGCGAGGCCATCTTGGCCGCCAAGTTGTATGTATCGGCGGCTATTTCGGCTGCCCCGCGGCTCGAAAATGGACGCAGCGCACTATGGCATTCAGTGACGGTGCGCGAACAAGTGATCGCCACCCAGTCGGACTCATGGCCGGCGGTACATGTGCATCGGCCTTCGAGCGGCTGAGACGAACATGTTGATACGGCGTTTTGTCCTTTTTCGAAGCGACAGAAGGCAATAACAACGACGTTTTCATAGTTCCGGTGCCAACTGGTTGAAGTTACCATCGGCGAATCACCTAGCCACGGTTCGCCAAAGGTTTCCCACATGACCATCGCCCTGTTGCCGCTGCCTGTTTCCTGCGTCGTGGGTGCGGGGGCAGGCTTTCGGCTGCTGCCGAGCACGCGCATCATCGTCGGCGCCGGTGCACGACCAGAAGCCGAATTGTTGGTGGAATTGCTGACCCCACAGGTGGGCTTCGTCCTCGAAATCATCGATGACGGCGCGCCGCCGGCGGTTGCTGACCAGCCGCAGATCCGCATCATGCGTTCGGCAGCCAGCGAAGCTGGCCAGCCGGAAACTGGTCAGCAGGAAGCTTATCAGCTGACGGTGGCGGCCAGCGGCGTCGAGTTGCGCGCCGCGGCGCCGGCGGGCTTGGCGTGGGCAGCGCAGACGCTGCTGCAGCTGCTGTCGGTCGAGGCCGGCGGAGCGTGCCTGGCCGCGGTCGAGATTGATGATGCGCCGCGCTTCAGCTGGCGCGGAGCGATGCTGGATCCAGCGCGGCATTTCTGGACGGTCGCCGAAGTCCTGCGGTTCATCGACGTCATGGCCCGGCAGCGCCTCAACCGCCTGCATCTGCATCTCACCGACGATCAGGGATGGCGCATTGAAATCCGCCGGTATCCGCGCCTGACCTCGGTAGGAGCCTGGCGCACGACCACGATCGAGGGCCATGCCATGTTGCAGCCACCCCGGTTCGACGGCATCGCACACGGCGGTTTCTACAGCCAGGATGAGATCAGGACCATCGTCGCCTATGCCGCACGCCGGCACATTACCGTGGTGCCCGAGATCGATCTACCGGGACACATGCAGGCGGCGATTGCCGCCTATCCATGGCTGGGCGACGACGGCCAACCGTGCGACGTATTCCCCTGCTGGGGCGTGAATCCGCACATCCTCAATGTCGAAGAGCGCACGCTGCGTTTTCTCGAGGACGTGCTCGCCGAAGTCGTCGAGCTGTTCCCTTCGCCGTGGATTCACGTCGGTGGTGATGAAGCGGTGAAGAACGAATGGCAAGCGAGCCCACGCGTACAGGCGCGCATCGCCGCCCTGGGCGTCACGGACGAGCACGGCATGCAGAGCCATATCATCAAGCGCATGGACACGTTCCTCAGCGCGCGGGGTCGGCGTCTGCTGGGCTGGGACGAAATCCTCGAAGGCGGCCTGTCGCCCAATGCAACGGTGGTGTCATGGCGTGGTGTTACAGGTGGCATCGAGGCGGCCCGGCAAGGTCACGACGTGATCATGGCGCCGCAGTCGCACACCTATTTCGACCATTACCAGCATGTCGATTATACGGCTCAGCCATTGGCCATCGGCGGCATGCTGCCATTGGAGAAGGTCTATGCTTTCGAGCCCATACCGCCTGAACTCAGCGCTGAGGAAGGCCGCCATGTGCTGGGGGCCCAGGGCCAGTTGTGGTCGGAATACATTACTTCGTACGCCCAGCTTGAAGCCATGGCTTTTCCGCGTTTGTGTGCCCTGGCCGAAGTCCTGTGGTCGCCGAAGGCGACACGTGATTGGCCGGCCTTCCAAGACCGCCTGGCGGTGCATCTGCAGCGCTTGGCTGCCCTGGGCGTGAATTATTTCAAGCCGCCGGCGGCTGGCCCGAGGCAGACCGCCATCACCTGGCGGCCGCGTGAGAATGATCGCCCGGCTCTGGTGGTCTTGGCGGCGGGCTCGCGCCTGGGCGGTGAGCGGCACCTGGCGCAGGTCGGGCCGCATGCCGAGACCATCCTCGACTTCACCGCCTATGACGCCAAGCGCTGCGGCTTTGTAGAAATCATTTTAATTGTGCGCCCCGACAACCAGGCATTGGTCGCCCAAACCGTCGGCAATCGCCTGGCCCGGCAGCTGCCGGTGCGCTATGTGCTGCAGGACATGCACGAGCCCTTGCCGGGAGTGCAGACGCCAGGGCGCAGCAAGCCGTGGGGTACCGCGCACGCCGTAGCCTGTGGCCTCCGCGGTTTGCAACGCCCGTGCGGCGTGGTCAGTGCCGACGAGTGGTATTCGGGCGCGGGCATGCGCTCTTTGGCGCAGGTGCTGGCGCGCGGCGATCGTTCATCGGTGCAAGTGGCTTACACCCTGGCGCGCACCGTGAATCAACATGGGCCGGTCAGCCGCGCCTTGTGCACCATCAATGAGCATGGCGAATTACAGACCATCACCGAGACCGCCGACATCGTCAGCGGCGCCCTCGCACCCGAAACGGCGCTATCATTGGATCTGTGGGGCTTCCAGCCCAATTGCTATGCGCCTTTCATCGCTGACGTCGAAACATGGATCCGCCAGGCGCAGACTTCTGCCGACGAGTGCCAGCTGACGGCGATGGTGATGGCGAGTAGTGCACGCCACGGCTGGAAGACGCGCGCTGTGGTGACCGGCGGCGACTGGGCGGGTCTGGCCCATCACGCGGATCATGCGGCAGTGCAGGCGCGCCTGGCTCAGGCCACCGAAGCCGGTGATTATCCGCAGCCGTTGTGGTGATTCCGCTTTGCCGATTTACTTGCCGATGAAAGCCGTCGGGTGGCCGAACAGATAGGCGGCCACGCCCCAGGCGACCATCCAGGTGACGAACTTGAAGATGACGAAGGACCAAAACAAACCGTGGTTGGCGAAATCCAGGCGCGGATCAGGGCCGCCATGCGCCACCTGTTTGAGGAGGGCGACCTTGATGAGTCCGACGCAACCTTTGCCGAAGCCGAAGACAATGAGGAATAAAGCCACCCACGCGGCCAGGGGCGGGCCGATCTTGGCCACATGGCCGATCACACCGCTGACGGCGATGAGCAGGGCTAGCAGCAGACAGATGTAGGGAAGGCGTTGCAGCATGGGCGGGCAGGGTGCGGACCGATCAGCCGAACAAAAGGCGGAAAGCAGCTAGGCGAACGCTAGGTGACCACTTCTGAGACGTTGTGGTCTATTTGGCTGCCTGGACGAGGTACGCATCAGCCACCATGACGTGGTCGCCAATGTCGAAACGTTCGCCAAGAGCGATCTCGAGTCGCAGGCTGGTGATGCCATGCAGATCCAGGTCGAGTATCGCTGGCGCTTCGCCACCGCGTACACGGTCGCTATGCCACAGGGTTTTACCATCGCCCGATAGTGTCACCGGGCAATCGCCTTCGGGGGCGACCGCATCAGCAATACCGAGCAGGCCGCGCAGGCGCACAAAGTGTTGATTTACATTCCACGTCAGGGTCGCAGCGCTGTGCACGGTGATGCCCTTGCTGTAGCGGACGCCACCCAGCAGCAGCGGGCCGCCATCCAAGGCGTGGTCGCGTTGCCACGGCCACACCACGTCGAAAGCGCCTTTTTCCACCACCGCTGCCGGTACTAGGTCAGCGAGCCAGGTGCGTCGCCCGCCATCGATACGGATGCGTCGTCCGCCCAGCACGGTAGCGTCGATTGCCTGGTGGCTGGCGGCCAATTGCAGGCCGTTGGCAGTAGCCAGCAGGCGCACCGGTGGGCGGTTGGCATCGACGCTGACCAACAGCGCCATGCCGTTGGGGCGAGTGCTGTCCTGTGCCAGGCGGACACCTTGGATATCGTTGAAAGCCAAGGCCAGGGGTTCGGGGTCGAGCGACGTCGCCAACAGCAATTTGCCATCGCGCAGACCTTGCACCCGACCGTCCAGCGGACCGCTGGCGACCAGCACCCGATCGAGCCCGGCGCTGGCAGCGGCGGTTTCATTGATGCCCCAGCCGCTCACGGCCGACAAGGGCAGGTCATGGGTGCCGAAGGGCGAAACGATGTGCAGGGAATCGTGAGCCCCGGCGTTGACGCTGGTAACCGGCAGCCAGCTGCCATCGGTAAGCCACAGGCCCAGACCGGCGGCGGGGACTTCGGGTTCGCCCTCACCTTTGGCGGTGGTTCCCAGCTCGAGCCAGTCGGTATCGCGCAATGGCAGCAGGGCCTTACCATCGCCGAGCACGGTATCGGCGGTAAGAGTCACCGTGGTGGCGGTCAGCGGCGCGCCTTCGAGGGGTGCGACGGTGGCGGCATGGGCGGCGGAGGCACCCACCGACAGCAAGAGGGCGCCCGCCAGGCTCAGGCAGTTAAACGGAAATGGCGACATCAGCACACAGCTCGTATGGAGGCCTAGTTCGGCTTAGGTAGCAAGAGCGGCGATGGCTTCGCTGCGCGTTTTGTAAAACGGAAAGACTTTGTCAAAACGTGTCAGTGAAAAGATTTCCTCAAGCGCAGGCGAATCAACGCCACACAGCACCAACCGGCCGTGTTGCTCCTGGGTCTGACGCAGGCGTTGCACCAGCGGACCGAGGCACGCCGAATCGAGGGTGGCGACTCCCGCAAGATCGATGATCAGGTGCGTGAAGCCACCGGTCTCCTCGAGAAAGCGCTGGGCAAAATAATGACGCACCTGATCGAGATTGGCATTGCCCTGTTCGTCGCGTCGAAACGACAGGACGTGTACACCATGGTCTTCAATGAGGCTGGGCTGATAGAGATCCATCACAGTTTCCAAGACGAGTTCCCTAGGAGGCTGTGCGACCGTATTGCGAACGCAACGTGTTTCGTGGTAATTCATGCGCGGTGTGTGCAAATTTCTAAAACCTTGCAGCTGCGCACTTGGCAGTCTGGCCGCAGCGGTGATACTGCCGGCGATGGCCAAAACCGTGGATGTACAATTAGTAAACCCGTTTCTGGTCGCTACCTTGGAATGCATGACGGTGATGGCTGGGTTGCAACCCACGCGGCAGCGGCTGTTTTTGAAGTCCAGTCCGCTGATGCATGGCGATATCGCCGGTATCATCGGTTTATCGCAGGCGGGCAGTAAAAACGGTATTACGGGCAGCGTGGTGGTGAGTTTCCCTGATTCCTTGGCGCGGCGCATCGTTTCCCGGCTGATGGGTGAGGATCCCGATACGTTGGCTAAAGACCTGCTGATGGATGGTATCGGTGAGGTCGCCAACATGGTCGGCGGCGGCGCTAAACGTTTGCTGGCCGGCACCGCTTATCGCTTTGATATTTCGACTCCCACCGTTTTGGCGGGGCATGCGGTCAATCTCTACAATCCCCCCGACACGGTGTCGATCGCCTGCGAATTCCTCGCCCACCCGCAATGGCCAGAGACGTTTATGATCGAGCTCGCGACCAGGCCGGTGGAGCGCGTCTAAGAAGCGAAAGAGCGCTGCTTGCGCCTGAGAGCGCCGACCTTGAATCCTGCCCATGCATTGCCTGTATCTGCACGGTTTCGGTTCAGGTCCCAAAACGGCCAAGGGGATGGCGTTGGGGAAGCGCCTCGGCACGTCTGTCACCTCGTACGCCATTCCTGATCTCGAAGGCGGCTCATTCACTGACTTGACCATGGATGGCATTTTCAGCCGGGTCGAGGCGGCTTTACACGCCTTGCCGGCCGACGGCTTGCCGGTGCTGGTGATCGGCTCGTCGTTGGGTGGCTATGTGGCGGCGCAGATGGCCGCTGTCGGCCGCTTGCCGCGTGTCGCCGGCTTGCTGCTGATTGCGCCTGCATTCGGTTTCACCGCTTATTGGGCCGAGCGCCTGGGTAGTGCCGGCGTCGCCAAGTGGCGCAGCCAGGGTAGTCTGCCGTTCTACCATTTTGCAGCTGAGCGCGAGCTGCCATTGGGCGTCGGTTTTTACGAATCCTGTTTGGTCTTGCCGGAAATCCCCGGCCAAGCAGCGATTCCGGTCAGCATCGTGCATGGCCTGCATGATGAGACAGTCGATCACCGCCGTTCGGCGCGCTATGCCGCCGAACGGACGCAAGTCGAACTGCACCTGGTCGCGGGCGATCATCGCCTGACCGAGCCGCGTCACGAACAGCTGATCGCCTGGTGTGCCGAGGATCTGCTGACGCGTCTGAGCTTGCCGGCGACCGCAGCAGGCTCCGCGACTTAAATGGCGGAAGTGAGCCGTTTCGCGCCTAGCGCCACCGGTCGAGCACATCCCGGGACGTTGCTCGCAGCGTTGCTGTGCTGGTTGGATATCCGCCAACGCGGCGGACGTCTGGTGCTACGTCTTGAGGATTTGGATCCCGAACGTTGCACGCCGGCGCTGGTCGGCGGTCTTATCGACGACCTGACGTGGTTCGGCCTCGATTGGGAGGTGGTCGAGACGCAAAGCGCCAACGCCCACCGTCATGAAGCGGCCCTCGATGAGCTGGCCGCAGCCGGAGTTTTATATCCGTGCTCGTTATCGCGTAGTGAGCTGCGGGCGATCGGTCGGGTCGGCCCAGAAGGCGCGTGGATGAGTGATAATCGCCACCGTGGCGTGCCCTTGCCCATCGGTGGCTGGCGGACCTGCCCTGAACCCTTACGCGTCCGCATGCCGGGCGACCTGGCCGACCCCGTGGTGCGCCGCCGCGATGGCGCGGTGGCCTATCATTTGGCAGCCGTGGTCGACGACGCGGCGGTGGGAGTGACGCGCATCGTGCGCGGTCGTGACCTGGCTTCGAGCACCGCCACACAGGTCGCGCTGCAGGAACTGCTGGGCCTGGCCACTCCCACCTATCACCACCATGCTCTGCTGCTTGAGGCGGACGATGGCGGGAAATTAGCGAAATTCCACGGCGCCGTGGCGGTGCCCGAACTCAAGAAAACCATGACTGCCGAGGCCCTATGCGGATTTTTGGCGGCAGCGGTGGGCTTGCGCCCTCATCCGCAGCCGGTGGCACCGCGTGAGCTGCTCGCCGATTTCACCTGGGACGCTGTCACCACGCGCGACGTGCCGCTGCGTTGGACCGGCACCAGTTTGCACCTGGAATCTCCGCCCATCAACGTGCCGCTCGCCGCCATGCCGCACAGCGCGTATGCCTGGCTGACCCCCGCCGCCCCGGCGGCGATCGCCGTTGCCGTCATGCCGGCGCTGGCGGCAGCGTTTGATCGGCCGTTGCCACCTCTTGATCAGGCGCGCTTCATGCGCCTGATCAGCCCCAGTGGTGCGATGGTCGACGAGTTGGTGGTCGAGCGGGTGGCTGCCGACCGCCTCCACCTCATGCCGCACGGTGGTCCGGGGGTGCGGCAAGCGGTGGACGCATGTCTGCAAGCGCATGGCTTGCAGCTGACGAGCGCTATCAGCGGCGATCAGGCATGGACTGCCCTGGCCCAGGCACCGTCATCGGCGGCGAGTGCATGGCTGCTGGCGCATCCCGATACGTCACCGCCGTTTGCACGTGACTTTCTACATCGTTCGCCGCTCATTCTCATCACCGGCCCGGCGAATGCCGGCAAATCGACCTTGCTCAACCACTGGTGTGGACGTCGACGGGCCTTGGTTTCAGATATTCCCGGCACCACCCGCGATCTGCTGGCCGCCGAGACTCTGGTTGATGGGTGGCGCATGCGGCTGCTCGATTCGGCCGGCTTGCGTAACACGAACGATCCCCTTGAACAGGCCGGTCAAGCCTTGGTCGCGGCCGCCCGTCAGCGCGCCGATGTGGTAATTTCGCTGCGTCCGCCGGGTGATGATCAGCCGCAAGACGCCCATGATCTAGTGGTCTTGGGCAAGGCTGACCTGCGACCGTTGGCCTCGCTCAGCGACGCTGGCGAGGGGCAGCACGTGCTGACCTGGTCGGCCAACGATGCCGCTGCGGGGCTGGCGCGCCTTGGGCGCGCGGTGCGCGAGCGCCTGGGGTTGCCCGCAGGGCCGAGCGGGTAAGCTGTCTCCCCTCCATGATTGATCTCGCCGCCCTTCGTGCCGACCCCGCTTTCTTTACCCAGGCTTGGGCCAATCGCGGCCTGACCGTCGATGTCGCGAACTTGTTGCAGGCCGATGAAGCGATCCGCCAACAGAAGTTCGCCGCCGAACAGAAAAAGGCCGAACAGAATCAGGCGTCGAAAGCCATCGCCGTGATCGCCAAGGCCGCTGGCGATGTCGCCAGCGCCAAGGACGCCGCCCGGGCTCTCGGTGACGAGGTCGCCGCCATCGACCGCGCCCGAGAACAGGCTGAGGCCGCCTTGCATCAGCATCTGCTGGTGCTGCCGAACCCGTGCCTGCCGAGCGTACCTTTGGGCAAGGATGCCAGCGACAATCGCGTGGCCGGCGAATGGGGCAGCAAGCCGACCTTCGCCTTCACCGCCAAGGCCCACTGGGATCTCGGCCCGGCTTTGGGCATCATGGATTTCGAACGTGCGACGAAGATCTCGGGCTCGGGCTTCGTGGTCCTGGCCGGTGCCGGCGCCCGCCTGGCGCGCGGCCTGGTGCAGTGGTTCCTCGACACCCACGTCGACCGTCACGGCTATACCGAGTTGGCGGTGCCGTACCTGGTCAATGCCCAGGCCATGCTGGGCACCGGTCAATTGCCGAAGTTCGCCGATCAGCTCTTTGCCTGCAAAGACGATCCGTTGCTGCTGATCCCCACCGCCGAAGTGCCAGTGACCAACCTGCACAGCGGCGAGATCCTCGAAGCCAAGGATCTGCCGCGTAAATACACCGCGCATACGCCGTGTTTCCGCCGCGAGGCCGGCGCCGCCGGCATCGGCACGCGCGGCATGACCCGCGTGCACCAGTTCGACAAAGTCGAAGTAGTGTGGCTGACGCGCCCGGAAAACAGCGAGGCTGACTTGCTCACCCTGCGCGGTCACGCCGAGTCGCTGCTGCAGCAGCTCGGCCTGCATTACCGCATCCTCGAACTGTGCACCGGCGACACCGGTTTTGGCAGCGCCAAGACCTATGACCTGGAAGTGTGGAGCCCCGGCACCAACGGCTGGCTGGAAGTCAGCTCGTGCTCGACCTTCACCGATTTCCAGGCGCGCCGTGCCAGTCTTCGCTTCCGCGCCCCCAGCGCCGACGGCAAACCTGGCAAGCCGCAGTTCTTGCACACGCTGAACGGTTCGGGCCTCGCCTTGCCGCGCTGTTTGATTGCCGTGATGGAAACCTATCAGCAAGCCGACGGCAGCATCATCGTGCCGCCGGTACTGCGTCCGTATGTTGGCGGACTCGAACGACTCACCGCACGTTGATACCGGGATGGGCCGGGCGAGAAGCTCGTGCGGCCCATCTTTCTTGATGACCATGTACGCCGAACGACCCAGGGGGTGACCGGATGTTTCAGATGACCACTATGCCAACGCTGCTTATGCGCAGCCGTTTTATCCACCGCCTACGTGTGCAGATGGTAAACAGTCAGTCTGTGCCGTCGGTGAGCGCATGAGCGACCCCATCAATCACGAATGTGGACTCGCCATCGTCCGCCTGAAGCACCCGCTGGCGTACTACCGTGAAAAACACGGCTCGGCACTGTGGGGCCTGAAGAAGCTCTACCTGCTCATGGAAAAGCAGCGCAACCGTGGCCAGGACGGCGCCGGCATCGGCGTGCTCAAGCAGGGCGTCGATTACGGCCAAGCGTATTTCAACCGTCATCGCGAGGCTGGTGCCTCGTGTCTCGACAAGGTGTGGAAGCACGTGCACGGCGAGATGGAACGCCTCAGCAAAGAGCGCCACCTGGATCCCACTGACGACGCCGCCTTGTTTCGCCATTACCCGTTTGTCGGCCAGGTCTACCTCGGCCATCTGCGCTATGGCACCTATGGCGGTCAGACCACCGAAGCCTGCCATCCGTTTGTGCGCGCCTCGAATTGGCCGACGCGCTACCTCACCGTTGCTGGCAATTTCAACCTGACCAATCACTCCGAGATCTTCGACCTGCTGGTGCGTCTCGGCCAGCATCCCATCGGCTCGGCCGACACCTCGACGGTGATGGAAAAGATCGGCCACTTCCTGGATGTCGCCAACGAAGCCCTGCTGCGCAAGCTGACCGCGCAGGGGCTGCATGGCGCTGAGCTGGTGGCCAAGATCGGCGATGAACTCGACGTACCACGCATCCTCAACAAGGCCGCCCGCACCTGGGACGGCGGTTATTTCATGGCCGGCGTCATCGGTCATGGTGCGACTTTCGCGTTGCGTGATCCCAACGGCATCCGCCCCGGCTTCTGGTACGAAGATGACGAAGTCATCGCCATTGCCAGCGAACGCGCGGCCCTGGCCACCTGCTTCAATCTGCATCCCGAACAAGTCCGCGAAGTGACGCCCGGCGCGGCGATCATCATCGCCCATCGGGCCTCAGCCACCGGGCAATGGGCACGCGAAGTGGAAATCCTGCCCCCGGCCGAGCCGCGTCATTGCACGTTTGAACGCATCTATTTTTCGCGCGGCAACGATGCCGACATCTATCGCGAACGGAAAGCCCTCGGCCGCGAGCTGGTGCCGGCGTTGCTGAAGGCCATCGACCACGATCTCGAACACTCGGTGATCAGCTATATCCCCAACACCGCCGAAAGCGCCTTCATCGGTTTGCTCGAAGGTCTTGAAGCGCATCTGGCGGAATGGAAAGAGCAAGAGATCCTGCGTCTGCAGAGCCTTGACCAGCTGACCCCGGATGCCTTGCGGCGCATCCTGGCAGTGCGTCCGTGGCAAGAAAAGGCGATCCTCAAAGATGCCAAGCTGCGCACTTTCATCGCTGATGATTCGGGTCGCGATGAATTGGTCAGCCACGTCTATGATATCACCCGCGGGGTGCTGCGAGCTGGCGTCGATAATCTGGTCGTCATCGACGACTCGATCGTGCGTGGCACGACCCTGCGCCAAAGCATCCTGCGCATGATCTCGCGTCTCGAACCCAAGCGCATTGTGGTGCTGTCATCGGCGCCGCAGATCCGCTATCCCGATTGCTATGGTATCGACATGAGCGAACTCGGGCGCTTTGTCGCATTCGAGGCCGCGGTATCGCTGCTGCGTGAAAGCGGTCGAGGCCATATCCTCGATGAGGTCTACGCTGCTTGCCGCGGAGAAGAAACCAAGGCCGCTGCCGGCCTCGGTGCAACGCCAGTCAACCATGTGAAGCGGGTGTACGCGCCATTTTCCGACACGGAGATCAGCGCTCGCATCTGCAGCCTGGTCACTCCACAAGAGCTGGTCGGCAAAGTCGAAGTCGTCTATCAAACGGTGGCCGGCCTGCGCTGGGCGATCCCCGGCTGTACCGGTGACTGGTATTTCACCGGCGACTACCCGACTCCGGGCGGCTTTCGCGTGGTCAATCGCGCCTTCATCAATTACATGGAAAAACGCCAAGGGCGTTCATACGAGGCGAAAGCGGGAGCTTAGGTTTCCTTGAGCTTTTAGGGCCAGGCTGCGAGCTTCGGGCTCGCGGCTCTGGGGCTGCGAAAGCTGGTCTCTACGTACCAGTCACGGTTTTTAATCAGCGCTGTTTTGGGCTTGTCGCACCGGCGGCCGTGCCGGCAGTCGCACCGCCAGGCGCGCCGCCAATCGCACCGCCTTGGCTGCCAGCAGCAGGCGCTGGCACACATCATGCCGCGCTCGTCCCGGTACCCCATAGCGGACATCCAGCCACCCATTCACGCCATCGCTGAGCGCCTCAGCGGCAGCTGGCAAACGTCGGGCGACGCGACCGGCGTGGGCTTGCGGTCCTTCAGTGGATAAGCGCGGCATACCGGCGCGGGCGCAGCTGGCCAACAGGCGATGATAGGCGCGTTCTTCACGTGAACGGTTGAGGGTTTCAAGCAGACGCGGCGACAGCCAGGTGGTCAGGGCGATGCTGAAGATGACTACCAGCCCGCCGCTGGCGAGGCCGATGACGTGGGCCCAGCCACCGAATCCGTCCAGGCCCAGCCAGCTCAGGAATTGGTCCTGGAGTTCGCTGTTGTAACCCACCGCCCAGCGATCCCAGCGTGACTCGATGTATTCATAGGTGGTGCGCGTTCTGAAGGCCATCTGCTCGAGCCATGGCCGCTTTGCCCGCTGCTGCGCACGCGAGGTGGCGTTGGTGGCCTGGGCGGCGGTGGTGGCGGTGGCCTGACCGGTAAGTGGGTCGCTGGCGGGAATGACGCTGGTCAGGTCAACGCGTTGCCAGCCGGTGAGGCGATCGCCCGTCCATACTTCGGCCCAGGCATGCGCATTGTTTTGCCTGACCACCAGGAAGCCGCCTTGTGGATTGATCTCACCCCCACGATAGCCCATGACGACACGTGCGGGGATACCGGCGGTGCGCATCAGGGTGCTGAAAGCGGCGGCGTAGTGGCCGCAGAAACCTTTGCGTTTTTCGAAAAGGAACGTGGCGGTGGCATTGTTGCCCATCTCGCCGGGTTCCAGGGTGTAAACGAAATGTTGCTGGATGAACCACTGCACGGTGCGCTCAACGACCTCGTCGACTGTGGTAGCACCCTGCTTCAGCTCGCTGGCCAATTGCTGGATGCGTGGATCGACATACAGCGGCATTTGCAGGCCGTAACGCCGCGCATAGGGGCTCCAGTCAGCTGGCCGTAGAGCTGGGTTGGAAAGCACGCGATAGGTGCTGGTGCCAGTGGGGCCGTCTCGCCATTCGCTGACCAGTCCGGGCAGCAGCATGGCATCGCCGATTTGCGCGACCGGCGTATCGAGGGTGTACAGCCATGGATTGGGGCTTGCCGGTTGGGTGATGTCCTGCACCACGCCATGGGTCGATATGTGCTCGCTGACGCGCCCTGAGGCGGTGGTATCAGACAGGGCCTGGGTGACCCAGCCGGTGGGGCTGGGAACGGCCTCAGGCCCCCGTTGCCAGGCATTGCCATCGGTCTGCCATAGGACCACGCCGCGCCAATACAGGTCGTCTATATTGGGCATGTCGTGGTTGGGGAATTCGGCGCGGAAAGCCACCTGCTCGTTCTTGGTGTTGGCAGCGAACTTTCCCGGGTCGAGGTGGTCGCTGATGCCGGCCATGGCATTGCGCGAATTGATCGACAGCTGGATCACCGGTCGCGGCGTGAACAGGAACAGTAAAATCGCGAACGGCAGTGCCTGGGCCAACAGCAGCAGGATCTTTCCAAGCACCCGCCAGGCTTCGCGCAGCGGCGATTTCAGGCGGGGAATGACCGGCGGCGGCAGTGCCGCACCGCTGGCGATACCGATCAGTGCCGTCCCGCCGAGGTGCGGTGAATTATACCACCAGATGCCGGTCAACAGCATGATCGCCGCACTCAGGGCCTGCATGGTCAAGATCAGGCTTTGGCCAGTGAGCAGTACGCCGGTGATCAGGAAGAAGCCAAGGAAGGACGCCATCAAGACGTCACGCTCGCCGTCGAGCTCAAATAATTTGATCCATAGGAAAACTACAAACAGCGGCGCGGCGGCGTCGAGGCCAAAGCCGACATTGCCGGTGACCCACAGCCCGACGAGTGCGCCCAGGGACATGACATGGCGGATCGCGCTGGAAGGCGAGGGGCGCGCGTACCAGGCCAGGTACATCCGCCACATCCCGAGCATGATGACAAAGGCCAGCAGCCACCACGGGATCCGCCCGACAAAAGGCAGGGTGGCGAAGGCCATGCCGGCCGCCAACCACGCTACGGTTGAAAAGGTCGGTACGCCGCCAGACGGGGCATCTTCGGCAAATATGCTCGGCACACGCCACCACCACGGACGGGGAGGGCTGGTGGTCAGCCCGCCACGAACTGCGGCCCGCGTCGCCGAACCGGCGCCGAAATGGATCCCCGAACCAGTTCCCGCGAACGGAATCTTCACGAGAGCGGCACTTTCGGCAGCATGCCCGGCGGTATGCGATGAATGCCGGAGACGCTGGCGGTTGAACCAGGACGTGGGCCAGAGCCCAGCGCCAGGCGCGAAGCCGACGAACGCGCTTCACCGTTGAAGGCGGCGAGGGCGCGCAGGCAGGCCTGCTGGTGCACGCCACCAGTGCGTGGTTCGATGGTGATCCCGGGCAGGCGCAGGCCGTAGCACAGCGCAGAGTGGTGGGCTTCGATGACCCACTTCGCCAGCTGCGACAGACGCACCTCGTCATCGCCACTGGTCGTCGACCATGACAGCCACGTCACCCCATGGCCGCCGCCGGCCCACTCCTTGATCAGCAATGGACCGGTGCTGCGGGCGGCGGCCTTCCAATCGATGTGGCGTGGCGAATCGCCGGATTGCCACGGTTTGAGACCGCGGAAGTCCTCGTGTTCACGGACGACGCTACTGATGCCAGCACCGACCTCGGCGGCAGGGTCGGCTGGCGCCGAGGTCAGCGACACGCCGCGCGGCTGCGGATGGACGAAGAGTTCGACGGTCACCGGCAGGCGGCGGAATATCCGCCACAGGCCGAGCGGATATTGGGTCGACAGGCGCAGGGCATCGAGGCGATGCACACCACGCGCGAATGACGGCAACAGCAGCTCGACGCGCACGCTGCCCAGCTTGGGGAGATGCGGCACCAGCAGATGATGCCGTTCGGCGGCGCGTTGCGCCTCGCTGACATCGGTGGGCGTCTGATCGTGCGGTAGTTCAATGAGCAGGGCTTCGAGCTCACGCGTCGCTCGCGAGGCGACGGTGAGCGTGAGTCGGGCGCGATCACCGGCTTCGACCAGCGGCGCGTCGGCGACGGCGATGCTCACCGGCGAGAGGTTGCGCATGCCGTGCAGGGCCGACATGCCGCCGGTGGTGAAGACCACGAACACCATCAGCCAAGCGGCATTGGACTGATAGTTGATCGAAGCGAGAAACATCGCCCCAAGGATGAGGAAGAAGATCGTCGCGTGACGGGTCGGACGGACCTTCATGGTGCCGTGGCCGTCGGAAGATGGTGAGCCGGCTTTTGGCTAATCGGCTTTAGGTTAATCGGCGGGTGGCTAATTGGCGGGTGGCTAATCGGCGCGTGGCTACCGGGCGCCGGACATCTCACGGCACCGATACCGAATTGAGGATCTCGCCAGCCTGCGCCAGGCCGTCATGGCCATTGGCATCGCCCCAGGTCCCCAGGCGATGGCCCATGATCGACGGAGCTACCGCCTGGACGTCTTCGGGGATCACCATGTTGCGTCCATTCATCAGCGCCCACGCCTGGCTGGCACGACGCATCGCCAAGGCGGCACGCGGACTCAGCCCGCGTCCCCGTTCGCGTGAACGCGCGAGCAGATCGAGCAGGTAGTCGAGCAACGGCTCGGCGACGTGGACGCGTTCGACTTCCGCCTGCAGATCGACCAGCTCGATCAGGGTGAGCATGGGTTTCAACTCTTCGACCAGCAGACGGCGGTTCGGCCCGCGCAGCATCTCACGTTCAGCGTCTCGCTCGGGATAACCCAGCTCGATGCGCATCAGGAAGCGGTCGAGCTGTGATTCAGGTAACGGGAAGGTACCGATCTGGTGCGATGGGTTCTGCGTGGCGATGACGAAGAAGGGCAGCGGCAGCGGATGCGTGCGACCATCGACCGAGACGTGGTTCTCTTCCATGGCTTCGAGCAGGGCGCTCTGCGTCTTGGGCGTGGCGCGATTGACCTCATCCGCCAGCACCAGGTTGGTGAATACCGGCCCTGGGTGAAAAGTGAATTCGTGGCGATCGCGATTGAAAATCGAATTGCCGATGATGTCGGCGGGCAGCAGATCGCTGGTGAACTGCACGCGCCGCAGATCGAGCCCAAGAGTGCGCGCCAAGGCATTGGCGAGGGTGGTCTTGCCAACCCCGGGTATGTCCTCGATCAGCAGGTGGCCCTTGGCCAACAGGCAGCACAGAGCCAAACGAACAGCATGCGGTTTGCCGAGAATCACGCCATCGAGCTGGGCAGTGATGCGCGAAATGAGATCGGACATGGGCGCGGGGTGCCAGGGGTGAAGCCGGGACGCAAGTTATTGCATAAAATGCAGCGACTGGCAGGCGAAGAAGGCCGCATGCTAGCGAAGCGGCGCCGCCGATGAAAGACCGAAGGCCGGACGAGGTGTGCTCGTCCGGCCTTCTATGGCGTACCTATCAGGCGGATTCTTATTCAGCGACGGTCGACTGCGTTTGTCCGCGCGCGTCTTCGCGCTTGGCTTCCTCTTCAAGCTCCTTGGCGAGCTGGTCGAGATCCTGCAGGTCTTCGTCATCCCAGTAGTCATCTTCACGCACCCATAAGTAGGTCAGCATGCCGCCCGACAGGGCCAGGTTCATGCAATAGCCGACCAACAGGGCGACGATCAAGGTCTGCCAGATGGCGACAATCAGGCCCGGGCCCCACTTGATGAAGTTGGTGTAGGAATTGGCTTCGTCCTTTTCAACGAGGTGCTCGATCGAGTTGATGCCGCCACGGCGCGTGGGATCCAACACCGGCATGGCGGTGAGCTCGAGCGGGCGTAGCCATTCTATACGGCGTGCACTACCTGCCTTATCGACCTGCTGCACCTGATTGCCGGTGGCAAAGGCAGGCAGGCTGCCGGCGACGTTGGACAGGCCATCGATGGCTCCCATGCCGACGCCGAAGGCGACCCGCACCAGCACATAGGTCAAGAGGATGCTGGCGACCAGCAGATGCGGTTTGGTGCCGACGGCTTCGATGGTGTCGACGACATTGTCGAACCAGCCATGACGACGGACGGCGACGATGCCGGGAAAGAGGAAGGCGCTGAGGACGACGGCGATGGCGATCAGCACGCCAAGGACGGCGGCGCCGAAGGCCAGCGGCCACAGCAGGGCATACAGCGAACTGCCGGCATAAGGAATGCTGCACGCCAGCGAGCCCAGCCAGATCGCGCCCCAGATGCCGGTCACCAGCACCAGCAGGAACAGCGGCACCAGCACGGCCGGCAACATGCGCGGTACGAACTGCGCCCACGCTTCCTTGAACGAAAGGAATTCATCATCGAGCAAATCGGCTTTGAGGAACACCGACACCAGGGTCGCGCCCAGTGAAAAGATGCCGAGCCCCACCGCCAACCACAGCCAGCTGACGATATACAACCAGGCCGGTGATTCGAAGCCGTACTTCAGCTGCGCCTGCAGCGAACGGCCGCCCGTGCCCAACGGCTCGATGAAGGCCATCGCCCACAGACCGACCAGGATCAGGGTAACCGCCGAAACCAGCATGCACTTGGGCTTGAAGGCCAGCATCGGGGTGGTGAACAGATCCTTCCAGCTCCACTGGCGCGGCTCTGGCTTCCACGTCGGTGGCGGATCGCTGGGCGCCGTATGCGCGGCGGCGGCGGCAGCGGCCGGCGCAGCGGCAGCGTTCGGCGGGGTGGATTGAGGGTCGGCATCGGACATGGGGTCACCTGAGGGCGGCGATGGTAGATCAGCGCGCCACGAGGCAAACCCCGGTCCCGGGGGTTCCCCCAGCTGCCGCGGTGAGCAGGCTGAGGGGCATGGATCCCGATTATGACCCGCTTGCGCGACGTTATGAACAGGCAAAAGCGCTGTCGGCGGGGGCTTTGGCAGTATTATTGGTTGGGTTTGTCATCGGTATCCACCTCATCACCGGTGCTGCTCTGGTAGGCTTCATCATTTTCGTCGGGCGTTGGATCCAGCTCGGCAACCGCCTGCGCGAGCGCGATAGCGAGCCGGAATCGGTGGCAGCCGACCCACCTGCGAGCAATATCATTCAATTTCGGCGTCCGGCTGAACCTGGTGAACTGGCTGAAGCGGACACTGAGGATGAAAAATAGTCGCACGTCTTGAAGGGGGTCGTCCGGGGTGCGGTAGTGCCCGGGGCTTGGGCGCGGTGGCGGGCGCGGCACCATGGTCGGCATGAACACGGTTTTGTTGCTGCTCGCCTCGAATGTCTTCATGACCGTGGCGTGGTACTGGCATCTGACGTCGCACCGGTTTGCGCTGTGGATCATCATCCTGGTGAGCTGGATGATCGCATTGCCTGAATACGCGCTGGCAGTGCCGGCCAATCGCATCGGCCATGTTTCCAACGGCGGATCGTTCACCGCCCCGCAGCTCAAAATACTGCAAGAGGGCATCGCCTTGATGGTCTTCCTGGCCTTCTCGATCATGTATCTGAAGGAGATGCCGCGGTGGACGGACTTCGCGGGCATGGGGCTGATCATGGCGGGTCTCGCCGTCGCCTTGCTGGGGCGAGGGGGATAGGAGGCCAGCTATCGGTACGATGACCATCGTATCGGTAGCCGGCGTGTGCGCCGCGGTTGAGCGCGGCGTAGGCGTTCCGCACCGCATCGACCAGGCGAGACGGCGCTGGTGTGTTCATGCGTAGCTCCCCGTGGTTTGAGGCGCATCGGTCAGGGTGAGCCGGCAGCGGAAAAATGACATGCATGGCCTGCCCGCAGGTCCGGTTGTCACCACGGTCGTCCCAGCCCGGCGGTGATCCGTGGCCGCTGACCACTGGACATTGGCGTCCTTCCCCCGAAGCACTGTGTATGGCCTTCTTCAAGACGATCTCCGGCGGACTGCAGACCGCGCGCATCGTTGCCGCGATGATCCCGGCGCTGCGCGCTCCGCCGGGGGAGGAAGGCGAGCGTGCCCGGCGCCGGCTGGCCCAGGTGCTGGGGCGGATGCGCGGGCTGCCGACCAAGGTCGGGCAGTGGCTGGCGGGCGGCGCGCATGGCGACGATTTCGCGGAGTGCACCGAGGAGCTCGCGCCGTTACCGTGGTCGCGCATGCGCCCGGTGCTGGCCGCGGCCTGGGGGTTCCCCACCGAGCAAGCGCTGGCCCGCGTCGAGGAGACCGGTCGTGCCGCGTCGATCGGACAGGTGCACCGGGCCACGCTGACCGACGGCCGCGAGGTGGCGATCAAGATCCAATACCCAGGGATCCGCGGCGATATCGAGTCGACCCTGGCGGCGCTGGAACTGATCCCGCAGCTCGGGCCGGTGCGCCGGCACGGCATCGACCTCGACGCCCATCGCCAGCAGCTGCGCGCGACGCTCGATCATGAGCTCGACTACCGCAGCGAAGCTGCCGCCCAGGAGCGGGCCGCGGCGGCGGCATCGTCGGAGGTGCTGGTGCCGCGGGTGTACGCCGAGCTGTCGCGCGAGACCATCCTGGTGCAGGACTGGGTGGAGGGCATCGCGCTGGGCGAGGCCGCCGCCTGGCCGGTGGCCGACCGCGATGCCGCGGGCGGCGCGCTGGTCCGGCGCCTCCTGCGGCAGGTGCTGGTCGAAGGCCTGCTGCATGCGGATCCGCATCCGGGCAACCTGCGGCTGCGTCGTCCGGGCGCGGGTGCGTTGATCGTGCAGTACGATCACGGCTGCATGGTCGACATTCCGCGGCCATTGGCAGAAGCCTTGCGCGCCCTGGTGGTGTGCGCCCGCAGCGGAGCAGGCGATCCGCTCGTGCATCTTGCCGCCGCCGGCTTCGCCGCCGACAAGCTGGCGCCCATCGCTGCGCGGCTGCCCCAGGTGCTGGCGATCCTCCTCCAGCCGCTGGTCGTCGCCGGCCCGTGCCGCGCTGCTGAGTGGCATCCGGCGACCACGATCGCCGCCGCCCTGGGCGCCGACCGCTGGTGGTTCCGCGCCGCCGGCCGGCCGGAGCTGTTCCTTTTGACCCGCGCCTTCGGCGGCCTCATCCGCCAGCTGCAGCGGCTCGACGCGACGGTGGATTGGGGCGAGTGCTGGACCCGCGTGGTCGGCGTGCCGCTGCCCCCGCCAGCCAGCCATCAGCCAGCCGTCCGTCCTGGTCTTGAGGCTCGGGCGTAAGCGTCCGTGCGGGGTCGGTCGCCGAGCGCTGGCCCCGCTGCCATCAGGCGCTTCATCGCGCGCGCTTCAGCTGCACAGGCGAAGCATGCCTGTTATCGCGTCGAACCTGTTCATGACGGTCGCGTGATACTGGCATCTGACCTCACACCGCTTCGCGTTATGAATCATTATCCTGATGAGCTGGATGATCGCATTCCGAGTACGTCATGGCGGTGCCGGCCAACCGCATCGGCATATCTCAAATGGGGGATCGTTCACCCCTCCGCAGTTGAAGATCCTCCAGGAGGGCATCGCCCTGATGGTGTTCGTCGCCTTCTCGATCCTGTATTTGAAGGAGAGCCGCGGTAGACGGATTTCGCGGGGATGGAGTTGATCCTGGCGGGGTTGGCGGTGGCGCTGTTGGAGCGCGGGCGTAACGGTAAGATTGATCATCTTATTAATGCAATCACGGTCATTACCGATACGACCTAACGGGAAGTAGTGGTAAGTGGGGGGTGCAGTACCTTACTTCCTTACTGCCAGAAGTTCCTAACCCAAATTCTTAGGGTAGTTCGTTTGCCCTTCATAAGTAGGTTGCCAGTCTATTATGAAAACGCGAGATAGCGGCATGCCCGAAGAGGACTATTGGAGTACCTTCTTCGACGCTGAGGTCATCCTCAAGGCGCTGGGACTCAACGTGGCGACCGGCCCCGTGATCGATGTT
The DNA here is from genome assembly GCA_043788625.1 of Planctomycetota bacterium. Classification (GTDB taxonomy): domain Bacteria; phylum Planctomycetota; class UBA11346; order UBA11346; family UBA11346; genus CAIUVD01. The sequence continues at coordinate 44,346 of JAYVTR010000246.1, forward strand.
GGATGCGGCTATGGGACGTTCACGTTGCCTGCCGCACGGCTGACCGGCCAGCGAGTTTATGGTATCGATATCGAGGCTGATCTTGTGCGGCAACTCGACGCCAAGGCTTGTTCCCTCGGTCTGAGCGTAGACGGCATGGTGCGCGATGTGGCCCATGATGGCTTGGGCATGCCTGCTGGCATAGCGGACATCGTGCTGCTATTCAATCTTCTGCACTGCGAAGAGCCGGTGGCCCTCTTGCGCGAGGCGCATCGCGTGTTGACCCCGGGTGGGCGTGTCGGCGTCATCCATTGGCGCAGTGATGTACCTACGCCACGAGGGCCACACCTGTCGATTCGGCCCCAGCCCGCAACATGCCGGGGATGGCTGATTGAGTCGGGATTTACCGTACATCAGGAGTCCATGACGTTGGAGCCTTACCACTTTGGTCTCGTGGGGCGGCGCTCTTGAGGAGCTTTCTTTTCATCAGCGCAAGAACGATCTTTGGCTCAAGCGCCAGAGCTACCAAGACAGTCAAAAGCCATTGAACAATTTTTACGATCGACGTGGTTCGACGAAGGTCAGTTGGTCGACCTCATCTTGATCTGTCCTGGGATTTGATCGATTCTGCAGCCCCATCCCTACATCGCCAATCACTGCGCCGCAGTTGAAGATTCTCACCGCAGACATTGGCAATGACGGTCTCCTAACCTCACTGCCAATCCATCGCCCACCAATAGTACGCGTTGTTGGGATCCCTGTACCAATTGGTCCACGTCCCGCTGCTGCCGCGCCAGGTCACGTGCCCGTCGCCGTAGACCTCATTCATTCCCGACGGGGCGCCATTGGCGCTGTGGTTCCACACCAAGTTGATCGCGCGGCCGGAGTCGAGTGTGGCGTAGAAGTCCGAGCCGACGATGGTGTTCACCGAGGGCTGCGGGGTGTATGACGGCACCGGCACCATGAAGGAGGTATTCCTGCACCACGGCATCAGGCCATAGGTCATGCAGTACGCCGAGAGGCCGGCATTCGGCCAGTTATTGGCGGCCGAGCGTTTCTGCGCATTAGCTGGACAATAGAAGATCGAGATCGCGCCGCTGGCGTAGTCGGAGAAGATCCCGGGCAGGACCGGAGCGACGGTGCCGGCCAGTACGTGCGGGTACACCCCGGGGGTGAGACCTTCTGACGCGGGAAACTGCCCGTAATCGTTGGTATAGGCCATCACCACCGTGCCGACCTGCCGCAGGTTGCTGGCGCATTGCGTACGCTTCGCCTGGTTACGCACCATGCCGACCGTGGGCATCAATATCGCCAGCAGGATCATCAGAATCGTGATCACGACCAGCAACTCGAACAAGGTGAAGGCGTGGCGCTTCATGCCGCCGCGCGCCGCGGAGCCGGTACGGCCACCGCCGATGCGCCCCCGACGACCTGCCGCGGAGGAGCCGTTTGCCGGCGGGCCTGGAAGAATGCGAGATACATATCGGCATTGTACCATACGGCCGCCGCCTGTGCCATGACAGCCCGGCTTCTTCTGCCTATTGATGAAATATCCTGCGCATGGCCGAGTTGCGCGTCGACGTCGTGATCGCATAAATGAGCCAGCCGCCGGCCACCGGGCGAGCGGGTTCGACGGTGCCGTATTTACTAATGACGTAATAAATGCTCTCGGGCGAGCTAAGGGTCGAGCGCGGGCACCGCCGTTGGGAGGTCGTAACTGGCGGGAAGCGGGCGGGGAAGGGGGCTCATCAGGCCCGCGCATGGGCACCACCGTGCATGGCGAACGCGATGGACTGGTGCTTGCCCGCGTCCGCCACCTGCTCGCTGATTCAGCGCGTAATCTCGCCGGCCTCGCGCAAGACGTGCGGGCGAGCTGAACCAGCCACTACGTGCGCGGGTTCAGCTGCCATGCCGGGCATACCCGGGGATGGAGTCCACCGCAGGGGTGATGAGGGCCGGTTGGGATCCGGCCTATGGGTGTGCGCAGTGGGGATTATCCTCGCGGCACGCGCCCCTAACCTTCGAGAACATCATGCCCAAGCTGCGTGTTGAAAGTTTCACCATCTCGCTGATGGATTCGGCGCCGGCCCGGATCAGGACCTCGACAACCCACTCGGCGTGGGCGGGACCTTGCTGCATAGCTGGGCCTTTTCGACGCGGACGTTTCAGAAGCATCTGTTCGGTAGCGATGGCGGAGCAACGGGCATCGATGAGGACTTTGCCGCACGCGGTTTTCACAAGCTCGGCGCTGGCAACTCATGTGATCATCACCCGGCAATAAGCGGTGGTATGGATCTCTGCCGTCGCACCCGTTGAGCTTCTAGGGCATAGACCAGTGACCAGTCGCGGATTTTCGAGCTTCGAACTCGCAACTTCGCATCTGGTCCTGATCGCTTCTCAGTCGCTCCCCCGCTCTCTTCATTGCCTGCTCGGTAAAACACCCAGCAGCAGGAATCGGGGGGCGATGCTCTCATTCATTTTCATGTGCTTTTGTGGATTCTCATCGATTTTGAATAAATCTCATCGATTTTAAAGTGGCCAGTTTGAGATTGAAGGCAGCTGGGCTTCATCTGTTTTAAATAAATATTTGTCATTTGCACTTGTTTTCAATAAAGTGCATCAATGCTTAAATCCATAGTCAAACGGCTTGGAATAAAGCAAATCATTGCAATACATATGATTACGAGTAAATTTCGACGACTGCAGCTATCATATAACCACGACGTCGCATCGATTTTCAAAGCCGTCAGACCATGACGGAGGCATCTATGCGGCTTCTCGGTTATGCCGCCCTCATCCAGCGCTTTGATCTGCGGGTGATGCCTCATTGGCATGCCTCATTTGCGACCAGTGGCGTTCGCCGCCATGAAGCGGTCGATGGGGTGGTCAAAGAGCACTATCCGATTTCCTACGACCCGGGCGATGACCTGGGCGATCAGTTGGAATTCGCGCTCAAGTATGATGGGGTTAACCTGGCGGTCTTGAGCCAGGTGTTCATGCGTATGGGCGACGAAGCCATCCGGCAACTCATCCTGGCCAAGCCGACGGGCATCTATCGGCGGCGGCTGTGGTACTACGCTGAGCTCCTCGTGGGCCGGCAGCTGGACCTGCCGGATACCGCCGCCGGTAGCTACACCACCCTGCTCGATCCTGAGCAATATCTGGTGGCGACACCGCGCTACAGCCGGCGTCATCGGGTAGTCGACAATCTCTTGGGCGATGCGCGTTTCTGTCCGCTGGTGCGGCGGACGAAAACCCTGGATGGCTTTGCGGGCTTGCAGTTGCAGGCGGCGATTGCGGCTGCGGTTGGCGCAGTTGATCCGCATCTGCTGCGTCGCGCGGTGAGCTGGCTGTACAGCAAAGAGACCATGTCCTCATTTGCGATCGAGCGCGAGACGCCCTCGGCCTCGCGAGCCGAACGCTTTATGGAGGCCCTGCGTCAAGCCGGCGGAAAAGACGATCTGAACCACCAGGCATTGGTCGCGCTGCAGAATGCCATCGTCGATCCCCGCTTTGCCGATCCCGGATACCGGACCTCGCAGAATTACGTCGGCTCGCTTCCCGATCTGAGTCGCCAAGTGGTGCACTACATCAGTCCCAAGCCCGATGATGTCCCGGCGATGATGGAGGGTCTTTTCGCATGTGTGCGGCGCAGCTGCACCCACGACGCCGTCATCGATCCGGTGGCTGCGGCTGCCGCCGTGGCTTTCGGCTTCGTCTTCATCCATCCCTTCGAAGACGGCAATGGCCGGCTCCATCGTTACCTGATCCACCACGTGCTGGCCCGGCGGGGCTTCACTCCGCCGGATCTGGTGATGCCGGTCTCGGCAGCCATCCTCGCCGACTTGGCTGCCTACGACCGCTGCCTCGAACGTTTCTCCAAGCCCATCATGCGCTTGGTCGATTTCAAACTCGACGACCACGGACACATGACCGTGGCGCAGGAAACCAAGGATCTGTACCGCTATCCGGATCTGACGGTGATGGCGGAGTACCTCTACGGCTGCGTTGAGACCAGCATCCGCAAAGACCTGGTCGACGAGTTGAATTTCCTGGTGCGTTACGACCGGACGAAAACCGCGATTCAGGCCC
>JAYVTR010000247.1:0-11711 GCA_043788625.1 Planctomycetota bacterium
AAGTACGAAACGACCACGGCTCGGCATAGCGCAAGGTCACCAAACGGGTTGGCGTCAAAATAAAGGTGACGGCGGTCGATTCAGGGCTCTCGGTTTCGGTTTTGATCAAAAGCGTCGCGGTCATGAAGGTGGCATTGCCCTCGCGATACAAACGGCTCGATGCCTCGATCTCCTGCATTTCATCCCGCGTGGGAATCTCGAAACCGAGCAGATTTTCAATGAATGTTTCTTCTTCTTTGGTGACATCGACGACGTCGAGCCAGATGGCATGGTCGGGAACACTCAAACCGCACGCTTCGTGCTTTTGAAGGCCTTTGCCATTTGGAACCCAAGCACTGAGCATGGGCCTATGTTCGGGTAGTCGACACACAGGCAAGCGGCTCCAGACTCCACCTCCATGTCGCGTCCGCCTCGTGCCCTTGCTCCCCTCAAAGATGCAGCTCTGCGCTTATTCGTCGAACGCGGCATCGATGGGACCGGCATCCGTGAACTGGCACGCTCTGCCGGCTGTAGCGAAGCCGCGGTTTATCGCCATTGGACCAATAAAGACGACCTCGTTCGCTCCCTTTATGAAGAACACCTGGCTACTGTGTGTGCGATCCTCGACGCGGCGGTGCAGGGAAATGCCGAAAAAACCACCTTTGATGAGCAGGTACATGCGGCTATTGCCGCACTTTATCAGCTATTCGATGAGCAGCCGTTGATCTTCCGTTTTGTCTTGCTGGCCAAACACGATCTTGAAATAGCCCGCGAGATCAACGTTCGCACCCCTCTCGATATCGTCCAGGCCCTCGCCCAGCGGGCGATTGACGACGGTCGCGCCAGCGGTGACGCAGCCGTGTTAGCCGCCGCCTTGACCGGTACTTTCCTCGAAACGGCGGTGTTCGTACTCTATCACCGCTTGCCGGGCCCGCTGTCACAGCACGCCGCCCGGGTGGCCAAGCTGGCGCTGTTACTGCTGCACAGCCGCACCTGACGATTTACAGGATGACGCAGCGATGAGCGCCCGGAGTGCATTGTTGAGCGGCTTCGACCAAGCGCGGCGCCAAACCCGGGCCATGTTGCCATAATGCTTGGAACAGGCTCATGCTACGTTCTTGGCGCAGGCCCCGTGGCATGAGGTAGGCGCGTAAAACCCCCGCCGAAGGCTGACCGGGGCGACGGGCCAAGCGCCGCACAAGATGACGACGTTCACCTTCGAGGCGACGCAATGAACCAGCCAAGGCCGGGTTCTGCCGCAGACGTTGCAATAGCGCATCAAACGCCTCCAAGCTGCCCGTATCATCGCGCGGCAGCGGATCGCTTAAAGCCTCAGGCTGTTCCGGCGAGCCACCCAGGGCCGTGCAGGCCCGGGCGCACCATGATGGCACCACCGTCAAAGAGCAGCGCTGCATGAGCTCCGGCTGCGCCACACCGAAAGCCGCATACAACGGCATGATGAAACGATGATAGGCCAATTCCCCCGGCCCACCGACGTACACCGTGCACGGCAAGGCCGCCTGCTGCAGGATCGGGCGCAAAGCAGCTCCCGGGCTGAGCATGTTCAACTCACCCTGGGCCAAGCGCTGGCGCGCCTCGCTGGCGCTAAGCGCCACCCGACCGGTGGCCTCATCGGCAAATAATGGCGGCTCATCGAGAGCCCCGAAAGCATCAGCAGCACCGCTCGCCACCAGGGCATCCCGCAGCTTCGCCAATTCTGCCGCCGGCCACGTATCCAAGGCCTTCAACAGCACGGCGCCCCAGCGCGGGCGCAAGGTATGCCCTTCGATGGCCTGCATCCCGGGATACAACGTGACCACCAAGCGGCATAGCCACGCGCCCATGCCTTCGTCGGCCTGCGGTGCCTGGGCTGATAAGAAATCTCTACCGATGCCCGGTCCCAAGTGCAGTTGGCAATCGGTCCACAGTTTATCCCACCACGTGTTCGCCAGACGAAAACGCAGGCTCGCGCGGCCTGACCCGAGATCGACCGTACAGCGACGCAGCGTACCATCGCGCAGCACCAGATCAGCGTGCCCGGCTTCACCCAGATCATGATCTTCGCTGGCACACCAGAAGAGCGCCGGGGCTTTGCGTTGCTGGGCCACGGCCACGGCATGGGCAATCTTTACCAATGTATAAAGTGGTCCGCCACCTACAGCTGGCTGTTGTCCCGTAACGATCATTCCCCCATATTACGTCGCAACCCGAATAGCACTAGCAGCCAGCCCGACGCCAACCAGGCCAGAGAACCCCCGCCGAGCCCGCAGAGGCCGCCATCACCATTGCCACGGTCGATGTCGTGGCCGCTGGTCGTCGAGCCCGGTGGATTGCTGTTGCCGAGAAGCCCGGCGGTGCCACCGCCGCTGCTTTCGTTGGTGGTGCTATTGCCCGAGGCGCCATTGTCGCGGTAACCAAAGATACTGATCGCCACGCCATCGACCGTGCCAGCAGTGCCGGTGATGCGGTCTGCCACTTCCACACGCCACGTCCCATTGGCTCCCTCGCCCCAATGCGCCAAGGTGGTAAAAACTCGAGTGCGGGCAGGCGTCACATCCAACGGGCGACCGACGATATCAGTGCGCGTGCCAGCCGGGGAAATGAGCGAATATTTCAGCTGGCTTTGATCAGCATGGGTCACGGCCATGGCGAATTCAACTTCTTCAACACGGAAATGCGCATCAACAATGACCTGCATATCACCACCTACCGCGACACCGGTTCCATCGGGTATGGCCTGCTGCACAGTGCTCGTTGCCTGCAATGGTTCCGACTGCGCCGGCAGCAGGACCCAGGTCAGCGGATCGGCAGCGGCCACTGCCGCCGACGCATCAATCCGTCCAAAACCGAAATCATGACTCCAATGTAAAGGCGTCGAGCTTCCCGGAGGCGCCGGTAAGGTACGCCACGAGCTTGCGGCGGGCTGGATCTGCACCGCCGTGCGGGCAATAATATGACGCACATCACGCCAGGTGAGCGCAGGATTTTTTTCCAACATCAAGGCCACTACCCCCGCTGCCTGAGGAGCAGCGAATGAGGTACCTACGATACCTTGGCTGGTGGTGGTATAATCGCCAGCCGGAGAAGCCGCGAGATTGAAACCCTTGTTCAAACCCTGGCGATCGGTGCTGGCCATACCCACCATATCGTCTACTGGTGCATTGGCGAACAGACTGAAGCCACTCTCTGAAAAACTGGCGACGTGTCCGGTCGCGTTCGATGCCCCGATCGCCATCACCAAACGATTGCTGGCATAGCCATCAAAATCGATGCTGTCACCTGCGCTGCGGCCATTGCCGGCTGCAAAAATATAGACTGCGCCTTTACCCTCACGGCCAACGCTCACCCCGGCAGCCATGGCCGCATTTTCAAGTGAGGATGGAGCATCAGCGATCGCTCCATTATCAATGCCATTATCGTCAGGCCCCCAACTGTTATTCGACACATCCGTGCGATTACCGGCGGTTAAAGTGGCATCGGTTGTCAACCATCCCAATGCCTTGGCTTTTTGCGAATTGCTAATGGGTACACCAGTAATCAAACGAACAGCGATAATTCCTGCGCGGTAGGCAACCCCGGTGACGCCAAAGCCATTATCACCACGCGCGGCCGCGATTCCCGCCACCATGGTAGCATGGGCCTCAGCATCCCTACCGCTGACCAATACACTCTCGGCAGACGGGTTGGCATCATTGTCCAATACATCCACATCGATGTTGGTCCGCAAATTCTGCAACAAATCGGGGTGCGTCATATCCATACCCGAGTCGACCACAGCGATATTCACCCCCGCACCCGAAGCCCCGGCAGCCCACGCGCCTGCCACATTGAGATCATTGCCCAGCGTGCCAGCCACCGTCCCATCATTGAGCAAGTGCCATTGCTGTGGCGTTATATCAACGCGTACACGCGCTGGTGCACTGACTTCTTGCTCGACCCAGGCTACTCCCGGCTCAGCCCGCATAGCAGCAGCAGCAGCGATCGCGGCGCGCACGTCGCCAGGCGCCGACATCCGCCACACGTGGGGCAAAGTGGTTTTTTCTGCAACCAGCTGATGACGACCGGCGAGCGCAAGAGCATCTGTTCCTGCCCGCAAACTCACGATCAACGCATCATGAATTTCGATATCAGAAGCAACTGCCCGCAGGCGCGGGGCTGCCGCGGCAGCGCCGTGGGCCAGCGCCGGCAGGGTGACCGTGATCGTTTGACCACCATAGGTAATGAGCGCTTCTTCAGCCGATAGAACGCTCGCCAGACACAGAAGAACATGAGAAAGAAAGAGACGCATGGGACTACCTGTGGGAGTTCGGGGTAAGTCAGCCGCCGCCTAGATCAGGCGGCGCTTCAGCGCACTTCACTAAACTGCAAACAGTATGTTATGAGTTCCCGTCGCTGCCAGCGACAGCCGTTATTCAGCGGCCGCCACGGTCGGATCCATACCGCCCAAAACCTTGAGAAAGGCTTGGCCGTAATGCACCAATTTTGATTCGCCCACACCCTTGATAGTGCGCATGGCCAACAGATCCGTCGGCTTAGTCGCCGCCATTTGATGCAAGGTGGCGTCATGGAAGATCATGTAGGGAGCCACTTGGTGCCGTTCGGCCATCAATCGGCGCAAGGTACGCAAACGATCGAAGATTACCTTATCGGCTCCTTCCATGACCGGCGCTGCGCTGCCGGCAGTGCCGTTTGCACGGGCCTTACGCAGCGGTTTAGCGGTCTGGTGTTCACCCAGGCGCACCACCCCGATCCCTTTGCATAACACCCGACCAGCATCGGTTAGACCGAGCAGGGCATAATCACCTTCTTCGACAATGGCCAAATGGCCCTGCACCACCAGTTGGTCGATCCACGCGCGCACCGTGGGTTCACTCATCTCTTTCATCAAACCAAAGACGGTCAGCTGATCATGGCCTGAACGCTTGGCGCGATCGACCTGCTTGCTGTCCAGCTCGCCACGCAAGACCGCCGCCACATACGCCGCACCGAAACGTCCGCCGAGACGCCATACCGCACTGATGATCTTCTGCGCCGTCAACAGCGCTTCAGCGGTAGGAATCTCTTTGGTCTCGCCCAGGCACACGTCACAGGCACCGCAATCGGCGCCTTCACGAGGCGCATGCGGATCCGGATACGTTTGCCCGAAATGCTCAGTCAACATGCGGTGACGGCAGACCGGCGCGAGGGCAAAACGCCCCACCTCCGACAGATGTCGATTCAACACTCGCAGACGATCCGGGGCCAAGGATCCGTCTTTTTGTGCGAGACTGCGGTGGGTCACCAAATCACCGGCGGAAAACAACAACACGCATTCGGCCGGATCGCCATCGCGCCCTGCACGACCAGCTTCCTGCTGGTAATGTTCGATCGATTTCGGTGCATTGGCATGCACTACATAACGTACATTGCTGCGATCGATGCCCATGCCGAAAGCGATGGTGGCAGCGACCACGGCAATGCGTTCATTGACGAAATCGGATTGGATGCGGGCGCGCCGCTGCGGATCCATACCGGCGTGATATCCGGCGGCGTTAACGCCGCGCTTGGCCAGAGTATCGGCGATGCGTTCGACTTCTTTGCGCGTTTGCGCGTAGACGATGCCGCCGTCATTGGCATGCCGCTGCACCACTTCGATGATCTGCTTCATCTGGTCGTGCCGCTGCAGGCAGCGATAGACTAGATTCGGACGATCGACGTGGCCGACCAGACGCCGCGGATTACGCAGCGCTAGCTGAGCACAGATGTCGTCTTGTACCTGGGGTGTGGCGGTGGCCGTCAAGGCCATGCGCGGGATCTGCGGATGGGCGGCGAACCACTGACCGAGCATGCGGTATTCGGGGCGGAAATCGTGTCCCCAATGCGACACGCAATGTGCTTCGTCGACCGCGAACAAAGCGATGCGGCTGGCCAGACGACCCAGGAGATCGCCTACCGACAAGCGTTCAGGACTGACGTACAACAGATCGAGACGGTCAGCGTCGAGAGCGGTGCGCACCCGGCGTTTTTCGTCCTCACTGACATTGGTATGCAGGGCACCGGCGCGCAAACCGGCTTCTCGGGCGGCGGCCACTTGGTCATCCATCAACGCAATCAACGGACAGACGACCAGCACCAGTCCGGCGCCGCAGGCGGCGGGAACTTGATAACATAGGCTTTTGCCGCCACCGGTTGGCAGCACGACCAGGGCATCCTGGCGCGTCAGCGCGGCATCAACGCCATCAAACTGCAATGGACGAAAGTCATCATAGCCCCAAAAACGCCGCAGGGCTTCGCGCGGCTGCAAGCGCTCGCGCACCGTCGTTTCCGTAAGCGGTGCGCCAGCTCGCAGACGGGCGAGCGAATGCACCGGTGTGAGACCCGACACATCAGGTAATTCATCGACGATTCCGTCGTCAAAATCGTTCATCACGCGCCGACCACGTGCCCGCGTACGCGGCGGATGGCCAGCAATGCTTGTTCAGTTTGACGCTCGGCGTTCAACAAAGCATCGATGAGCTCGTCACCGACCAGGGCGGCCCGCAGATTGCCACCCGCGCTACCGAGCAGCAGCTTGGCATCGCCGAGATCTTCTTTGTCGGTGGCGGTGAGAAGCGGTTCACGAGAGGCTACCATGCGGCGCAAGTGTGCGTGCGGCGGCGTGTGGGCAACTTGCGGCAGATGAAGGCGGCGGACAAAAAAATGCAGCCAATAAAAAAGCCGGCACCTGTTAAAGGTGCCGGTTTTTACTGGTGGAGGTAAGGAGATTCGAACTCCTGACCTGTTCATTGCGAACGAACCGCTCTACCAACTGAGCTATACCCCCACATCAAATGCTCGGCACGGTTGGCACCGTGCCTACGCGTCCAGCTTACGCTGGCGCGGGCGGCAAGGTAGCGCAGGCAGTGGCGGTGTCCACTGCGGATCTGACTTGCCAATGCTGACTTGTAACGCAGCATCCCCGCCCCGCTCTAGGAACCAGCCATGTCAGCCCAACGCACCCTTATTCTGCTCAAGCCCGACGCCATCCAGCGTGGACTCGCTGGCGAGATCATTGCTCGTTTCGAGCGCAAGGGCTTGCGCATCGTCGGCATGAAGCTGGTGCTGCCAACCACTGAGCAGGCGACTAAGCACTACGCTGAGCACGCTCAGCGCCCGTTCTTCCCCAGCCTATTGAGCTTCATCACCTCGAGTCCGCTGGTAGCGCTGTGCCTCGAAGGTGACTCGGCCGTCACCGTCGCCCGCACATTAATCGGCGCCACTGATGCGCGCGCCGCCGCTCCCGGCACCATCCGTGGTGACTTCGGCCTGTCGAAGGGCAACAATTTGGTTCATGGCAGCGATGCCCCTGAATCGGCCGAACGTGAACTGGCCATCTGGTTTCCCGAAGGCCTCATCTCTTGGACAAAGGTTGACACCGTCTGGGTTGAAGGTTGAGTTAGCACCCCCCGGTCAGCAATGACCGGCCACGGTGGCCCGTGGTGTAACGGTAGCACAAGAGATTTTGGCTCTCTTTGTTTAGGTTCGAATCCTGACGGGCCAACCATTACGAAACCCCGCAGCAATGCGGGGTTTTTCGTTTAATGCCGCAATTCATCGGTGTGTTTCATGGCGCTTAGACATGAAAAAACGGTACTAGCAGGAACTAATAGTATATTGAAAATAGCGATGGTATGTAGTCCCGGATGAAGGAGGAGTGCACCCTTCGAAGAAGCCGAGAAGCCCCAGGCCTATGGTTATCCATCACATGACGTAACAGAAAGCTGGCACGGGGTGCAACGATGTACGAGATAGGTCCGGTGCCACCCTTGCCACCTTTAAGGACAGGTTGCATTTCGGCCTCTATTCCTTACCCTTAGTAAGGATATCAGGAGAGATTCATGCCGACCTCAACGCTCACCAGCAAGGGCCAGATCACGGTCCCCAAGCCCATTCGGGAGCATCTCCACGTCACTGAGGGCGATCAGGTGGATTTCGCCATCGCTCCCAACGGCGATGTCGTGATGCATCGGATCACAGGATCGGTGGCGGCCCTGGCGGGCCTTCTCCATCGGCCTAGCCGGAAGGCAGTTAGCATTGAGGAGATGAATGATGCCATCACGGGCGCTATTCTTGATCGGGTAGGACCACGGCGGTGATTGGACTCGATACCAACGTCCTGGTTCGCTATTTGGCTCAGGATGACGCTAAACAGTTCCAAGAGGCTTCGGCTCTCCTCCTGGGTCTGGAAAATCAACATCGATCGGCTCACCTATCGACCATCACGCTTTGTGAAACCGTGTGGGTTCTGGCCCGTGCCTACAAGATCGAACGGACGCAGATTGTCGTGATGTTCGAACGCCTGCTCGACACCAGTCTCTTCGTGATTGAGGATAAGGATGCGGTCCGAGAGGCCGTCGATCTCTACCGTTCTGGGAAGGGTGACTTCGCCGACTACCTTGTTGGAGTCCGTTCACGAAATGCGGGTAGCATCACCCTAGCCACCTTCGATGAGGCGTTGTACGCCCATCCCGATCTGTTCAGTCCACCCATTTCCGCACTGCGGAAGAACAAGCCCGGTGTAAGCGGCCATACGGCTCGCCGAACTGGCGATGCAACTGGACCACGGCGGTAGGTTATGAGCAACCAACCACGTCGGCATCACCTGATTTCACGCAGCCTGCTGCAGGGATTCACCATGCTTGATTCACCCCAACAACTTTGGGTCATCGACACCAAGCGGTGTCCGCTTGTTCCTCGCCAACATCAAGAACATCACCACCGATAAGGATTTCTATCGCATTACGCCAGTCGCTGTGGCGGGGCCTGACATTGCCTCCCGGCAGCAGTGCCTATGTGCTTTTCAAGGAAACCACGAAAGCCACCATAGAGGCCAGTGATCCCATGCCTTAATGTTTTGCAAAAATTATTTACTTTTATTATAACAAAAATTGTATTGTCGTAGTTGTAAATAGTTGGCTCTAATAACCCTGCGTAGATGCAACTACTCATCAAACCTGTTCGAAGCTAGTCACCGGCGGCCACGCAACTGACCTCACCTCCTCTCATGGGCCACGCAGTGAAATGCTGGAAAAAACCATTGAAGTGTTGCACACGCAACGTCTGAACCACAATCTCGCCCCCTTATGCAAGTGTTGTCGTACCTGAGTCTGATCTCCGCCGTGGTCTACGCCTTTGCGGTGGGCGCCTTGGCCATTTATGCCCTGCACAGCCTGTGGCTGCTGGGACGTTTCCTACGCCATCGACGCAGTGCGGCGGCCCTCGAAGCTTCTGAATTGGCGGTACCCTTACCGGCTGAGCTGCCGCATGTCTTGGTGCAGATGCCAGTCTTCAATGAACGGGATGTGGTCACCCGCCTGGTCGACGCGATCGGCCGGCTGGCATGGCCGCACGATCGTCTGCATCTGCAGTTGCTAGATGATTCGACCGATGACAGCGTGCAGATCGGGGCCGCCGCCTGCGCCCGCTTGCGTGCCCAAGGCATCGACTGCGTGCAGGTTTGCCGCCCCAATCGTTCGGGCTTCAAAGCCGGCGCCCTGGAGTTCGGTATGCAGCAGAACGACGCGCCGTTCATCGCCATCTTCGATGCCGATTTCGTACCCGAGCCCGACTTCCTGCTGCGCGCCATCCGACCGTTGCTGGCCGACCAGGACCTGGCCCTGGTCCAGGGCCGCTGGGCGCATCTGAATCGCACCGAAAATGCCCTGACCCGCGCCCAGGCGCTGGGTATCGACGGCCACTTCGCGGTTGAGCAAGGGGCGCGGGCGTGGTCGGGATTAGCGATGAATTTCAACGGCACCTGCGGTCTGTGGCGGCGCAGCGCCATCATCGCCGGCGGCGGTTGGGAACACGACACCCTCACCGAAGACATGGATCTTTCCTACCGCGTCCAGCTGTGCGGCTGGCGCTGCACTTACCGCCTGGGGCTGGCGGTTCCCGGCGAAATTCCTTCAAGCGTGAATGCGTGGCGGGCGCAGCAGTTCCGCTGGGCCAAGGGCTCGCTGCAGACCGCCATGAAGCTGTTGCCGAAGGTGTGGCGTTCACGCTGGAGCCCGACTGAAAAAATTGCGGCTACCTTACACATGACGCACTACCTGGTGCATCCGCTGATCCTGCTCAGCTTGTTGATGGCGCCGTTGGCGCTCATCGCTGCGGCCTCGGTTCCCAAGGTCATCCTCGTTCTCGGCTTGGCGTGCTTCATCATCGGCGCCGCCACCCCGCCCATCACCTACCTCACCGCCCAGCTGGTGTTGCATGGCTTACCCGGCCTCAAACGCATGGCCCTGTTGCCGGCGCTGGCTGCCTTCGGCACCGGTATCGCCATCTCCAATACGCGCGCTGCCTGGCAGGCATTTACCGGCCAAGCGAGTCCCTTCGTGCGCACACCCAAAGGTGGCGCCCAGGGCACGAATTCGGCCACCAGCAGCTACAAGGCGCGTACTGCTAGCGGTATTCCCGAATTGTGTTGTGCCGCGTGGGCAGCCCTGGCGCTGGTGGTTGGCTTTGAATTCCACCCGTGGTGGGTCAGTCCGCTCCTGTTCGTGTATTGCTCGGGCTTCTTATGGATGGCGATTCAAACCATGCGAGAAGCACGTGCCCACGGCACCAATAAGGCATGGTCCTGGTTGCCCAACCTCCACCGTCGCGGGGTCACTCGACGTATCGACACCATCGATGGCCTGAGCGCTCTCGAAGCCAAATAATCCCTACGCCGCTTTAGGTTTTTTCCGCCGTAAGAAGCCGGTACCGGCGATGCCGACATAGAGTCCGCCGCCAACCACTACGGCGGTGGCCAGTCGCACCAAGGCCACGCCTGAGTCGTGTCCGGCCGGCTGCGGCCACCACCGCAGCAAGGCTTCAACGGCAATGCCCATGACCGTGGCGGCGACGAGCGGACGAACGAGCCCCGGCCAGTCGACAACGCTACCGGCACCATGCCGACGCAACAGATAGACATAGGTGGCACAACCGGCGATGGCGGCGATGGCACTGGCCAATGCGAGTCCGGCTTCCTGCAGGGGCGTGCGGATCAGCAACAGATTCAGCCCCAGATTCAAGACGATGGTGGAGATGCTCACCAGCAATGGTGTGCGTTGATCGAGATGGGCATGGAATGCCCGTACCAACAGCTTGGCAATCGACAGCGGCACCAGTGATACCGCCAAAAAACGAGTCACCAGGGTGGTGCGCGCCACAGCTTCGGCATTAAAACCGCCGGTCTGATAAATCGCCCGCACCAGGGGTTCGGCGCACACCAGCAAGCCCACCGCCGCCGGCATCAACCAAAAGGCCTGCAAACGCACCGCCGTGCGCAGACCCTCGCCGGTTGCCGGCCACCCCAGTCCGGCACGGCGGGCCATTTCGGGAAAGGCTACCGTCGTCACCCCGTGACCGATGAGGGCCAAGGGAAACTGCAGCAGCCGATTGCCGAAATAGAGGAATTGCACCGGCCCCGCGCCAACCGCAAAAAGATACGCAATCAAGGTATCGAAGAAGGCATTGATCTGGTAGACCCCCGAGGACAACAACGACGGCCCGAGGGCATTGCGGAAATTACGATATGCCGCCGTCGGCGTGAACGACAGCGGCGGCATGCCGCCGCTGCGCGAAAGCGCCAGGAAGCTGAGCGCGGTCATCAAGACGCCGGCCGCCAAAACAGCATACGGCGCGACCCGCACCTCTTGATCCGGTGACAACCAGATGGTCGAGATCATGCACACGTTCAATATCACCGGGCAGGCAGCGGCGACCCAGAA
>JAYVTR010000248.1:0-8999 GCA_043788625.1 Planctomycetota bacterium
CATCGATGACGTCTACATCGACAACACACCGGCACGGGTAGAGCTCTGCGATGCTGCGCGCTGGGCGGATCGCAAGCATGGCGAGATGCAATTGCCCCATAGCCAATGGACGGATGGCCAACTGCAGATCACCGTCAATCTGGGATCATTTGCGAGCAGCAC
Source organism: Planctomycetota bacterium (assembly GCA_043788625.1). GTDB lineage: Bacteria > Planctomycetota > UBA11346 > UBA11346 > UBA11346 > CAIUVD01. Next base: position 163 of record JAYVTR010000248.1, read on the forward strand.
CACCCGCTACCTCTATGTCGTGAACCGTGACGGCGCCGCCAATACCAATGGCTATCCAGTCTTCCTGGGTGGACCGGCGACTACCAACCGCCAGCCGGTGGCCGCCCCGCAGAATGTAGTCACCAGTCAGGATGCGATGACCGCGGTCGCCTTGTCGGGAACCGATGCCGATGGCGATCCCCTCACTTATTCCGTCACCACCGGTCCCAGCCACGGAACCCTGGGCGGCAGTGGTTCGAGCATGCTCTACACTCCGGCTCCGGGATTCCATGGCAGTGATAGCTTCACCTTCGCTGTACATGATGGGACAGTGGCCAGCACGGATGCGACGGTATCCATCTCCGTGAGTCGGGCCGAAAGCAGCCCGGTGCAACAACCGAGCTCCGGGGGATCCAGCGGTGGATGTGGACAGGGAGGGATGGTAGGTTTGATCGCCGGGCTCGGCCTCATGCTCGGCCGCCGCAAGCGCCTAAGCTAGCCCGTGCGGTGTGCTCGCTGGCCATGCCAGCTCCGCCACTGAAGAGGCGTTGGTAGTAACTGATGTCAGCGCCACACCAACCCTCGACCACGCCCTATTACCACCCTGGCTACCACCTGGCTACCACCCTGCTCTCATGTCACCAGCTAGGCTTCAAGATGCGGTCGCTTCCAACATCCACGCCGTCTTTTCATGCTCTTCGACACGCGTGATTAACATGTCGGCGGTAGCGCTGTCGTCCCCATCTTCGGCGGCTGAAGCGGCGCTAACGCAGGTTTTGGCGATGGCACGGTGATCCGCGGCCAGAGCCCGGGCCAAGACCATGCCGTCGGTACCGGGAATAGCCTCGGTGATGCTACTCGACTGCAGCAATGCGTTCATGCCCATGGGTGCTGGTTGCGCCAGGGCTCGCAGGCGTTCGGCGAGAATATCGGCGCCCACGATCAACTGCCCGTACTGAGCTTCAAAAGCCAGGTGCAAACCGTTAAATGATGGACCGGTGACGTTCCAATGTGCCGCATGGGTCTTCACGGCCAGCACATAAGTGTCTGCTAGAATATTGTTCAATGCGGTGATTGAATCGGCTGGGGGCTTACTCATGGCAACTTCCAAGATGATTGGTGATGCGGATTCATGGACGAGCGAGCCGAGCTAAGCGGCTCGTTTTTCTATGGTCCGTGATATTCTTGTATGGCACGAATTGTGCCAATTGGACAGCGTTGGTAATCGCCATAGATACGCAAAAGCCCTAGGGCTTCGTGCAGAATGCATGCATGACAGCTATTGAGGATTGATTATGCTTTATAAGTTCTTCCTGACGACGACTTCATTTTGAAAGCGTACATGACTTTTAGGACCCTTCTTCCCGGCCTGGCAATCAGTCCCCTAGCACATGCAGTACTAGATGACTCATATCAGATGCAATGGTGCAACCGCGCGTGGCAGGAATTATGCGCGCGAAACCCAATGAGTGGTGAGTCCTGGTTTGATCAGATCGAGGCCGAGAGTTTACGTGCGGAGCTACCCTTCATCGCCCAACTGCAAACCGGCGCACGTAGTCATTATTCTTGCATCAGCAGCTTGCGTCGCGCCGATGAAAACGTGCATGTGCGTTTGGAAGTCACACGCATTGATGATGAATCAATATTGGCGTGCGCCGTGCCTGTGTCGGTGGTGGAAACCTCGCGGCTGCCAAGCGCAGACAACCGTACTCAAGTCGACGATTATGCATTAGCGGCCGCCATATCGCACGACTTTCGTCAACATGTGCGCCTGGTTTCGGCCTATCTCTCCTTCGTCGAGCGTCAGGGAGCAGGCTTGCAGCTCCATGACAAACTACGAAATCACGTGCAGACGGCCGCCCATCATGCCATGCGTCTCCAAGGACTCATTACCGATCTGGTCCGTTGGCTACGTTTACCAAGTGAACCATTGACGGTAGGGGTCTGTGCGGTGGCGGATTTGTGGAATCATGCACAACAGCAAGAAGCAGAGGTGATTCTTCGTACCCAGGCCGAAGTCACCGCCGACGACTTTCTGCCCACGGTCATGGGCGATGAAAAGTTTCTCTGCGAAGTTTTGCTTCAAATCCTGCATAATGCTTTGCATTACCATGGCCCGGGCACGCCGCGGATCCATTTATGCGCAAAGCAAGAAGACGCACATTGGCTGTTAACTGTCACTGATGATGGTCCCGGACTTACCCTCACCGATTGCCAACGCGTGGGCGGACTATTTCAACGCATGCATCCGTGGGAGGAAGTACCCGGTAACGGTATGGGCCTTGCTCTCGCCAAACGCATGCTCGCCCTGCACCATGGCACACTCGAAATCAGTTCACAGCATCCGGAAAAAGGTTGCAGGGTGCAGGTACGTCTACCAACTCGATCATGCACCATGCAGGAATGCATTAAATCTTAACGCATGCTAAGGTAGAGGCTTTGGCACACATGATGCTAAATATTTGCATCACCCTGGTAAGGCGAACGCCTGACCTTCTTCTGGAGCCATCATGATCTACTGGTCAGCCGCATTCTTCATCATCGCTATCATTGCCGCAATGTTCGGTTTCGGTGATATCGCCACTGGCGCTACCTCGATTGCCAAAGTCCTCTTCTTTTTATTCTTAGTGCTGTTCGTCATCTCACTGCTGACGGGTCTGTTCCGCAAAGGCAACCGCAGCGTTTGATGACCTGAGCCTGTTATTCCTTGGTCCTCAGTCTTTAGCTTTTGACCGCAGAGGCGCGCTGACAACGTGTTCGCATCGCGTGTAATCACGCATGCGAGCGCGTTGCCGGTGCTCTTTTATTGCTGCGCCAACAGATGACGGATACGCACGAACAATGCTTCGTAATCGTCGAAGCGAAACGGCTTGATCCAGAAATCGATGGCGCCTGCTGCCAAACAGCGTGCCTGTTCTACCGCGTCTTCTACCGTGGTAAGGATCACCAATGGTACGGTGTTTTGCATCTGCCGCTGCAGTTCACGAGCGATGTCACTACCGTGATCTGCGCCCATATGCAAATCGAGTAGGATCAGGTCGGGCTTGGCTGCCGTCGCCAAGGCGGCGAAGAGACCGGCGCGCGTCATAGCAGTGGTTAAGATCACATCTGGTGCGAACTCCCGTGCGGCTTCATTCACCAACTGTAGTTCTGCAGAACTGTCATCGACCACAACAAGATGCAGCCGCTTCATACCGGCTTGGACAGCCATTGCCGTACTACCTCATGCACGAGTGAAAGAAGTTCGTCGAAACGTGATGGCTTCACTAAATAGTCCGATGCTCCGGCGGCAATGCAGCGCGAACGATCGACTGGATGATTGGAGGTTGATAGAACCAGAACCGGCAGGTTCGCAAACGTTGGTTCAGAACGAATAACCGCCAAAACTTCATGCCCCGATGCGCGCGGTAAATTGAGGTCAAGAAATACCAAATCAGGAAGCTGGTGCTTGTTACGCGCGATCTTGCGCACCTCGGCAATCGCTTCTTCGCCATCGCGGAAAATTGTGAAATCCGCCGCCACTGCTGCTTCCTCGAAAGCGATACGGATCAGCTCGATATCTGAAAGATTATCTTCTACCAGGATGATGTGGGTAGTCATGGTTTCAATGCAGGCCTGGCCTGTTTTATAGATCTTGGATATGATGAGGCCGCCGACGCTCGTGGCATCAAAAATTGTTTTTCATTCATAAATCAGCACTGGACTTGGCTACAAGGGTTTCAGGAACGGCCCACGGCCGCTGTGAAGAGACCGGCAACGAAAACCTGAAGATCGACCCACCACTGGGATTTACATGCACCTGGATTTCGCCGCCATGCCATTGCACCACTTTTCGGCATACGGCCAGACCGATGCCCGTCCCTTCATATACGTCACGCGGGTGAAGGCGTTGAAAGACTCCAAATATCCGTTCACGGTGTTCCAGCGGAACACCAATGCCATTGTCGGCAACCGAAAAGAACCATACATCGCCGTTACGTTCAGCGCTGATCTCAATGCGCGGGGTGATCTCTGGACGGGTGAATTTGAGACCGTTGGCGACCAGGTTCTGGAATACCTGCCCCAACATCACCGCATCGCTTTGGATATGAGGTAACGGCCCGACGATGATTTCGGCCCGTTTCTCGGTGATCAGGCCCTGAAGATTGAAAAGAGCCATGTCGATCACGTGCGCACAATCGAGCTCACTGATGCGTTCGACCCGATCGACCTGCGAATAGGAAAGAATATCCCTGATCATCTGCTGCATGCGGGTCGCGCCCTCGACCACTTGCCCAAGAAAGTGCCGACCGCGATCGTCGAAATCGGGCGCGTATTTGTTCATCAGGAGCGATGAGAATGTTGAAATCATTCGCAGCGGTTCTTGGAGGTCATGCGAGGCGATATAAGCAAACTGTTCCAGTTCAGCGTTACTGCGTGCCAACTCTTCACTTTTGGTGATGAGGGCATCTTCGGCCTGCTTGCGCAGGGTGAGATCTTCGATCAGTCCATCAATGTAGAGCACGCCATCGTCACCAGTGATCAAAGTATTGGCGACCGAGGCCCAAATCATTCGTCCATCACTACGCCGCTGCTGAACATAAGGCTCCTGGACCTGACCGGTGTCTTTCAGACGCTGGATCAGCTGGATGCGGTCCGCCGGCTGCGGATAAAACGAATTCATATCGATGACTTTAATGTCCACCGTCGGATGCAGGCCCATGATGTGCAGGAATGACGGGTTGGCGCTGATCAGACGCCCCTCGATGGTGCAGCGGAATACGCCTACGTGAAGGCGGTTGAGGAGGGCCTCAAGGCGACTTTCGAACTTGGCCGCACGTTTTTCGGCTTCGATCGCCACCGCCTCGGACAGTGAGCGCTGGTCGCGATTCTTGCGGAAGAGGTCGATGAAGACCGAAACCTTGGCACGCAACACTTCTGATAACACCGGGGTGAAGATGTAATCCACCGCCCCCAGTGAATAGCCGCGTGAGACGTGGTTATCGGTATCGTTGAGGCCGGTGACGAAAATGATCGGTGTGTGCTCGGTGGCGCGACGTGCACGGATGAGTGCGGCGGTTTCGAACCCATCCATCACCGGCATGCTCACATCCAGCAGGATGACCGCGAAATCACCATGCAGCAGATGTCGCAGGGCCTCTTTGCCCGAAGTAGCGGTAACCAGTTGCAGGTCCAATCCCGACAACACGGCTGAAAGAGCAGCGAGCTTATCCGCACGGTCATCGACGAGCAGCACCGCCGGTGCAGTGCTGGCCTCGTGCATGGGTTGACGGCTGCCAGGCATTACGGGTTTTGCCCTAAGGTCGCATGCGCGCTGCGATAGAGCCACACGCACAGCAGCGAGATGAGGTGCGGTGGATCGATCGGCTTGGCGACATAATCCGAGGCTCCGGCATCGAGGCATTTCTCGCGATCGCCCTTCATCGCTTTAGCGGTGAGGGCGATGATAGGCAAGGCCGCGAAACGCGTCGAACGACGGATCTCACGCATGGTGTCATAGCCATCCATCTCTGGCATCATGATGTCCATCAGCACCAGCTCGATCTCAGGATCTTGCTCGATGATCTCGATCGCGTGCTTGCCGTCCTCAGCCGAGAGCACATCGACTTCGTAACGTTCGAGCAGGCTGGTCATGGCGAAGATATTGCGGATGTCGTCGTCGACGACGAGGATGCGCCGATGACGCAGCACTTCTTCGGGGCGATGCAGATGCGTGAGCATGTCGCTCTGCTGCTTGTCCATGCCCGCATACGGCCGATGCAGGCACAATGACACCTCCTCAAGAAGATGCTCATCCGACTGACCGTCCTTGACGATGAGGGTCTTAGCCACGCGCCGCAACCGCGGCAGTTCTTCCACGGCGATATCGCGACCTGAAAAGACGATCACCGGTAAGAAGCGCGCGGTCATGCGTTGTTCAATGCGTTCAGCAACATTTGTGCCAGCGATATCCGGCAGCCCCAGGTCCAGGACCACGCAATCAAACGACTCGCGACCCAGAACCGATAGTGCCTCTTCGCCTGTCCCCACGGCCACGGTTTCTACGTCAGCCCCTTGTACCAGCTCGACGATGTGTTCGCGTTGCGCCTGGTCATCTTCGATCACCAGCAAGCGGCGCCGACGATGGGCGACGAAGGTGCGCAAATCTTGCAGCAGGTCATCGAGCTGCTGGCGATCGATCGGCTTAGTCATCATGCCGAATGCGCCTTCTTGCAGGGCTCGCGTGCGATCGTCGTCATTGGACAGCACATACACAGGGATATGACGGCTCGCAAAATCATTTTTCACACTGCGCAATACCCGCCAACCTTCGATATCGGCGAGCTTGATATCCAGCAGTACTGCCGCTGGCCGGTACTGGCGCACCAGGGCGATAGCTGTGCCACCACGCGCGGTGACCACTACGCGCATGCCGAATTCACGCGCCACTTCCATAAGGTAGGATGAGAAACCCCGATCATTATCGACGATCAATAAGACGAAATCTCCCGGTTCTATATGCTCTCGATCATCATCCATCTCATTGCGAACGATGCGATTGTCAGGTGGCAGCTCCATCACCTGATCGGAACTCACGGGATGCGCTGGAATGGCTTCAACAGAGGCCCTCTTGACTGCTCTGTTGGCAACATAGGTGCGCGGCAGGTACAAGGTGAACCTGCTGCCACTGCCGGGATTGGAAGCCAGATGGATCTCGCCACCGAGCATGTGTGAAATCTCTCGTGAGATGGCGAGACCCAAACCGGTGCCACCGTATTTGCGGCTGGTCGATCCGTCAGCTTGCTGAAAAGCCTCGAAGATGATCTGCTGTTTTTCCAATGGGATGCCAATGCCGGTATCGGACACCGAGAACGATAGAACGCCCCCCACCGCGCGATTGAGCGACTCGTTGCCACGATCCCAGCCTGAGGTAACGATCGCGACCTGCACCGTGACGCTGCCTTCTTCAGTGAATTTGAAGGCGTTTGACAACAGATTCTTGATGACCTGCTGCAGACGTTTGACATCGGTGTGCATGGCTTTCGGCAAGGCCCCATCGAGGTCGATGTCGAAACGCAGGCCACGTGATTCGGCCACGTGCGAGAATGTACGCAAGATGAACTCATGCAGATCTGAGAAGTAGAGATCGCCCGGCTCGACGCTGACCGTGCCCGACTCGATTTTAGACAGATCGAGAATGTCATTGATCAGCGATAGCAGATCGTTGCCCGACGCATGGATGGTCTTGGCGTATTCCACCTGCTTGGGAATCAGGTTGCCGTTCGGATTGCGCGACAGCTGATCAGAGAGGATCAACAGCGAATTGAGCGGCGTGCGCAGCTCGTGCGACATATTGGCGAGGAATTCAGATTTGTATTTCGAAGTCAGTGCCAGTTGCTTGGCTTTTTCTTCAAGTGCCGAACGCGCCTGTTCGACTTCTTTATTTTTGCGTTCGACCTCTGAATTCTGCGTGGCCAGCAGGCCGGCTTTTTCTTCGAGCTGTTGATTGGTCTTTTGCAGTTCCTGCTGCTGGCTCTGCAGTTCACGGGCCAGTGACTGCGACTGCTCAAGCAAGTCTTCGGTGCGGGTATTGGCTTCGATGGTATTGAGCACGATACCGATGGACTCGGTGAGCTGACCCAGCAGCAATTCATGCGTTTGGCTGAAAGGCGTAAAGGATGACAATTCCATCACCCCTTTCACTTGACCCTCAAACAGCACCGGCAGCACCATCAGGCTCAGCGGTTTGGCATGGCCCAGACCCGACGATATGCGCACATAGCCGTCAGGCACATTCGACAACAGGATCTTCTTGCCTTCCACCGCACATTGACCGACCAGGCCTTCGCCCAGGCGATAGGAGACAGCGTGGTCGTCGGACAGCGCATAGCCGGCAAGCAGGCGCAGGTGTGGATCCTCGCCAAGGCCCTGCTCAAGGACATAGAACACCCCCTGCTGCGCCGAGACCACCGGAGCCAGCTCAGAGAGGATGAGCTTACCGACCGCCAGCATGTCTTTTTGGCCCTGCAACATGCGCGAGAACTTGGCGAGATTGGTCTTGAGCCAGTCCTGCTCATTGTTCTTGATCGTGGTATCCTTGAGATTGCGGATCATCTCATTGATATTGTCTTTGAGCGCGGCGACTTCGCCCTGCGCCGCAACCGCGATGGAGCGCGTCAAGTCACCCTTGGTCACGGCGGTAGCCACGTCGGCGATGGCACGCACCTGGGTGGTGAGATTGGCCGCCAGCTGATTGACGTTATCGGTAAGATCTTTCCAGGTGCCCGCCGCCCCCGGCACCAGGGCCTGGCCGCCGAGCTGGCCTTCAACACCCACCTCGCGCGCCACCGAGGTCACCTGATCGGCGAAGGTCGCCAGGGTATCGGTCATGTTGTTGATGGTGTCGGCCAGTTCGGCGATCTCGCCCTTGGCCTCCAGCGTCAGTTTGCGCTCGAGGTCGCCGTTGGCGACCGCCGTCACCACCTTGGCGATGCCGCGCACCTGCGAGGTGAGATTGCCGGCCATGAAGTTGACGTTGTCGGTGAGATCCTTCCACGTACCGGACACGCCACGTACATCCGCCTGGCCGCCGAGCTTGCCTTCGGTGCCGACTTCACGCGCCACACGCGTCACTTCTGAGGCGAATGAGTTCAGCTGATCGACCATGGTGTTGATGGTGTTCTTCAACTCGAGGATTTCCCCCTGCACATCGACGGTGATCTTTTTCGACAAGTCGCCAGCAGCCACCGCCTTGGTGACGTCGGCGATATTGCGTACCTGGCCGGTGAGGTTGCCAGCCATCGAATTGACGTTGTCAGTCAGATCCTTCCACGTGCCGCCGACGCCCTTGACCTCGGCCTGGCCGCCGAGCTTGCCCT
>JAYVTR010000249.1:0-3241 GCA_043788625.1 Planctomycetota bacterium
TGTGCCCGTGGGTACCGCTCCTTTGACGTCATTCAAAACATCGGCTACCTGATCGGCCTGAAGCCGACTGGACCTACCCACCTCAGGTGACGAGGAGCCGTATTTTTTCTCGAGCGCCTCGACCAGCTTGATGAAGGGTACATCCTGCCGGGCATAGAATGGCATGGCGGCGAGCTTCTGGTACTCCTTGCCGGCGCTATAGCCGGGATTCAACTTCAGTTGCGCCGCGTGTTCGCGAAGTTCGCGAGCGACATCATCAGTGGAGAGCTTGGCCATGGCGGACGCGATCTCGGCGGCCGGATAGATGTCGCCGGCCGTGACGAGTGTTGCGATCCGCTCAGGAATGGACTGCTTCCAGGCGGCTACGACCGCCAGCGAGGCGGCCGCGGCGTGCGCCACGTCCGGATCCTTGTCAGCAGACAGCTTCTCGAGGAGCTTGCTGCCCGTGGCAACGCCACCGCCGACGATCTGCTCTTCGATGCTGGCGACCTTGGCGTTCGGCGATGGGCTGGCGAAGACCGGAGCGATGGCGCATGGATCCTCCTGCATCAAGAGGTTGATGGCCTCCGGCGCCGCCTCCTTCGATTTGTAACTCAATTCCTTCACCAGGTCGCGCTTTGCGGGCCAATCGCGTTTGCTCGTCGCCCGCCACACGGAACAGTGCGCGAACCACGCGTATTTGCCACCGCTGGCATCCGAGCTCAAGATGATCGAGTGCTTGTCGCAATCGATGCCATCGGCGGTTCCGTACAGCAAGTGCGATTCATCAATGGCCACCAGCATCTCGGTGCCACACAATTCCATCACCATGGTGTACCAGCGGCCAGCTTCGAGCTTGGTGCTCAGCGAGTCGATCAGATTGTTCCCGGTACCGACTCCCGGCATACGCTGGAGATCGGACGATGTGCGGTGGAAGTTCCAGCGCAATGCATGACGTACGGGGCCGCCCTCCATGCCCATGCCGATCGCATTCACGCCCTCATCGAAGCGGAAGGAGACCTGCATGACGATGTCCTGCATGGGCATCACCTGTTCATGGTAGAGCGAATGCCCTCCGGTGTAGGTGACGCGCAGCAAGCCGCCCGCACTCGTCCACTCACCCGCCGAATACCCACCCCAGGCTCCGGTCGGGGTCGTGCTGTCGAAGTCATCCTGAAAGATCAGCTCGCCGCGCTCGCACATAATGGTATGCAGCAGCAATGCCGGAGGTGGAGCCACGACCTCTGGCGGCCGGGGCGCGGCGGTCTGCGCAGCGTCGAGCGGGCATGCGAGGATGCACATGAGCAAGAGGCTATGGGCGCTTAAGGGACCGATCATGCGCTCGCCTCCTGAAACTCGGATGTGTCCCTGTCATCGTGATGACGGCTTTCCGTTTCCGCAAACGAAGCGCCTGGCGTGATGCACTTCCCCTGTGCAGCACCAGGAAGCAGGAATCGGCCGTGCTTCCAATTCGCCTAGTGCCGCATTAAACGGTAATGTCACGCGCCGTGGTAGTACGCCGCAACCGCTCTGAAGCCGTCGTCAAACCCTCTTCGCGGCATTCACAAGCCATCCGATCAAGCGCCGCGCGATAATGACCCATGACTAAACCACTCGATATCATACCCAGGTATTCGCCACTGGCGCTGGCCACTGGCAGCTCTTCGACACGCAATTGATGAAAACGCCGCAGGGCGTCGGTCAGGCTGTCATCTGGACGCAGGGCCATGCCGGCGCCATCGGCGAAGTCGTCTGCCAAAACAAGGCCTTCTATTTCCGCTGAAGGGAGCATGCGCACGATCTCAAGGCGATCGAGCATGCCCGATAAGCGGCCATCGGCGCGCACCACGGGGAAATGATCTTGGTGCGTTTCCTGAATCAGCTTTTGGCAGTCGCTTATTGAGGCATGTGCCGGAATCACCAGCCAGGTCGGGCCGTCGGTGAGCAGTTGGCCGACCGTGGCGTGCGCTAGGACGTCATTGAACAGGTAATTGCGATGCGCCGGGCTGTCTTCAACGCCATCGACCTGGCCGCTGATCAGGCTGCGTCTGCCGGTCAGCAAAAAAGTCAGGCCGCACACCCACATCGCCGGGATCAGCAGGAGCCAGGTGCCAGCGATCTCAGAGACCATCAGCAATGCCGCCACCGGCGTACGATGCGTGGCCGCGAGAACACCGGCCATACCCACCAGCACGCAGGCGGTGGGTGGCGGAGCGATCGGCAAGCCGCTCAAGGCAAAGCCCACCGCACCACCGGTACAGCCGCCAATGACGATGCACGGGCCGAACAATCCCGCCGAGCCGCCCGAGCCGACGGTAAGAGCTGTGGTTACCGACTTGCCGAAGGCAATTACCGCCAGTAGGCCCGCCAGCATCAAGGGGTGATGTATGCTGCTGGCAGGCACCGCGAACAGCCAGTGCATGATGCCGTAGCCGCCGCCGATGGTGCCGAGGGTGATGCGTGCTTCTTCACGCGTACCGATAAGCAGCGTCACTACCAAGTAGATGGCGATGGCCACCATGCCAGCACCCAAGGCGCCGATGGCGGGCTTGATCCAGAACGGCAGGTGCAGGCGATCGAAACGACGGATCGAGCCACGTTGCACGGCGATGAACCAACGCGAGACCACGGCGCAGGCGAGGGCCACCAGGCTGTAGCCGGCCAGCTGCATCCAATCGTTGACATGGAAGGTCACCGCTGGCGGTTGGAACAGGCTTGAGGCGAGTACCGCCTGGTGCCCGACCAATGGCCCCAGCACATCCAGGCCGATGGTGCCAACCAGGTAACCGACTACAGCTGAAATGAAGGCCGGGATCAGCACATCGGCTTCAAGATCCGGTCCGCGATAAAGTACTTCGGCGGCGAAGATCGCGGCTGCCAGTGGCGCGCGGAAGACTGCGGCAACGCCGCCCGCAATGCCCGCTGCCAGCAAAACGCGCCGATCGCGAGCAGTAAGGCTCATGCGCCCGGCGAACCAGCTGCCAAAGCCGGCACCGATCAGCGAGATGGGGCCTTCTCGACCACCACTGCCGCCACTACCGAGGCTGATGATCGAGGCCGCCAGCTTGGTCCATGGCGTGGTCACCGGAATCAGTCCGCGGGCGTGATGGAACGCATGCACGGCGACGCCGGTGCCGCCGCCGCGGGCGGCTGTAGACCAGCGGAAGATGATCAGGCCGGCGAGCAAGCCACCGCCGGCCATCACTGCCAGGAGCGTCGGCAACGAGATGTCGCTCTGTAAACCTGAAAAACGCTCTTCCCC
>JAYVTR010000250.1:0-2658 GCA_043788625.1 Planctomycetota bacterium
TCCAGGCGTTGGGTTTCGCCGTCACTATCGTTCTGGATGGCTTGGGCGTCAGCGCACGTGAAGAAGCCCATGCCATCCCCTGCTTGGCTGATCATGCCCACCGTGACGCCAACGACGGTGTAGCGATCGCGACCGAATGGCAGCGTCTCTCCCAGCGCGAGACCCAGGGAACGATCGGCGATCCATTCGTAATGGGCGTCGGTGATGAGGCGACCGGCGATCAATGGCAGCCACTCTCCCTTGTCCTCGGGCCAGGCCAGGCCCTGCACGGTCGTGCGCAGCGGTACGCCATGATATTCGCGTTGAATAGTGTGAGAGACGAAGCGCCGTGCCGTCTTAACGCCTGGCACGGCCCTGACCCGATCCTCCAACGCGTTCGACACTCGAGATACCTCGGCAAAGGGACCGCGGGTGTCGTGCTGCACCACCCAGAGGTCGGCGCCGATACGATCGACCAGGAAGGTGGCATCGTCCACTAGGCCGCGATAAATGCCGCCCATGCCCATGACAATCATGAGCAGCAGGCCCACTCCCACGGTGGTGAAAATGAACCGGCCCACCTGGTGCCTGATGTCCCGAAGGGCGAGGTTCATCGCGCGCTGATGCGCTGGCCTTCGCGCAGGGTAGGCAGCGGATCACCAGCCGGGATGACCATGATTTCACCAGCTGCGAGACCCTTGGTCACCTCAACCCAATTGCGACCACGCAAACCGATCACGAGCGGCCTCCAGGCGACAGCGCCATGATCGTCGATCCAGACACCCTGGACGCCCCCACGTGTACGCAGAAATCGCGCAGGAATGCTGCATGCGGCTTCTCTGCTGATGGTCTGGATAAACACCTCGGCCCGCTGACCTATGGCCCACTGGATTGGCGGATCCACGATCCGCACATCGACCAGTAACTCGCGGCTTTCCCGGTCCACTTCGCGGCCGACCCGCAGCACTTCTCCGACATGTTCCTTGCCAGGATTCGACCGAAAGAAAATGCGGGCTTGCTGACCGACGGCGATTCCCGTCATCGACGACTCATCAACCCAGGCGGAGATCCACAGGGTGTCGGTAGCCACCACCAGTATCAGCGCCGTTCCAGGCACCACCACATCGCCGACCTCGCGAAAGCGCCGTACCACCACGCCATCAAACGGCGCCACGATGGTGGCCTCTGCAAGGCGCGCCTGGTACATGCGCAGGGTCTCCTCTGCTGCTGATCCCTGCTGCTCTGCCTCGGTGATGGCGGCGGCCGAACGATTAATGTCGGCCATGGCCACGGCGAGCCGCTCCCCAGCCTGCTCAAGGGACTCCACACTTACGATGTTGGATTCCCGCAACGGCTCGAGGCGCTTGCGGTCGCGTTGTGCCTGCTCCACCACCGCCTGGGCTCGGGCCTGGTCCGCCTTGGCCCTCACGACAGAGGACTGCGATGCTCGCCAAGCCGCCTCGGCTGCGGACGCCTGACGCCGCAAATCGGCGTCGTCGATGCGTGCGAGAACCTGATTCTTTTTCACCTGATCGCCCTGGTCAGCAAGGATCTCTGCCATGCGTCCTGCGATCTTTGCCCCCACCGTTGCCCGCGTGCGGGCATCGAGCGTGCCTGTGCCTAGAACGTCCCAGACGACCGTGCCAGGCGCAACGACCTGCCGTTCAACGGTGACCGGTAATAATCGAACCACGATAACGATGACCAATATGGAGAGCGCCACCGCGAGTTTCCCCCAGTGCCGGGCCACGAAGCGCGGCTGACTGCCGGGTATGGTTATGTGGGATCCTGGAACAGGGAGGCCAGCCGTATCGTGCACCGTGACAGGGATCATCCCGCGGCCTCGTTTCGCGCCTGTTTGTCGCTTTCGATCAGGCCGGCGCGATGACGGGCGCTCTGCCAACCACCGGACAGATTGCGGGCGTCGAAGCCGTGCTGACACAGGTGACGCACGGCGTCATAGCTGCGGGGTTGGAAGATCACCGCTGCGAGCCATCCCTGTTGCGCAATGGAGTTGGCGTGAGACTGGCTCAGTCGCCATGTCACGATACCCCTGCGACAGCATAACCGTTCTCTACAGCATTCTCGCACCCGTAAATGAACCGTCACAAATGGATCCGGCAGAGCACGCAGCTGGCCGTGTGGCCCGTGGGGGGCAGGCAAGGTTGCTCTGCATTTCGCATGTGAGTTCCTTATCGGCATTCTCAACGGAGTCATCTTTTGGCGCTCATGTGAGCCATTTCCGCTGCAGCACATACAGCAACGGAACCAGAATAGGGGCGGTAGCAAGACTGGCCAGCGAGCCCGCCATAAGCGCCAAGGCCAGCCCCTGGAAGATCGGGTCCGCCAAGATGATCCCGGCGCCGACCACGACGGCGAGAGCGGTGAGCAGCATGGGCCGGAAACGCACGATGCCGGCTTGGATGGCCGCTTCCTCCAAGGATCTGCCTGCCGCCATCTCGGCCTCGATGAAGTCTACCAGGATCACCGAATTGCGCACCACGATGCCGGCCCCGGCCATGAAGCCGATCATTGAGGTGGCGGAGAAGAAGGCGCCCCAGGCAGCATGAGCAGGCAGTACGCCCAGGAGCGAGAACGGGATGACGATCATCACCACCAGCGGGGTGGAGAAGGAGCGGAACCAGCCAACCATCAGGAGGTAGATCAGGACGATGCAGC
>JAYVTR010000251.1:0-6052 GCA_043788625.1 Planctomycetota bacterium
TCAGGCTAACCGATGCCGACGCCCGCTGGCTCGCGGCGTGGGATGAGAACCCCCAACTCAGCGCTGGGCCGCAAGTGGTCACGGTGGGCACCGGCGCACGGGTCAGCGCCATCGACCTGATGGGCGATGAACAGGAGCTGCCGGTTCTCGATGGTCAGGTGTTATGGACGGTCGGGCGGATTCCCGGACTGCTGCGCGTGCGCGGGGCAACCACAGACCCGACCCTGGAAAAAACGCTCATCTCTGCTCTCAGCACTCCCTTGGCGATGCCGGGCCGGACGTGCGATGTGCAGGTCATGCTGCGCAATCCGCGCACCGTGAAGCAACGCTTCGATCTGCACTGGCGTCTACCACCGGCGTGGGGCGGTGGTGACGCTGGTTCTGACGCGACTGACTCGCTGACGCTCGCGCCCGGAGATGAGCGCATCGTCACGCACCAGATCACGGTGCCTGCGACTGGCCCCACCTGGGGCGATACACCGCTCCTCGATCTCGGCTTCACCCTCGCCGGCACGCCGTGGACGGGCACCGCAGGTATCCCGTTGACGGTGGGTCTGATCGTGCCGCCAGGGCCATTCAACCGTCCCCCCGACCTCGTGCTCAATCAACGCGCACAAGTAGTCAACCTCAACGAGAACGTCCCCCAACGTGGGCACTTCATGTGGAGCGGACCAGGGGACCTTTCAGCGCAATGCTGGCTCGGACGCGAAGGCGATCGCTTGCACATGAAGGTCGTCGTGCGCGATGATATCCAGCGTCAGCCCTACAGCACCGGCGACATCTGGAAGGCCGACTCGATCCAGTTCGCCTTCAGCCTTCCAGGCCAGGAAGGTTGGTGGGAGATGGGCATGGCTCAGCGAGACGATGGCGCCATGCAAGCACTGATGTGGATCAAGCCACGCGGCCGTGAGGATGAGATGGGCAAGGCGTATATCGCCGTCCATCGCGAGGGCGATCTCATCACTTACGACTGGAGCATTGCGCTCACGGTACTCGGCACTGACGCCGAACACCTGCGCGCCGGGATCGGTTTCAACCTGGTGGTCAACGACGATGACAGCGGCGAACGCGAAGGCTGGCTGCAGCTCGCGCCAGGTATCGCCCAAAGCAAGGATCCCAAGCGCTTCATCCGGGTGCGTTGTGAATAAACCGTCACAGGGATGTTTAATCCTTTAGCGTTCATTAATCACATAAAAAAACTAGACAGCAACGACATAATAAAATAATTTGCATTTAAACTCTTCCATTAATGATCTCAGCCCTCTATGGGCGGTTAGCTCAGCGGTTAGAGCATTCGCTTCACACGCGAGGGGTCACAGGTCCGAATCCTGTACTGCCCACCATGGAAATGACCCCGGGCCATAAGGCTCGGGGTTATTTTTTTTACAGATGACTGTTGGGGGAAGATGATTGACCAAGCCGCCATGATGAACGACGGTAGGTAGCGCATGGCGTCGCCTCGTACCCATTTGCTGCGAGTGCTACGCAGTGCGCTGGTCAATGCACCGACGTGGTGGACCCCAGCCGAACTGGATTTGACGGCCGGCGTGGCGGCGCTTGATGAGGCTTCTGGCGATGCCCTGGCACGCTGGGTGCAGCGCACCCGCCCAGTGCTACGCCGCCGCGAAATCGACTTGTCCGCCGCTCAGCTAGGCACCCTCGAAGCCTTCGGCTGGCTGATGACGGTGCCGCCTGACGAGCAACCGGCCAAGGTACTGGCCAGCGTCAACCTCGATGAACTCGGTCTGTCTGGCACCCGTGCCGAGGTCGAGCGGATTATCCTGGCTGATCCGCTACGCCTAGCTGACTTGGCCCGCTTTGGGCCGTTCTATACCATTCCCGAACGGGCACTGCGACTAACCGCCCTGGCGCGCCTGGCGGCCTTTGCCAGTGACGATGAGCTCAGTCTGCTGGCACGCATCGAACTCGGCCAGCTGGTGCCACCCGGCGGCTCACCGTTGGCCCACAGCTATGCCGGTGAAAAAGTACATCTCACTGGCGTACTGCCGTGGCCCTCACGCGCTGCCGCCGATGATTATTTGATTGCCCGGCAAGCCCGCGCCACGCGCGGCGACCAGCCGCCAGGAATGGTCTTCCGCCGTGCTCTGGCAGCCGTGCAGGCGTGCGCCGGCCAACCGCTGCACCTCGGTTGGCATCATCTCAGCGCGGCGCATCACTGGACACGCCTGCTTGCCGAATGCGCCGCTGAACGGGCGCTGACCCCTGCGGATCAGCGCGCCGCCCGCCGCGCCTTGCGCCGCGCCCCCTGTTCTCCGGCTCTAGCGCGCAACGTCTGGGAAGACGTGCATGCGGCGTGGGGTCCGCGGCCGGCTGCCGACCGGTTGGCGCGCGCCTTCGGCAGCTGGCAGTTGTGGGGCGAAGTTGAACGTGCGGCGTGGACAGCCCGCGCTAAAGGCGAACGCGTACGCCGTCAGCGCGTGTGGCAGATGCGTACCCTTGATGCGTGGCTTGATCACGGCGGCACCCGCGTCATCGCAGATGGCGAGCTGGTCGAAGACCTGGCGCTGCGCCGCTTGGCCGCCGATGGCTGGCAAGGCGTGCATGCTGAAGGCGGTTTTTGGCTGGCAGTAGCCTATCTGGTGTTGGATCTGCATCCCGCCGGACCAGTCCCATGGTGCGCACCATTGCAGGCGACACCTTTGGATTGGGGCCGTTGGGGCTATGGCGCACGCCGCCATCACGATCTGCGCGCGGCGGCGGCGGCGCTGATCCGCGATCGCGAAGCCGCCTTGGCGCTGGCCCTGCAGCGCGCGGCCGAGCCCCTGCCAGGATTCATGAGCTCGCCCGGCGCCGCGGCGCTGACAGCGGTGATCCGCCATCTGCCTTTGCGCGTATTGGTGCCCTTGCTGCTACGCGTACTCGATGCGCCGCACGAAGCCGGCGGCCTGCCCGATCTGGTGGTGTGGAAAGACCAGACGGTGGCGTTCTGGGAGGTCAAATCACCAGCCGATCAACTGAGTGCCAAACAACGCCGCTGGCTCGCTTGGTTGGTCTCAGAAGGCGTGCCCGCTGGAGTCTTGCGCATCGTCGCACGCACACCGGTACAGACCTCGCTATTGAGCCCGCTGCGTAGCCTGGCGGCGACCACCACCACTTCGCGCCCGCGCCGGACCACCAGCGCGCCGAGCGCTGACAATAGCTTTCACCTGCTGCTGGGTGGCGCTATCTGGCAACCTCTCCCGGGCTCCGCCGTACCCGCAACCGCCTCGGCGGCGGTGGCGTGGCATGTCGCTGGGCGGGCCTGGCGTGATGTCAGCAACGAACTGCCATTCGTCGACGACGTCTTGGTACCGTTGCCGGTGGCGGCGGTGCTGGTGGTGGTGCGCGAAGGTCGGCGCACCCTCCTGCGCCGCTGGTTCCCCGTCCCTTCCGGCTTGGTGCTGGTCGGCGCAGTACGCGAGGAAGTCCTGCCGCAAGGCGGCCTGGGCCTGTGCCTACGCATGCTCACCCGTCGCGCCGGCTGGCTGATTCCCTCCGGCTTAGCAACGCATGAGCCGGTTGTCGCGCGACCCGAGGACCTGGCTGACCCGACCCGCGATTGGGTGCCGCATCCGCTCATGACGCCACCACGGGCAGAACACCGTGCCGCCGCCTGGGGTTGCGCCGACGAACTCGCTGATCAATTGCTTCTTCTCGGCGCCGAACCGCACGGGGTATGGATCGAGGCCCACCGCCTTGTCATCGCCACTGACCCGACACGGCCGGTGATGTGGACAGCCTCTGATCCGCGTCTAGTTCCAGGCAGCCTACCGATCAGCTTTTGAATTTTAGCGGATACGACAGTGAGCGGTGACCGGGCCGCTGCCTTGAACCGTGGCCGTGACGCACCACAGCTGCTTGGCTTGCCACGAGACTTGCAAACCGACATCATCCAATGCGAAGTCGCTGATCGCCACCGCGGCAGCCGCGAAGTCGAGGGTGAAATGCGCCTGGCGTAGATCGACGACGGTAAACCACGTGGTCACCACCTTGATGGCGCCGCTGCCGGCATCGACCACATCGTCAATATCGATGCACTGCGTCACGGTGTCGAAACGCAGCGTGCGTACAGCGCTGCGAACTTCCGCCTCGGCGGCATAGCACGCCGCCAGGTCGACGGTGAAACACTCTACCGCGCCCTCGGTCCACGCCCGTGCCGCGCGTCCGGCATGGGCCCGGCCGGGCTGCTGCTCATGGCCATTGATCACTGGTGCGTTGTGGCCGGCGCCGCGGATGCACCAGATCTGGTAGCGTTCGCTTGAAAAGGTTTTCATCGAATAAGCCTCGACGCCGGGGTCGATGACCACCGGCACATTGCCCTTCAGAATATGAACACAGCCGACGTCGTTGTGATTGTGGTTTTCTTCGTTGTGTCCGCCTTTCACCGTCAGCACCAAGCCGGGGGTACGCACGGCCAATACTTGGAGACTCGGCAACCATGTGCGCGGCTCTGCCGGCGGCGCGGTCACCGTTACATCGGCGGGCATCCAGAACAATTGCCACAGCAGATCCTGTAGGCCCGATCCATTGCCGCCGGGGGTTAGCGGCGACGCGGCACGCTGCGCATCCCATTCACGATTTTCCAACCACGCAAGATGCTGCAGGGCCGGCAAGCCCAGCCGTTCTCCCACCCGCCAACCCAAGGCGCGACGCACGCTGCCGGTACCGAGATTGTCGGCAAAAGGCAGGAACCAGCGTCCACCCAGATGTGCATTCACCGGGAAGGTGCCGAGGGCCTTGAACTGCGGATGACTGAGCAGATTGATGCTGCCGGCGCTAGCCGCATGCAGGGCTTCAAGGTACAGGAATAAAGTGCCGAAGGCCACGCCCCAATAGCGGATGCCTTCGTCGCAGCCGCCATCGTCGCCGTAATTGGAAAGGAAGCGGTCACCTGCACCGAGAAAGCGCGTGACCACATCGGCCATGCCGGCGCGGTCACGCGCATGCGCTAACACCGTCCGCCCGGCATTGGCCATGATCCATGGCGTCCAATTGTTGCGCCCTGACAACCAGCTCCACTCCTTGAACTCGGTCACCGGATCAATCACCCGCACACGCAGTTCATGCACCAGACGCGGTACGATACGCGGATCAAGTAGGTCGAGATCGTCACGTAACAGGTCGAGCGCGTCGCTGACGATGGCGGCGGTTTCCGCAGCGAACAGATCGACCACGGGTACATCATGTCGCGGCAAGCCATGCGCCTGACTGTTCCGATGGCCCATATGAGCAGGGATGCACCACGTGCTCTCTTCGGCCAAGGCCCACAACGCGTCCATCGCCAAGTCCAACCAGCGCGCCTCGCGGGTGGCGACAAAAGCCAAGCTGACATAGGCGAGGTACTGCCGCCGCGCAAAATATGCAGCCTCTCCGCGCACGCGATTGGCGGTGCGCGCACAGTCGAGGAACAACGACGCAGGTAAGGCTGGCCAGCCCTTGGTCACCGCCTCTTCGGCACGCGCCAACAACCAAGCTTGGCGGGTAGGAGTCAGCACCGCTTGCCAAGCGCTACGGTCAGTCGCCGATGGCCACCAGCGCCACGTGCCCGGCTCTGGCAAGGCAGCCGAAAGTGCGGCGGGAGTCATGCGTGTTTCGAGCATTCATATATTGTATATGAAATCCGCGCTTCGCAAACAATTGGCTTAACTAGCAGTTAGCGACGGTGTCGTCGTGTAGTGTTTATTTAAAGTAACAGCCGTTAGTAGTTACCTTTAAGCTCAAGCACGACGTAAACGATCGTCGCCAATGCGCCGTCACGTCCTGCGCGCGGCTTGTCTGCATATTGGCAACAGTTTGCTGCGATTACTTGTCGATGACTAACGGCACCGAGTAGCCACCGCCACGCCGGGGCAGCTGGTCAGAGCGGACATCGCTCACCGTACCCTTGTTCGAGGTGCGCACCGCCAACGGAAAGCAACCATTGCTGACATAAGTGACATTCACCAATGAAACTAGGGCCTGGCTGTCAATGCTTTCGATGATCGAGGTATCGTTACCGACCCCGCCGAAACTATAGACCAATCCGCCGAACAGATGCAGGGTGCTATCGGTA
>JAYVTR010000252.1:0-31778 GCA_043788625.1 Planctomycetota bacterium
CTAGGATGAATTTTTTGACCTCGCCCAACTCATAGGTGGTGTCGAGTCCATGGGCTTTGTCGTATTCACGCCAGGTCAGATCAAGTCCGAGACCCTGCAAACGCCGGGCCTGTGGACGGGTGACGTCGATGGGGATCACGGGATCGCTGGCGCCATGCGTCATGAGGATGCGCTGACGATCAGCTGCTAGCCCCAGGGCCGCCGGATAAGCCTCGAGATCGGCAACCCAGCCGCTGATGCCGACCAGGCCGGCAAACGCTCTTTCATGGGTCAGCCCCACGGCCATGACCATCAGGCAGCCCTGGCTGAAACCCATCAGGGTCAGCGCCTCGCAAGCGATACCGCGCGTGCTTTCCAGATGCGTAAGCAACTCGCGCAAGCGCGTGCGGCTGCGCACCACCTGGCTGAGGTCGGGCCGCGGATCCGGCAAACGCAGGTCAAACCACGACCAGCCGTCGTAATAACAATCCGGCGCTTGCACGAAGATCCATCCGGTGTCGGGCAGGGCCAGGTAATCGGCGACCGGCTTCCAGCCTTCCTTGCTGTCGCCCAGACCATGCAGCACCATCACCCAGCGGGCTGGCATGCCGCTCGCCCTCACATCATGCACCAGGATCGGCGCGCTGCTCATGCGCCACGCGCCTGCAAGGCGATGGCATAGGCCATCAATTGTTTGACCATGGCGGTCAGACCATTGGCACGATTCGACGACAGATTTTGGTTGAGCCCCAACTCCTCGATGAACTCCGGCGGCGCTGCCAGGATGGCCTTGGCCGGCTGCCCGGAATATACCTGCACCAATAATGCCACCAGACCCTTGGGAATCGCAGCGTCGCTATCGGCGTGGAAGATGACGCGATCGCCTTCGCTGGTGGCATAGAGCCATACCGTCGATGAGCAGCCACGCACCTTGTTGGCATCGCTGCGGAACTCTTCCGGCAGCGGCGGCAAGGCCCGGCCGAGAGCGATGATTTTCTGATAACGCGATTCCCAATCAGGCAGTGCCTGATATTCGGCGACCAGGCGGGCTTGGGTCTGAAGGATGGACATGGCGATAACCGGCAATTTCAGGTGGGAGTAAACCGATAGCGCACCGCCCACGAGGCGGTTTCACCATCAAGCCAAAGGCGACAGAGCTTGGGCTCGGGACTGAAGACATGATGCCCCGCCCACACCACCAGATGATCGAGTGGGCGATTGAGTGTCATCGCTACCCGTCCTCCGCCGAGGGCTGGATCGAGGTCGATATCAACCGCCGTGGTTGAACCCCACAGCCCCAAAACCGAACGGCTGATGCCCTCCTGGGCAAAGCGCCAACGGCCATCGGCCTGCTGCTGCAAGCTGCCTACATCGCTGTGGAAGCGCGGCCAGTGGCCGGTTGGAGTGATCAGCTCGGCCCCGGGCATGGCCACGGCCGTAGCCGAGCGCCCCGTCTGCGCGAAAAAAGGATGCGCAAACCAGCTGATCGGATGCTGCGCCAAACGTCCGCCCCGCAGAGTAAAGGTGGTGATCGATTCAACTCCATCGTCGTGCAGGCGGACGGTGCGCTCAAGCCGATACGAGACGTTGAAGTCGCTGGTCTCGAGACCGTCCAAGGTGCGCATGGTCACGTGGCCATCGTCATGACTGACGAGGGTCCAATCGACGGTGGCGGTCAGGGCGGCGGTGGTCGAGGCATCATCGGCATTCAAGCCGCGTTTACGCAGCTGCCCGGCCCCGATGCGCAGGAACGTATCGTTCTCCTTGACCAGCGCCCAGCCCAACGGCAGTTCGAAGGTCTCGGGCAAGCCACGGCCCTGATAACCATTCCAATAAGGCGACGGACCCGTGGTCAGGCAGCGCCCAGCCACCGACCAGGCGGCGATGTAGCCGCCGTGCACGTAACGTGCGCCGAGGGTGCGCGGATCGGCACGCGGATCGAAAACCTCGACGTGCTGGGCGCCACGGCGCAGATGGAAAATAGGCAAAACCGGGGAAGACATTCAACTGGCTTTCAACCCACACGATGCAGGTAGGTGGTGCGTAAACGATCATACCATGGCGCATAGGCGGTGCGCCGCACGAGGTCGGTGACTAACAGGCCCTCGGCAGCCGCCAGCGTCCGCACCCCGCGTGCATCCCAGGCTGCGGAATCGAGCCAGCGATCGGCCGCTGCGGTATTGGCCAGCACCAGCGGCGTGGCGGTTTCCGCTGCCCGTACCGCACAGAATGCCGGGATGACAGCGGCCTTGGTGCCGGGGTCATGGTCAGAGCCGGCCATATGCGCGAGCACCAGATTGGCATCGACATCGAGCCGCGCGAGGTCGCCCCAGACGTCGGGAAAGCGCAGATCATAACAGATCGCCAGGCCTAAACGCCAGCCATCCACGGTCAGCACCGTCGGCATGGTGCCGGCGGTAAAAAGGGCCGTGTCGCCGGGAGTCAGGCAACGCTTGCGATAGCGCGCCGTCATGGCCACCGCGTCGTTGGTCCACCCGCCGGCACCGGTCGATGCGGCGGTGCCCAGCACCAGCACCACCCCGGCGCGATCGGCCTCGGCCAACAGACGTTCTTCCTGCTCGGCCAAGCCGCAGCCAACAAGATCCGATAGATCGGTGCGTACCGCTCCGGGATAACCGGTCAGGGCGCATTCCGGGGTCAGCAGGACGCGTACCCCGGCGGCGGCGGCGGCGGCCACGCCAATGCGAATGGCCGCAGCATTGTCGGCCACCACCGCGCTGGCGGTGAAGGACCAGCAACCGACGCGTAAGCTGCTGCTCATTGACGAACTGATCATCCCAGACGCACCTGGCCCTGACCACGGCAGACGTATTTGTAAGTGCACAATTCCGCCAGCCCCATCGGCCCACGCGCATGCAGGCGATTGGTGCTGATGCCGACCTCGGCGCCGAAGCCGAACTGACCACCGTCGGTGAAGCGCGTCGACGCATTGTGGTAGACGCAGGCGCTGTCGACTTCGCGCAAATAGCGCTCCGCCACCGCCTGGTCGCCGGTGATGATGCTATCGCTGTGGTGGCTGCCGTAGTGATTGGTGAAGGTCACTGCTTCGGCGACATCGGCGACGATCTTCACCGCCAGGATCAACCCCAGATATTCCGTCGACCAATCGGCCTCGCTCGCCAAAATGGTGCCGCTCGGCAGATGCGCCTGCGCCTCGCTATCGGCGCGCAGCTCGACGCCGGCAATCCGCAACACCGACCCCAGGCGGGGCAGGGCGACGGCGGCGATGGCCCGATCAACCAGGATGTGCTCGATGGAATTGCACACGCCAGGACGCTGCACCTTGCCGTTGAGGATGATGCGCTCGGCCATTGCCAGATCGGCGGCGGCATGCACGTAGACCGAACACACGCCCTTGTCGTGCTTGATCACCGGCACTTTCGAACACGCCACCACGGCGCGGATCAGGGCTTCGCCACCGCGGGGAATGACGATGTCGATGGCGTCTTCGCGGGACAGCAACAGCGGGATCAGGGCGCGATCCTGCTCCTGCACCAACTGCACCGCGTCAGCGGGAAAGCCGCCGGCGGTGAGCCCGGCGCGAAAGGCATTGGCCAAGGCCCGATTGCTGTGCACGGCTTCTTTGCCGCCGCGCAGGATACAGGCATTGCCGGAACGCAGGCACAAGCCGGCGACATCGATGGTGACGTTCGGGCGGCTCTCGAAAATGCAGGCCACGACACCGATCGGCACGGCGACCTTCTGCGTCTGCACGCCCTCGGCGATGGTGAATGCATCCAAGACCCGGCCGACCGGATCGGGCAGGCCGGCTACCGCCTGCAAGTCGGCGATGACGGTTTCAAGCCGGTGCCCGTCGAGACGCAAACGCTCAATCGTCACCGGTGCCAAACCATCACGCTGCGCCTGGGCGACATCGCGGGCATTGGCGGCACGAATGGCCTCGGCGTGAGCGGATAAAGCCTCAGCTGCCGCCAACAAGGCGCGCTGCCGTTGCTGATCCGACAACACTGCCACCGCTGCGGCTGCCGGGCGGGCCCGACGGCACAGATCATCAACATGGGCAAGCAGGGTTGATTCGCAGGCGGCGCGCATGGCGCCGAGTGTAGCAACCTATACCGGCAGGGAATCGATCAGCAGCGAATCGCGCACCACCATGATACGGCGGGAGACCTCGCGATTGCGGCAAACGCCGGCGCAGTCTTCTAACGCCCGGCGCAGGGCCGGCTTGATGGCGGGAGGACAATCAGGCACATCATGCACCAAGGGCAGTTCGCAGCGTTCCCATTCACTAACGATACGCTGGGGATCGGCAGCCAAGGCGCTCAAAGCCGCGACCGCGGCAACACACCGCGCCGGACCATGCACGGCAAGAAAATCATTAACCCGACGAGTACTGGAGCGACGAAAAAAAAGCCCATTCGCACACTTTAAGGAGCGTCGTCGCCGATTTTGTTGATCCCATCTTCAATATCAGCGTCGTCGCTGGTCCATTTCTGCGTCTCCTTCATGTCGCCGTCCCAACGATAGGCTACATTGCTTTCCACCTTGTCGAAACTGTAGCCATCGAAAACCACCACCGGATGGAATTTATTAAAGCCAAAGGCCCCCTTGGGAAAGCGCCAGACCGAGCCGCTGAAGAAAAGGTCTCGATAATTACCGCTGCCGAGACGCAATTTCGACGGCGGCTCGCCTGTGCGATCACTGATCAGCGTCACGCGAACGATATGGTTAGGCTCGTCGTTTTCTGGGTCGTAGAGCGGCTCGGAAGTAAGAATCTGCCAGGGCGTCGGATCCGCATCCGTGCGCGGCGCATAACGCGCGACGATTTGATAGGTTTTTTGCAGCACTGTTGACGGTTTTCCCAATTTTTGCGCCAACTCAGGCCACTTATTCGACATGTTTTCCCAGCGCCAGCGCGGTAGGAACATCGGCGAAATGAAGTAAACCAGGGCCAGCATGGGAATGACCACCATGATCACAGCCATACGTGAACCAAATTTTGTTGGAGTACCAGCCATGATGGAAACCTATGCCTTGGTGGTCGAAGTGCTATACCCATCAGGATTGGCCTGCTGCCAACGCCAATGGTCGGCACACATTTCGGTAATTCCGCGTGTTGCCGTCCAGCCAAGCAGCTGCTTGGCCAAGGTCGGTTGGGAATAACAGGTGGCGATGTCGCCGGGCCGGCGTGCAGCAAACGTGTAGGGCAGATCATGGCCAACCACCGACGAGGCGGCTTTGACCATGTCGAGCACGCTGTAACCTTTGCCGGTGCCCAAGTTGATCGCTACACATCCCGGCAAATCGGTGGCTTTGGCCAAGGCCGCGAGATGCCCCAGGGCGAGATCCACGACGTGGATGTAATCACGCACGCCGGTGCCGTCGGGGGTCGGCCAATCACTGCCGAAAATAGTCAACTGCGGACGTTTGCCGACCGCCACCTGCATCACGAACGGCATCAGATTGTTGGGAATGCCAGCCGGGTCCTCACCAATTTGTCCGGAGCTATGCGCGCCGACCGGGTTGAAATAGCGCAACAGCACGATGTGCCAGGCAGGATCCGCCTTGGCGACATCGCGACAGATGTTCTCGATCATCAGTTTGGTGGCGCCATAGGGATTGGTGGTGCGCAACGCCTGCTCCTCGACGATGGGAATCCGCTCGGGATCGCCGTAGACCGTTGCCGAACTCGAGAAGACCAGGGTTTTGCAACCGGCCGCACCCATCACTTCCAGCAGGTGCAGGGTGCTGGTCAGGTTGTTGTGATAATACCGTAGCGGCTGCTGCACCGATTCACCGACCGCCTTGAGGCCGGCAAAGTGGATCACCGCATCGATGTGGTGGCGTTTGAACACCAGCGCCAGGCCATCGCGGTCGAGCAGATCCAGCAGGTAGAGGTCAACCGTCTTGCCGCTGAGGCGCTCGACCCGGCGCAGACCCTCGGTGCTGCTGTTATCGAGATTGTCGACCACCACCACGTGGTGGTCGGCATTCAACAGCTCAAGGACGGTGTGGGTGCCGATATAGCCGGCGCCGCCGGTGACGAGGATGGTGGACATGGCGTATAACCTCCGGTTGGGACGGATGACGCAACCGATTGCCGACGTCCCCAGGCGATCACCCCCACCACCGCCGCCGCCAGCATGAGGTCGAATGGCGTGCATGATTCATGCAACAACAACACGCCATAGC
Organism: Planctomycetota bacterium; assembly: GCA_043788625.1. GTDB lineage: Bacteria > Planctomycetota > UBA11346 > UBA11346 > UBA11346 > CAIUVD01. The sequence continues at coordinate 6,154 of JAYVTR010000252.1, forward strand.
CGAGGGCCAGGAACGGCTGCAGGTATTGCAGTTGGCTGACGCGCGCCACGCCCAAGTAGGCCAAGGCGGTAAACCATGCGAAAAAACCGATCCACGCACTGAAAGCGCCGCCATACAGCAACCCCATCCAGGCGCTGGGGGCGATCTCTGCCGCATGCGCCGAGAGCCACCACAGCGACCACGGCAGCGTCAGCGGTAAACATCCTACCATACTCCACGAGATGACCTGCCAGGCCGGCCGCTGACGGGTCAGCCGGCTCCCTTCAACATAGGTCACCGCTGCCGAGGCCATGGCCACCAGGATCGCCCCCAGGGCGACCCACGCCGCCGGCGCATTCCAGGCCAGCGTTGCACCGCCGCTGTGCTGCAGCGCAAAAATAGTGACCAGGCCCGCCGCCACCACGCCGGCATACCAAAAACGCACGGGCGGCCAGCCGTGTCCGCGCCAGGCCGCATAAACTGTGGTCACCAAGGGCAACAACGTCATCGCCACCGCCACCTGTCCGGACGGCAACACGTTCACCGCCCAGCCGACGCCGAGGGGGAAAATAAGCGTGGCTATGCCGACCGCGACCAACGGCCAGCGTTCGCTGGCCGTTGGTCGACGCACGCGACACAGCAACAACAGTGCCGCACCTAACAACCCGGCCACCGCGGTGCGTACCACGCCGTTGGCCAGCGGTGGAATCCCCCCGGTCACCGCCAAACGCGTTGCCGTATACGTACCGGCAAAGATCGCCACGGCGATCAGTGCCAAGCCCTCACCACGAAAAGTCCAGCGCATGGGCCGCAGCCTAGCGCGGTCGCGGCGGCCCCGCCAGATACAGCCGAGCGCCTGTGAACGGTTACAGCTGCCCTCAGCTAGCCATGACCGTTTGCCACCAAGCAGCGGCGATGATGGCGTGGCCAGCGGTTGACGGATGACAGCCATCCGGAGTCCACGCTGATTCCGGCCGTGAGGCCCGGGCGCGTAACAAGGGCGTACGCGCATCCACCCATCGGGCTCCGCTACGGCCGGCGTAATCCTGCACCGCCAGCGCATACTCGCCGAGCAGAAGGTTGATCTCGGAATGGTTGTCGGCGCTGATCGACGTCGGACTGATCAGCACCACTTCACGCACCCCGCCCGCCCGCGCCTGGTCCACCAGACGCGAGAGATTGGCAAGGTACTCGGGCAAGGCGATGTAGCTTTGGCCATTCCACGCCCCCAACTTGCGCCACACGTCATTGACGCCGATTTTCACCGACAAGACCTGCGGCTGCAGGTCGATACAATCGACCTGCCAGCGCGCCAGCAGTTCGGCGGTGCGATCACCGCTGACGCCGCGGTTGAGCACCATCGCGCACAGATCCGGGCGCAACGCCTGCAGCCACCCGCCGAGCATGGCGACATAGCCGTTACCCAGCAGGTTGGCACCGCGATGCGGATCGCGGGCCCGTCCGCAGTCAGTGATCGAATCACCTTGAAACAGGATCCGATCGCCGAGCTGGATCATGAGGCGGCGGCGACGTCGGTGAGGGCGTCGATACCGGGCAGCACTTTGCCTTCAAGCAATTCCAATGAGGCGCCGCCGCCGGTCGAACAGTGCGTGACCTTGGTATCGGTGCCCCATTTGGCGGCAGCCGTAGCCGTATCGCCACCACCGATGACAGTGATCGCGCCGGCGGCGGTGGCCTTGACCATCGCATCCATCGCACCCTTAGTGCCGTTGACGAATTTCTCGAACTCGAACACGCCCAGAGGGCCGTTCCAGATGATGGTCTTGGCGCGGGCAAAGACTTCGGCGTTGCGCTTGATGGTCTCCGGACCGCAGTCGAGGCCTTCCCAGCCGACCGGAATGCCGCTGGCAACCGTCACCAACTGGGTGTTGGCATCCGGGCCGAACTTGTCGGCGGCGATGAAGTCGAGCGGCAGGTGGATCAGCACGCCCTTGGCCTTGGCCTTGGCCATCAGATCCGGTACCAGCTTGGCACCTTCAGGGTCGAAGATCGACTTGCCGATTTCCATATTGTTGAGCACCTTGTAAAAGGTGTAGGCCATGCCGCCGCCGATGATCAGCTCGTTGGCCTTATCCAATAGATTGTTGATCAGCAGGATCTTGTCGGCGACTTTCGCGCCGCCGATGACGGCCAGCAGCGGACGCTTGGGGCTGTTCAGGACCTGGGCGAAGGCATCGAGCTCTTTCCTCAGCAGCAGGCCGGCGGCGCGTTGCGGCAACTGCACGCCGACCATCGAGCTGTGCGCGCGGTGGGCGGTGCCGAAGGCATCGTTGACGTAGACATCACCCAGGCGCGACAGCGAGGCGCGGAACTCGGCGACCTTGGCTGGTTCAGCCTTGATCGAGGTCTCGGTACCATCGGCGTTCTTGATCTTGACCTTGCCTTCTTCCTCGATGTGGAAGCGCACGTTCTCGAGCAGCAGCACTTCGCCGGGCTTGAGGGCCTTGGCGGCGGCTTCGGCCTCGGGGCCGACCACGTGCGGGCAGAATTGCACCGGGCGGCCCAAACGTTCGGCGGCCTTTTCAGCGATCGGCTTCAGGCTGTACTTCTCGACGACTTTACCGTCCGGGCGACCCAAATGACTCAGCAACACCACCGACGCACCGTGATCGAGGGCATACTTGATGGTGGGGATGGCAGCGTCGATACGCTGGGTATTGGTGATGGCACCGGTCTTCTTGTCTTGCGGAACATTGAAGTCGACGCGCATCACCACGCGCTTGCCCTGCAAGGAGAGCTGATCGATAGAGAGCTTGGCCATGAAAACCTCGGGCTGTGTGGACGACTGTGTTTTAGGAGAGGCTCACAATAGTGGGTCGATCGGCGTCGCGACAAGCCGGGTAATGCGCCTTCGCCCGAAGCTGTTTGCTAATGTGGTAGTTTTTTCTGCTGCTTTTTCCGACGCGGTTTGCGTCAATCATCCACGCATGCTGCGACGGCTATTTCCGGTGTTCATAAGCGGTGGACTTGCCGCTGTGAGCCCGGCAGTTGAGCCGGCCATCCATCTCTCCGACCCCTTGTGCATCGCCGAGAACTTCACCCGGGTCTCGCCTTTTTCGACAGCCGATCTGCCGTCAGGCGCCATGCGCGTCGTGATAACTCCGGATACGCTGGCGAAGGCAGAGGTGATCGAACAGAAGCCCGGCCATTGCACCCTGCATGTGCAGGCCAAGACCCCTGGCCGCGGCGAACTGCATCTGTTCGATGCCAACCAACGCGAAGTCGCACATAGCCAGGTGCAGGTGATCAGCATGGCCTCCACCACCAGCAAGTCGATCAACAACGAACGCACGCTGACAGATGGCTCGGTGATCCTCCATGGGGAACTGATCATGACCCCCTGTGTGCCCGGCCTCGATCTGCGCTTCAACTGCACCGGCGCCAGCAATACCCTCTCCGATGGCTTGCGTGAATGGTGGGTAGCCAGCGAAACGTTCACCCGGACGCCGGCGGGCACGGGGTGGATTCCATTCCGCATGCTGCGGGCGCCCAAGGCCACCTGGGTGCCGTATGCGTTCACGGTGTACCAGGATGGCGAGCAGGTGACGTTTTAGGCTAGGGCTGACGGCCCGGCCTAAAAATTATCGGCTCCGTGCGGCTCGGGGAGCGGGGCATCCAGATCCACGGCCATGATCGGCGGCAGGTTGAATTCAGGCAGGCTCGGCAGCGCCAAGGCGGCCGGCGCCAGCATGGTGTGCAGTTGTCGCGTTGCTTCGGCGGCCAGCCAACCGCGCTGAACGATGATCCGGCGGACCATGCCATGCAGGTGGCGCGTGCTTCCCGGATCGACCAGCGTCAGCAGATCTTCCGCTGGGCCATCGACGCGTTGCGGCGTGCGCGGATATTCACCGCCGGGATTGCCTTCGGGGATCAGCTCCCCGCTACACTTGCCATCGATCGCGATCATGACCCGGCTGGCATGGGCACCGACCGCGACCGTCAGCACATGCCAGGTGCGCAGGGTCAGCGGCGGCAGATCCGCAAAGGCCGCGCCGACTTGCGGCACCAAGCGCCAGCGGTTGTCGAACCCGACGCGTAGCCGGCCCTGCGTATCGACCTGCGCGCTCAGCCAGCGGCTGCGCTTGCCGAACGTAAACAGATTATCCTGGCCGAGCTCGCAACTCGCCAGGCACACCAGCATGGTGATGGTGACGGCCCGCGCTCCGCTGCTGATGCCGGGAACGGCGATTTCCGCTTGATAAGGTGGCTGGGGAATAGGCAGTACTTCCGGAGCCTCGTGGGAAAGGGGCGCCAGCTGCCGACCACGCACGAACCAACCATCTGCCGACCACTGTCCGCCCTGCCAACGGCCGGCGGCGACCCCAACCGGCGCTACGTGGCCTTCCGCCCGGAAGTCGAGATCGAGTTGCAGCGGACCGCCATCGTCGACGCTGGCGAGCTTGATTTCCCCCTGGCGATACCCGTCGAGCAGGGCGAGGATTCCAGCCCCATTGTCGGGGATGCGGCGCAGGCGCTCCCAGGTATCGCCGGTCACCGTTTGCTCCTGCTGCGGGATCAATGGCGTCACGCTGATGATCCCCGGATCGCGACGGCTGAGGACCAGCGCGATCCGCCCCGGCAACCGTTGATGCACGACATTGAGCAACGCCAGCATCATCGCTTCCGGCACCTGGCTGCCGATGGTGAGCAAACCCCCGGCTTCGCTATTTTGCAGCGCCGCCGCCGTCGGCACGCTCGCGCTGACGAGGATCGCCTGCGCATGATGCAGGGCCCGCAAGGCGGCGACGCAGCCCGGTTGCAGCTGATTGATGGCTGGCTGGGGCAGGGACAACCCCAACCACAGACGGAAATCCTGTGGACTGCCGGTGCAGCGGAAAATCGACTGGGGATAGATGCCGAGGCGGAGATTGAAAACCGGATCGAGCGGACCCTGCACCACGTTGTCGGTGGCTTCGACGTCGAATTCCTCAACCGCCAGCAGGCCCAGCGGAGTCAACAGGACGATCAGCAGCCAGCGCATGGCGGTACGGTAACCGGGGCTGCGGTTATGCATCAGGCCACCTAATTTAGGGCGAACGGTTTCTTCTCTGCGCCCCCTGCAGCTGACGGATGAGCTGCAGCAGTTCGGGGTTGGCGGTGGCGATCAATGCCTCATGCGCGAACTCCGCCTGCTCTTTTGCCGACAGCGCCAGAGGATCCGTCCACAGCGCTAGATCGCTCAGCACCGGCGAGCGATCCCCGTAAATGATCTTATGCACGAAAGCATGGTTTTTCCCAATTATTTCCGCATAGGCACGTAGCGACAGACCGCGACGCAATAAGTATTTCTGCAACAATCTGCCAAACTCGGTGGGCTGACGTTGCGTTTGCGGTCCTCGACCTGGATGACCCACCATTGTTCCAGTTTAACCGTAACCAGATCATTTGACCTGGAATTTTTATCTGTATCCCTATTATGGGATACAGATCGGGTAGTGGAGGGGATGATGGATGAAATCGATACGCATGCTGAGAATCCGCCTGAATTAGTGGATGTGGATGTGGATGCCGACTACTGGCTTACCGCCGTCACTCTGCGACCGCATCCCCTGCATGAGACCGAAAACCTACCGCAACGAACCCGAAAACGCGCCATGGCCATCATGGCTAGGTGGTTCCGATTCTGCGTCTCCTGGCATATAAAACCGTGACGCCTCAGAATTTCTCGACCACCACCGCCGTACCATAACACAGCACCTCGGTAGCTGCCGAATTGCTACCGCCAATGTCGGTGGCGTCGTATTTGAAACCGATGATGGCATTGGCGCCCATGGCGTGGGCATGGTTTTCAATTTCTTGACAAGCCTGTTCGCGTGCCTGCTCGCACATCTCGGCATAGGCGCCGATGCGCCCGCCGATGAAATTCTTGAGGCCACCGAGAATGCCCTGGGTGATGGTGGGCGAGCGCACCACCAATCCGCGTACCATGCCTTTGTGCTCGATGATGCGATAGCCGTGGATCTCGAGGACGGTGGAAATAAGGAGATGATGGTTCATGGCTGCGAATGTAGGGACCACCTGCGCCATAGGAGGCGCAATCCGCCACCCGCTTGCGCCATTCACTTACCATCCGCTTAAACCATCACGGGGCGCCACCCGCCGGTCCATCTACCGGTGATGCGCTCAGCCGCCGTCGAACGGCCGACCCTGACTCTTGGGATTACGTTTGACCCAATCAGCTGGGGCAATCAGCAGCGTGGTGCCTTTGTTGGGTGGGGCTTGCCCGACGTTCCACTCATCAAAGGGCAGGGTCATGCGCGTGCCTTTTTCGGCGCCGCTGACGATATCGACTTCGACAAAGTGGCTGACATGCGGATCACCACCACTGTTCATGCGGTTACCGGTCTGATCCCAGACCTTGACGATGGTCACCTCGCGCACCGTGTGATCACTGAGCGCTTCGTTGCGCGCAAGCGGTGGTACACGCGGCTCGTCGCAGCCGCTGAGGCCGACAACGACAACGACGCCAATGGTACAAAGCCCGAGTGAGAAAGTACGCCACATGGCGCCACAGCATGCGGCTTGTCCAGTCGAGGGAAGCCGGACACTGCTGCCCCGTCGTTTTCATCTGCCCATGAGGTCCGCCGCCATGTCCTTGTCTTTGCCTGCTTCGCCATCCACCGGCTCTTACCATCCGCTGGCCCAGGCCGCCAATGACCTTTTAGCGACCGGCGCGCCGGTGGTGCTCGACCTGCTGTCAGAGCGCGGACGGCGTTTTTTCTTCCCGGCTAAAGGCATTTTGGCCCAGGGTGCCGAAGCCAAGCTGAAAGCGACCACCGCCAACGCCACCATCGGCATCGCCACCGACGCCAACGGCCCGATGCACCTGGAAGTCATCCACCGTTCATTTTCGGGCCTTACGCCACGCGAATTATACGATTATGCGCCGTCATTCGGCAAGCCCGAATTACGTACTGCCTGGGCCAAAAAGCAGCGCGAGGAAACACCTTCGCTGGGTGATCTGCCGCTGTCGCATCCGGTGGTCACCAATGCCTTGACGCATGGGCTGGCGATCATCGGCGACCTGTTCCTGAATCCCGGCGATGATGTGCTGATCCATGACCTGCATTGGGAGAACTACGATCTCAGCTGGGCCATCCGCCTGGGCGCCAACCTCCATCAGATTCCTTTGTTCGACCGGGCTTTGACCGGTTTCAATCAGGACGCCTTTGTCCAAGCCCTGGCCAGCTTCCGTGGCCGCAAGCTGGTGGTCGGCCTCAATTTCCCCAACAATCCTTCGGGTTACACACCGACCAAGGCCGAAGCCGGAGCAATTGCCAATGCCTTATTGGCCGCCGCCAAGGCCGGCACCAAATTGGTTGTCGTCTGTGACGACGCCTATTACGGCATGTTCTTCGATGCCGCCTGCGAAACCGAGAGCCTCTTCGGACGCTTGGCCGGAGCCCATGAAAACCTTTTGGCGGTAAAGATCGACGGCGCCACCAAAGAAGAGTTCGTCTGGGGTCTGCGCGTCGGCTTCGTCACCTATGGTACCAAGGGCGGCACGCCGGCCGTCTACGGTGCTCTTGAACAAAAGACCGGTGGCCTTATCCGTGCTACCATCAGCAACGTGTCTATGGCCAGTCAGTCGGTCGTGCTCAAGGCCCTGCTAGCGGCTGAATTCCGCAGCCAACAGGCGGAAAAAGTAGCCATCTTGAAGCAGCGCTACCTGATTACCGCCGGTGAGGTACGTAAGGGCGAATACGCTGATTGTTGGGATGTCTACCCGTTCAATAGCGGCTATTTCATGTGCGTGCGCGTCAAGGGCACCACCGCCGAAGCGGTGCGCCAAGAGCTCCTGACCACGCATGGCATCGGCGCTATCGCCCTCGGCGAAACCGAGCTGCGCGTGGCCTTCTCGTGCCTCAGCGACGCCCAGATCCCCGGCGTCTTCAGCGCGGCGGCAAAAGCCATCCGCGCGGTACGCGCCACAGGCTGATGCCGCGTGTGGGATGTCCCGGATGGGACCTTCCCCAGGAGCCGCCCTCGCCGGTAAGCTCTCAACTATTTGCTCGTCAACTGCCCCTGAGGTTCCTGATGTCTGCTTCTGATCTTACCGCGCAACTCGCTGACGCTGCCGCTCCGCTGCGCCAGGCCGAAACCGAGGTCGCCAAGGTCCTGGTCGGCCAGCGCGAGCTGGTGCGGCGCCTGCTGATCGGCCTGGTCACTGACTCGCATCTGCTGCTCGAGGGTCTGCCCGGATTGGCCAAGACGACGGTAGTCAAAGCTCTGGCCGCCTCGATGCAGGCGCAATTCAGCCGCATCCAGTTCACCCCCGATCTGTTGCCGGCCGACATCATCGGCACGCGCATTTACGAATCGGGACAGTTCACCGTCCGCAAAGGGCCGATCTTTGCGCAGATCGTCCTCGCCGACGAGATCAACCGCGCTCCGGCAAAGGTCCAGTCGGCCCTGCTTGAGGCGATGCAAGAACGGCAAGTAACTATTGGTGACCAGACCTTTCATCTACCGCGGCCGTTCCTGGTCCTCGCGACGCAGAATCCCATCGAGCAGGAAGGCACTTACCCCCTGCCCGAGGCGCAGACCGATCGCTTCCTAATGAAGATCCGCGTCGGCTATCCGACCGCTGCCGAAGAGAAGACCATCCTTGAACGGGCCCTGCTCGCCGGGGGTGGCGCCACCGTCTCGCCGGTGATCCGCCCCGAGCACCTCGAACGGGCACGGCAGCTGGTTGCACAGGTGCACCTCGACGAACGCCTGCGCGACTACTGCGTCAACTTGGTGCGCGCCACACGCAATCCCAATGACGCCGGCATCCGCCAGCTGGCCGGCCTGATCGAGATCGGCGCCAGCCCGCGCGCCACCATCGCTTTGGCCCAGGCCGCCCGCGCCGCTGCCTTCCTCGACGGCCGCGCCTTTGTCACGCCACAGGACATCAAGGCCATCGCTCCCGATGTCTTGCGCCACCGCCTCAATCCGAGTTATGAAGCCGAAGCCGAAGGCCTCGATGCGGATGCCCTGGTCGGTCGCCTGTTGGAGCACGTGGTGGTGCCGTGAACCAACCGCAGACCGCGGATGTCTCTGAAATCCTGCGCCAGGTACGCCGCATCGAGCTACGTACCGAGCGCCTGGTGACGTCGTTGGCTTCCGGCGGCTACCGCTCGGCTTTCAAGGGTCAGGGCATGGAGTTCGACGAGGTCCGCGAGTACTCGGCCGGCGATGATGTACGCGCCATCGATTGGAATGTCACCGCCCGCGCTGGCAAACCCTACGTCAAAGTCTTTCGCGAAGAGCGCGAACTGACCATCGTGCTGGTGGTCGACGTCAGCGCCTCGATGCGCTTCGGCGCCATTCCCGGCCTCAGTCAACGCGCCAAGCTGGCCCTGGCCGCCGAGGCCGCCGCCGTCGTCGGCGTCAACGCCCTGCGCAATAACGATCGCTTGGGCCTGGTGCTGGCGAGCGATCGCACCGAGCGCCATCTGGCGGCGCGCAAAGGCCGTGGGCATTGCCTACGGGTGGTCCGCGAAGTGTTGGCGCCGGTCAAGTCAGCGCCTGGTACCGACCTGGGCCATGCGCTCGACGAACTGGTGCGCGTCGCCCGCCGGCGGGCGGTGTGTTTTGTCGTCTCCGACTTCCTCGCCGCGGGCGATACGCCCGGCTTTGCCCCGGCCCTGGCGCGGGCAGCCCGCCGCCACGACCTGATCGGTTTGCGCGTCATGGATCCGGCCGAGGCCACATTACCGCCAGGCAACATCCCTCTCGCCATGGTCGATCCCGAAACCGGAGCGCATGCGCTGTTGGCCAATGGCAACGCTGCCCGCCGCACCTACGCCGCCGCGTGGACGGCGGCGCGCGACTCGACCACCAAGGCTTTCCGCGGCGCTGGCTGCGACCTTGTCGATCTGACCACCACCGAGAGCGCGGTCGCAGCCTTGCTGCGTTTTTTCCGCCAACGGCGGCGCCGTGGATAAGCACATGCGCAGCCTTGGACGCTGGTTACTGGCCTTGATGTGGATTACCGGACTGGCCACTGAACTAGCCGCCAGTGAACCCGGACCCAGCGTCGAACTCACCGCCCAACCGGCGGAAGTCGCGGTCGGCGATGCCCTGACGGTCACCATCACCTACCAATGGCCAGCCACCTGGACGGTTGAGCCCAAGCCGGATCCGTCGGCGGAATTCCGCGACACGTTCGTCACTGCCGCGCCACCAGCGCGCGACACCAGCACCGCTGAAAGCCGGCGGCGAGTAGTCATCATGACCTTGGCTGCCACCCATAGCGGAGCCTGGGCCCTGCCTCAGCCGCGGCTCACCGCCGTCGGTCCACGTGGTGCCGTCACCATCACCGCCTCGCCGGTGGTCGTGCAAGTGGGCACCAGTGCGGCTCCCGCACATCTGCCCGAACCGATTGCCGTACGCCTGCAAGCGCCGGCGACGGTGGTGACTTCGCGGCCGTGGTGGATTGCCGCCGCCGTGGTGGCGGTCTTGGCCTTGATCATTGCCATCCTGTGGCGGCGACGCGTCACCACCACCGCTGACCTCACCGCCGCAGAGTTGTTTGCCGAAGAAACCAAACGCGCCCTCGGCGTCAATGATGGCAAAGACCTGGGCGCCTTGCTGAGCTTGGCACTGCGCCGCTATATCGGCGTGACCTGGAAATTCGATGGCGCCGGCTCGACGGTGCGCGAAGTCGCCGTCGCCTTGGCCCGCTGCGCGGTGACCGATGATGAACGCCGTTCGCTGCTACGCCTGCTCGAACGCCTCGATGACTTGCGCTGGTCGCCTGCTGAGTTACCTGCCGAGCACATACGTCCGCTGCTTGCCGAGGCCAACAGCGTGGTTGAGCAAATCGAAATCCGTTTGCGCGCTGAAGCCCTGGCCGCTGCCGCCGCCAAATCGCCAGCGGTGACTGTTGCAGCGACTGGGGCAGCGACAGGGGCAGCGACCTCCGCAGAGAGCCCGCGATGACCTTCCGCTTTGCTGACCCGTGGTTGTTAGCCGGTCTGATCCTGCCGTTGCTGATGTTGCTGTGGCGGCCCGCGCGCGGCGGTCGGGCCTTTGCACCGACGGCGCTGGCGATGACGGCGCTGCGGCCCTCGCGCGGACCTTTCCTTTATCGTCTGCTGCTGAGCCTAGGCCTCGCTGCCCTGGTGCTCGCCGCTGCCCGTCCGCAATACGGCCAAGTGGTCACCGATCGCTCGCAGGCAGGCCGTGATCTGACCCTGGTCATCGATCTGTCGGGCAGCATGCAAGTCGATGATCTGCAGGCTGCCAATGGCACGCGCAGCGACCGTTTAGCCGGAGTCATGAACGCTGCCCGTATCTTCATCGAAGGTCGTCCCGATGATCGTGTGAGCCTGGTTTTTTTTGGCGACACGGCGCTGACCAGTTGCCCGCTGACTTATGATCATGACACCGCCATCCAGTTTCTCGAACGCACCGAGCGCCAACAGCGGGCGCTGTGGACACGTGGTGATCAAGGTGGCTTGCTCGGCGGCAATACCAACCTCGGGCTGGGTCTGGGCACGGCATTGAAATCGCTGCGCGACCACGCCACCCTCGGACGGGCGGTGATCCTCATCACCGACGGCGTCGATACACGCACCCTGCGCAATTGGGTCGATCCCTTGGTGGCCGCCCGCCAGGCCGACCGTTTGGCAGTCAAGGTCTATGGCATCGGCGTCGGCAATCCAGAAGGCACCTATACCTTGGATGGCGGCTTTGGGCGCAAGGTTTTGCGCCCCGTACCGCAAGAACTGCTGCCTGATCTCACCCGCTTGCAGGCCATCGCCGGCTTGGCCGGCGGCTCGGCTTTCGGCGCCACTGACTTGACCGCTTTAGCCGACGTCTTCGCGCGCATCGACCGCCTGGAGCCCACGCCGCACACGGTGCGTCAGCGCGATGATTTCGCCGACCGTTTCCTGTGGCCCCTGGTGCTTGGCCTGAGCCTGATCGCCGTCGCACTCGCCTGCGAACCACGACTGCGGGGCGTCGCATGAGCTGGGGTCACGGAGCGCTGCTGTGGTTGTTACTTGCCGTACTCGGCCTGGCTGCCAGCGGCGCATGGTGGCGTTGGTCAGTACGCCGCCAGCTGGCGCATATCGGCGCGCCGCTCACCGTCGGTCGGCGTCGTGAATACCTGCGTCTGATCCTTCTGTGGTTGGGCCTGCTGGCCGGGGTCATCGCCCTGGCCGGCCCGCGCTGGGGCTCAGTCAGCGAGATGCGCACCGCCAGCGGCACCGACGTGGTCCTGGTGCTCGATTGCAGCCGCTCGATGCAGGCCACTGATTTGTACCCGACGCGCATGGAAGCTGCTCGGCGTAAAGCTCAGGATCTGCTGCGTCTGGCTCCCGGCACGCGCATGGCCCTGATGCCGTTCGCGGCTTTGCCGGTGCTGCGCTGCCCATTGACCGGCGACCATCAATCGCTGGCTGAAATGCTGCAGGATTGCAGCCCGGACCTGTTTCCGGTGGAGGCCGGCTATCAGGGCACCGCTATCGGAGCGGCGGTGGCCGAGGCGCTCAAGATCCTCGGCGGCCAAGGCGAACGCGGGCAGGCCATCCTGGTTATGAGCGATGGCGCCGATGATGATCAAAAAGCCGTGGCCAAAGCCGCCGACAGCGCCAAGGCCGCTGGCGTGCCGGTGGTCGGCATCTTCATTGGCGATCCTGACAAGCAGGTGACTCTGCCCATCGATGGCCACGACCAGATCATGACGGCTGATCGCTCGACCCTCGAACAGCTCACCACCGCCACCGATGGGCTGTGCGTCAACGCCGTGCTCGATGATCGCGACATGCAAGCCGTCGCCGATTTCCTCGCCGCGCATACCGCTCAACGGCCGTGGGAAGAACGCCGACGGTTGGTGGCCAGCGAACGCTTTCAATGGCTCCTGGTGCCGGCGATTTTCATGTTGGCCTTCGGAGCCCTGTTGCCGACGCGCCGGCGTTTGCCGCTAGGAGGTGGTCTGTGAAGCCTTTCACGAGGATGGTTGTAAGCCTGGCTCTGACCTGCGGACTCATGGCCGCTGATCCGTGGCAGGAGCTCACCACCGCCAGCGCCTTGCCGGCGGCAGAAGCCGAATCCGCCATTGAGCAGCTGCTGCGCACCCATCCAGGTTTCCACGCTGCACGCTTCAACCTCGGCACGCTGCTGTTGGCACAGGATCCGGCGCGGGCAGCCGAGCAGCTGCAGCTCGCCACTGCCGCTGACGATGCCACCCTGGCCGCCGATGCGTGGCATAACCTGGCCTTGGCACGGTGGAAATCCGGACGCCTTGACGACGCCTTGGTGGCTGCCGATGAAGCCGCTAAACGCACTCCGGCATATGCCTCGTTACGTGATGAACTACGGCGGGTGGCGCTGATCCGCGCCGATGAGGCCCGACGCAATGCCGAGGCCGCCGCCAAGAAGCTGGCCCTGGCTGAAACCCGGCTCAGCGAAGGCCGCGTCGGCGAGCCTTATCGCGCCGCCATCGCCATCCGCGGTGGCACTCCACCGTATAGCGTGGCCTTGCCCACGCCGCCGGCTCCTGCAGCTCCTCCCGGGGGTGGTCCTCAGGGAATTGGTTCTCAAGGGAAGAGCGCCCAGCCAGGTGACACGACGCTCACGGTGCCGCCGTTGCCAGTCGACCCGGCGGCAAATCCCCCGCCTGACGCGGCGCCCGTAATGGTGCCCAATGTCGTCGCCAGTCCGTTGCCGCCGGGTCTGACCCTGGCCGACGATGGCACCCTCAGTGGCACGCCCACCGCCGCCGGCACCTTCCGCGTGCCGCTGGTGCTCAGTGACGCCCTCGACGGCAACGCCACCGGCACCGTCGAAGTCGTGGTATTGCCTCAACCAGCAATCACCACCGAGGCCCTGCCCGAGGCGGTCATCGGCGTGCCATATACTGCCGACCTCGCCTGTGTCGGCGTGCACCAACCGCAGTGGCGGGTAAGTGATCTGCCGGCCGGCTTACGCTGTAGCGCGGCTGGGACCATCCACGGCACGCCCACCGCTACCGGTACGGCGATAGTCCTCGTGCAAGCTAGCGAACTGGTTGCCCCGCCTCGCCTGGCCCATCAGGCCGAGCGCCGGCTTGAATTGGCGGTGGTCGATACTTTCGCTCCGGACACCAATCCTCTGCCGCCCGCCACCGCCGGTCAGCCGTACGGTCATCGTGTGGGTGTGCGAGGCCCACCGCAGGCCTATCGCTGGGCCGCCGCTGACGGTCAATTGACGGTCGCCGAAGATGGCACGGTACAGGGCACGCCGGCCGCCGCCGGCACCGTCTCGCGGCCGGCAACCATCTACGCCGCCGACCGCCGTGCACGCGAGGTGACCTTGAGTCTGCCGGTGAATCCACGGCCGCTGATCACCACCGGCGAACCGCTACGCCTACAAGCAGGTCAACCGGTTGATCAACCGTTACCGGTCACTGGCGGCACGCCGCCCTTGGTGTGGAGCACCGGCGATGGCGCCTTGCCGGCCGGCGTTCGCCTCGACGCCGACGGGCATTTACGTGGCGTGGCCAAGGATCCGGGTACCGCCACCGTCACCGCCATCGTCACCGATCGCTGGCAAGCGCGCACTCAGGCGGCCGTCGTGGTACAGGTCGATGCCGCACCCAAGGACGACCAGAAGAATAAGGATGACCAGAAGAATAAGGACCAGCAGGGTAAAGATAAGCAGCCGGACAGCGCCAAAGATAATAAAAAGGGCGACAAAAAAGACGGCCAGGAAAACGACCACGACAAGGCCGGCGAGGATCAGGCCGGTCAAGAGCCCAAGCCTGGGGAACAAAAACCTGGGGAACAAAAACCAGGAGAACAGAAACCAGAGCAGAAACCCGGCGAACAGGCGCAAAAGGACGGCGCCAAACCCGAAGACAAGGCCAACGGCACACCGTCACCTGGCAAAGACAGTAAAGACGGCAAAGATGCCGAAACCGCCGCTAGCGAGGCCGCCGGCAATCTCAACCAGATGGCAGCTGACCGTTGGCTCGACCATCTTCCGCCAGAGAATCGTGGCGTGCTGCGCTATCAACTTCTCGACGGTGGTGACAAGCGACCGACGTCGCCGGCCAAAGGCAAGACGTGGTAAGCCCTCGTCATGGGTGGGCGTGGAGCCTGCTGTTGAGCCTGCTGCTGAACCTGCCACTGGGTCTATTGCCGAGCTTGGGTTCAGCCGCCGAGGTGGTGCTCGACCTACCAGATCCGCTGATTCCGAATGTACAGATGACCGCCGAGTTGCGCGTCAGCGATGCGCCGAGCACGGTGGTCAACATCACCTTCCCCAGCGTGCCCGGCCTGACCATCGATATGCCCGATGAAGGCGGTTCGATGCAGACCACCATCGTCAACGGCAAGGCCACCACCACGCGCGGCATTCCCTTGCTGGTGACGGCCCGCCAGCTGGGTCCCAACCACATCCCGCCAATCACCGTGCGCCTGCAGGATGGCTCGGCGCTGCAGACCCAGGCTGTCGATGTGCGGGTCGAAAAGGGCAACCCCAACCTCAAGGGTGAGGCCTATGCCGAGGCCGCCTTCCAACCAGCGACCATCGTCCCCGGTGAACCGGTCAAGCTGGTCTACCGCATCTATCTCAAGCGCGGCAACGTTGAATCGCTCGGCATCGAACCGCCATCGGCGGCCATTCTGCTTGGCGAACGCCAGGTGTCGAAGGGTCGCACTTTCGATAAGGACGGTGCCCAATGGGCGGTGATCACCTTGACCTGGGCGCTGACCATCGCCACCCCCGGTGATTACCGCGTCGAAGGTCAGCAAGACTATCAGGTAGCCGTCGGTGACGGTTTCTTCGATACGCGCGTGCTGCGCGGCCGGGTGTCGGTGGCACCGGCGCTGCTTACCGTCAAACCCTTGCCCAGCGACGGTCGTCCGGATGACTTCACTGGCCTGATCGGGCCATTGGCGTTCACCGCCGAACTCGACCGCCCGCACATCAGTACCGGCGAAGGCGTCGAGCTACGCGTCATTGCCGCCGGGCGGCAAGTCGATTTGTTGAAAGCGCCGCTGCTGGCGTTGCCGGCCGGGGTCCAGGCCTATCCCAAGGACGACGGCAAAGCCCCCGATCACAACACCCGCATCTTCCGCTGGGACTTGGTACCCAGCGCCGCTGGCGACGTCCTCATCCCACCGGTGTCGGTGTCGTATTTTGATCCCGAAACCCGCGTTTATCGCCGGGCAGCCAGTGCTCCTGTGACCCTGACGGTGGTGCCCGGACGCACCCGTGAGCTCACCGTCAGCGCGCCTGCAGCCACTCCCGCACCGCTTACGCCTGGGCAGACGAAGCCACAGCCGGCGCCGGTAGTACCGGTATTTCTGCCCGCCCCATTGCGCGGCGATGCCCCTCAACCGCCGTCACCACGCCTACCTTTACTGGTCGGTACGGCTTGTCTGGTGGCTGGCGGCTTATTGGCCATCCTGCGCCTGATCCTTGCCCGACGCCCGGCGGCGCACCGGGGAAAGGCGCTGTCGCAAGCACTTACGATCGGCGACCTGGGAGCGGCGGCGAATG
Source organism: Planctomycetota bacterium (assembly GCA_043788625.1). Classification (GTDB taxonomy): domain Bacteria; phylum Planctomycetota; class UBA11346; order UBA11346; family UBA11346; genus CAIUVD01. Next base: position 22,633 of record JAYVTR010000252.1, read on the forward strand.
CGCTTGCCTCGTTGCGCCCATCCCTGACGACAGACGCCCAAAAGGCTGCGGCCAAGGCTCTCGAAGAGTCCATCGATCGGGCACGTTTTGGTGGTCAGGGTTTTTCCGACCCGACTCAATGGATGCGTGAATTGGAGCTCTTGCCATGACCGTTAAGACCTGCGTGCTGTCCATAGCCTTGTGCTGCCTGAGCAGCGTTTTCCTAGCCGCTGGCACCGATACCGGCGAGCGCAGCGTTCCGACTGACCTGTATGGTCCGTGGAGTCAAGGCCGGCCGGCGGAATCGCTGGATCTGCTGCTGGGCCGGGCCCGCACCACCGACCGCTGGGATGCGTGGTATGATGCCGGCCTGGCCGCCGCCGCCGCCGGCGACAAAGGGCAAGCCGTGTCATGCCTGGTCGCCGCCCATGTGCGCAATCCAGCCGCTGCCGCGCCACGCGACGCGCTGCGTGCCCTGGATGTGGCCTTACCAGTCACCTGGGTCGAACGTGCTGGCCCCTTTGGCATTCCCGGCACCGGCTGGGCCGGCGTGGTCCTATTCGCCGTCGCCGGCAGCCTGATCGGTTATGGCGCCTTCCGCTGGCAAAAAAAAGGCGTCTTCATCGCCGGCGCTGGCGTGGCGCTGTTGGCGGCACCGGGGGTATTCGCCGTCTTGCGTGATGCGGAGGTCCCATGGGCTGCCGTGGTCCATGACACCCAGGCCCTCGACTCAACTGGCGCCCCGCTGCGCTCGTTGCCGGCCGGCACGCTGGTGCGCCAGGAACAGGTTGAGCCATGGTCGGGCCGCACAGTGGTGCGTTTGCTCGATGGCCAAGTAGTCATGGTTGCCCAAGGCGACGCCGAATCCCATTAAAAACGGCGGGAGCCGTGCATCTGCGGCGTTGCCGAAGACCTAGCATGGCAGGCCATGCGTCGGCCTTCGGCGCCTGGCATATGCGCGGCTCTCGCCGTTTTTAATCAGGAAACTACATGCAGGCCATGCGGCGGCCTTCGGCGCCTGGTATATGCGCGGCTCTCGCCGTTTTTAATTAGGAACTACATGCATGGCCTGCGGCGCTGGCGTAGGCGCCGTTGTCGTTTTTTATCCGTTATGAGGTGTGGCGCAGGGACATGGTTGCCCATGGTCCGCGGTAATAGCGCCAGGCCATTAAGGCGGCGATGAACCATAGGTAGACAGCAAAGGCCAGCCAACAGCCGGTGAGCGAGGTCATGCCCCAGGCGGCCCACGTCGCGGCCGGAACCCACCATGACAAGGCGATGGTCGGCGCACCCAGGATGACGAATGATGCGGTGGTAAGCGCAATCAGCGGCCAGCGCGTGTCGCCGGCGCCTTGCACGGCAAACCGGAAGACGATCTGCAATCCGTCACCGATGAACATGGTGGCGCAGATCCACATCAAAGGCATTGCAAGGGTGACGATACGCTGCCACCGCTCGGCGCTGACGACTGGATCGGCGGCGTCGATGGCGATGTACGGCGACATCAACCAGCGCGGAGCCAAGATAAAGAGCAGGCTCGCCGCTAGCAGAATCGAACACATCAAAATCGCGCAGTTACGTGTCACCAAACGAGCGATGTCGATGCGCCCAGCGCCCAAAGCTTGGCCGACGCCAATGGTCACGCCCTGACCGAAACCGATCAGCGGCACGACCGTCACGAGGTAGAGCGACAGCACCAAGTTGTTGGCCGCTAAGGCGTCGCTGCCGAGATGGGCAATGGCCGCCGTGAAGATTACAAACGCCACCATTTCTAAAGCATCGGTGCCACCACGTGGGACCGCGGCGCGAGCAAAGCGCCACATGCGGGCGATGCTGGCATTGCGTTGCCTCCAGGTGCCAAATTGCCGACGTGTTTGCGGACCGAAGAAAAAAAACAAAGCCACGCCGCTGCCCACCACCGTTGCCAACAGCGTCGCCAAACCCGCACCATGGATGCCCATAGCCGGCACTCCGGCACCGCCGAAAATCAGCCAGCGATTGAGCACCACCGACAACCCGCACACGCCACCGCTGATGATCAGGACCAGCTTCGTACGCCCGAGGCCACCAAACCAGGCGCTGATGCCCGCCAATACCACCGATGGCAGGGTTTCCGCCAGATACCACGCACCCAGAGCCGTCATGTCGTTGTGCACTGATGGGTCGGTTTCGAAGACCGAAAAAATCGTGTGCCGCAACGGAATCAGAGCCACTGACAGCAAGCCGGCCGTAAGGCTCAACCACAGCATCGGCCACGCCATGGCCCCAGCTTCTTCCGGCTCATGCGCCCCGGCATGCTGCGCCGAAAAGGCTCCGACATAGCTGGCACTGGCGATGAACAGCGCCTGTAGCATATAGATCATCATCCCCGCCGGCAAACTGGCGGCCAAGGCGTCAGGACTGTACCACGACAAGAAGAGACGATTGGTGAACTGCATCACCCAACCCACCCCCATGCCCGCCGCCAAGGGCAAGGCGAGGGCGAGAAATCCACGCATGGTTGCTAGGCGAGCGATCTCTGGGGCAAGCTGTGGAGCAACTTCTGAAGCAACCTGTGAAACAAGAAGTGGCGGGTTCATGGTTGCGCAAAGAGGATAACCACACAACCCGTAACGCTAGGAGCCTATCTCCTACTTTTACGGGGTGACGAGGGGCGGTGCCGGTGCCGGCGGCTCAGGCGACTCATCAATGCTCCATTCCATGGTCGAGCCGTCCGGCTGCAGCATGGTCCCACGACGTTGGCCATTGGCGCCGGTGACCGGACCGGGACCCGGCAGAGGGCGGTGGAAACGATGGCCTTCAGGTGCCGGCATTTCCGCCGGACGTGCCGCCAGCTTACCACTCAACACCACTGAGGTGGCGCCGCGACGCACCGTCAGTCGCAGACCATCACCGGCGTGCTTGGCCTTGACCAGCTCACCCAAGGCCCGCGGCGTATAAATTGGTGCATCATCAGCCGCTACGATGACATCAAATGGCTTCAGGCCCATGGCTTCACCGGCACCGCCAGAGGCGATGCCAGCGACCATGATCCCCAGATCATTGGCCAGGCCGAGGTGATAGGCCAAGGCACCATCGACTTCGTCGAGCTGGATGCCGAGAAATCCCGGCGCCATGCTCTGAGGTGCCGTAGTGACGGGGGGGGCCACCACTGGAACGTCGGCCGCCATCAAGGTTCCTGCCAGCGGCAGAGCCGCTGGCAGGAACAGTAAAAGGTAGTTTTTCATACCGTTCATGACGCAGCTCAACCAGCGAAGCTTTCCTAGTAATTAGCGGACATAAGCCCGGCTGGTCGAGCCGGTAGCATATTGCTCGCCGACCACCGCCGACCATCCATCGCCGTTGGGGTCATAGATGTTGTCATCGATGGCATCACGATTCACGAACGGCGCCACGGTGAGCGTACCGCTGGTGATGCAGTCGGTGGCCGTACCGGTGACGGTGCCGCCGCTGGTGCGGTTGAGCACTCCCGTGTGGCCATCGGCAAAGGCGACTACTGCCACTGCCCCGCGATGGCTGGTAGCATCCGCTGTGGTATTGGCCTTGGGTCGATCAGCCATCACCACGCGGATGCTGGCGGCGTTCGACGGCAAGCGCAGATCATAGGCATAGGCGCTGGTCGCTAGCGACGCCTCCCAGACCCCGGTGCCGGTATTGTAGCCCAGCGTGGTGGCGGCGGGGCTGGCCGGTTTTACCGCGCTGTTGGAGCCGCATTTGAAAGTGTTGGGGCCCAGATCGCCACCGGTGACCACAGCCAGGAATTCAAGGCTGCCGACGGCGGTGAAGGCCGATTCGGCATTGGCTGCATAAGCGCCGTTTTGCGCAGTTGGCCGCACCGGCCACAGGCCATCATTGTCGTTGCGATACACATGCATCGCCAATGTGATCTGTTTCTGATTATTTGCGCAGCTCGCACGCCGCGCGCTTTCGATGACCATGCCGATGGCGGGAAATAACATCCCGGCAAGGATGGCGATGATGGAGATGACCACCAATAGTTCGATGAGCGTGAATGCGTAGCGCCGTTGCGCCCGCAGGATGGATGGAATCGACATGGTTGCCTCCGTGTCTGGCCGGGGGGAATGGATGTGGCCTGACCACCCAACCATGCCGTACCGGGACGACGAACGCGAGAGCCCCAGATGTCAATCCTTGGCAATTAATTGCCAAGGGCGGTAAAGTGCCAAGGGCGGTAAAGTGCCAACCGTGAATTACTTGCCGGTCGCTGCCAGCAAAGCCGTGATGGCTTCACGCACCGCCTTGGGGGCGGCGGCAAAACTGACGAGCAGTGGATCAAGCGGTGCCTTCTCTCGTTCAACCGCTCCGCTATCGACGAAGACCTGCGCCGCTTTTTGCAGGATCCCAAAGGCCACCGGTTTACGGCCGGTAGTCCCGATCATGGCCAACAGTTCATCAATGGTGTGTTCGCCGATGATGACGCTGCTGACCGCCGGCATGGCTTTCACGCGTGGCTTGCCCGGCTTGCTGAGCAAAGCGGCACCCGTCGGCGGAAACAGCTGATGGAATTCTAGCGGTTTGCGGCCGCGCTTGCCAACCATCGCCTGTAGTTCGGCGCGGGTATAACGACCGACAAGCTCGGCGTGCGGCACGACGACTTCCGTGACCGCTTGCGACTCTTTTTCCAACTCTTTTTCTTGCACTTTTTCCTGCACGAGAGTCGAAGCCAATTCCGCACTGGGCTGGCTTGGCGTCAGCGCTTGGGATTCGCCGGCGGGATCAGAAATCGTATCGATGGACATGGGGCGCTAGTGAATACGGCTTGCGCGGCCCCGCAAGGAACAGTCGGCTTTTAGCGTTTGGTTATGGCTTGGTTGGTAAGGCCGGCCTGAATTCCAGAACCACAGCGTTGATGCAATAGCGCAGCTGCGTTGGTGGTGGTCCGTCTTTGAAGACGTGGCCGAGGTGTCCGTGACAATGGGCACAGGTGACTTCGGTGCGTTCCATGCCATGACTGGTGTCTACTACTTCGGTGACTCGTCCCGATAACGGCTGGAAGAAGCTTGGCCAACCACTGCCAGAATCAAATTTTGTATCGCTGGTAAAGAGTTGCGAACCACAACCGACACAGACATATACTCCAACGCCGTGCTCTTTACTGGCGGTATAGCCACCGCAAAAAGCCGGCTCGGTGCCCTGCCGCCGTAACACGCGGTATTGTTCTGGAGTAAGGCGCTTTTTCCAATCAGCGTCACTTAATTTCAGGATGTCGGGCACGGTCAACTCCGGATGGGGTGCGGCGTTTGGCAGATCAGCGGCCCACGCACAGCTAACCGGGCCCCCTACTAACGACAAGCACAGAGCTGTCGCCAAAATGCCATAAAGAAGGATCAGACGCATGGTGGTGGCCCTCACTTGTCGTTACGTCAAAAGTCCGCTTTTGTTTGAGGCTGATGTTGGAACCAGATGCTTGGTCCAGGTGCTTGGACGAGGTGTTTGGACCAGGTGCTTGGACCGCTCTAAAGGATCAGTCGTCCGTGCCCGCGCGTTCGGACTGCACTGGCTCTTTGCCAGCAATGCGCGGATCATCTTTGGATACCAGTTGGATATCGAAGCGTTCGCGAGTGCCCAGACGCACGGAGCACGGGCCCAGTGTCAGATCAACGGTGATACGACCGGTCAACACTTCACCACCGACATAGGTGCCATTTGACGATAGGTCTTCAATATCCACCTTGCCAGCCGCGACAAACAAACGCACGTGTCGACGACTGACGGTGTTGAAGTCGTGATCGTTGTCGCGTACTGCCGCCGATGAACGAAGATAGTTGGCGGCTCGACGCATGCTCACCGGGCATGATCGACTGCGACCGATGACAATTTCCACGCCCTCGGCAAGGACGTAGGCTTCACCCTCGGCCATGCCTGCAGTTCCGAGCAACATGGCGACTTGTTCCGCCTCAGGCATGGTGACTCCGTTCAGCTTCCGTGACCCGCGATCAGCGATAGGTGTAGTGTCGTGATATCTGAACACAACCCGGTGAGCGATTGTACGTTTGGCCCTGAGCACCGCTTGCACAGCAATCGGGACTATGGGCGGGTGTTCCATCGTCAACAAAAGGCGGCCGGGAAGCACACCGTTGTCCTGCTCACTCCACGCCCACGACAAAGTGGGACCGGCGCACCCCAACCTGGGCGTCTGGGTGTTATGATCGGGGCTAAAGCGGTAAAAACCGCAGTTCGGCGACATCAGCTGAAACGCTGGCTGCGCGAATTATTCCGAACCCAACTCAAGGAGCTGCTGGTCGGGCATGACTGCGTGGTGTTGTTCCGTAGCAATCCGCCGACCGATTGCCGGGCCAAGCTGCTGACCGAGGTCGCCGCCCTAGCAACCAAGGCTTTAACCACTTCGGCCCAGCCGGCGCAACGTGGCGGGCGACGGAGATAATTATGGAAAGGCGCCTCATCAGTCTGATTCGCGGCTATCAGCGCTTTATTTCGCCACTGCTGCCGCCGGCGTGCCGTTATCTACCAACGTGCAGCGACTATGCCCTTGAGGCCATCCGCACGCACGGCTCGTTGCACGGCCTGTGGCTCGGCGGCAAGCGCCTGTGCCGCTGCCATCCGTGGGGCGGCAGCGGCTGGGATCCGGTGCCGCAGAAAAAATAGATCGTCCGCCTATTTGCGGCTTCTTTCCAGCTCATTCAGCGCCTTGGCCAAAGGCGTGTCGCTAATGGCGGCAATCGCGGCGGTGGCTTCGGGCAACGCCCACATCCACAGGCAAGCGGCCTTGACTTGGGCGCTATTTTCGACGCCTTGATCTTTCATGGCCTCGTCGAGCAACTCAACCCACGGCATGCCCAAATGCGTACGCGCAACCTTCTGTTCGGCTCCCGGTGCGCCGGCCGTCTGCACAATGAAGAAGACCTCCGTCCGCGACAGGCGATTGAGCAGCACGTCAGTCGTCGCGTCATTGATCACCACCGTCGTGTGCGGCTGGGCTGCACCGATGTAGGCGCGTAAAGCCCCTTCGCCTTTTTGTGCCAACTCCCCGAGCTCGGCCAATTTTTGCACCTGGGCCTTGGCCTTGGCGTCATCAAAAGTGGCGGCGGCTTGGGTGACCACGCCTTTGATTCCGTCATAGCTCAGTGTGGCGCGCAGCTTATCAAGCTGCCGTGCGAGATCTTTCCAATGATCGCTGTCGTTTTTGACCACCGGCGTCAACGCCTTGCGTCGGGCTTCGATGGCGCCGCGCACCCAGCTCTGATCAGCGTCCGGCAATGGCTTGGCGGTGATATCGCTGACGACCCCCTCGAGTTCGCCAAGCTTGGCATTGGCAATGCGCATGCCGAAAGCTTTGCGCGCTTCGACCAGGGCGGCCTCTAGCCGCTTACCGGCAGTGACCGTTGCCGGAACCGCGGGGTCGGCGGCAGCGAGCAAGTCTTGCGCATCTTTAAGCCGGGCCTCGACCAAGGCTTGCTGGAAAGCCGCCAACGGCGCGACCGGTGCTGGTAACGCTGGCTGCGTCACGGGCGCAGGAGCTGGCGCTGACGCCGGCACCGCTGGTGCCGCTACCGGTAAGGCGCTGCCTCGCGCCATGAGCATGATAAAAGCCAAGCACAGCACGCCGCCACCGATGACGTACCAACTCCATGTCGGCATTTCAAAGCCGCGCTTATGCCGTTCGAGTTGGGTCAAGGTCATACCGCGGCTGGCGGCTTCAACTGCCTCGACCAGGTCATCGGCATGGGCAAAGCGGTCTTCAGGTCGCTTCTGCAACAAGCGCTCTGCCAATTCGGCCCATGCCGGATCAGCATCGGGGCAGCGTTCAAGCACCTCGGGCACCGGTTCGACGACATGCGCCTTGAGGATGCTCTTGGCGTCGGGTCCGCGATACGGCGCATCGCCGGTCAGCAGATGAAATAGCGTGGCGCCCAGAGAATATTGGTCAGAACGATGATCTACCGGCTGTGCCCGCGCTTGTTCTGGCGATAGGTACAAGGGCGTGCCCATGACCTTGGCGCGGCCGTGCTCGTCGCGTTCGGGCTGGTGGTCGTCGCCGTTTTGACTTTGAATCGCCAGCCCGAGATCCGCCACCTTCACCAAACCGCTTTTGGTGATCATGATGTTATCGGGCTTGATGTCGCGATGCACGATGCCGACCTTGGCGGCAAACGACAACGCCTGCGCCACACCGACCATGATCGGTGCGATTTGCGCCGGCGTCAGACGCTTTTCACGATTCAATAGGTCTTGAACCGATTCGCCGTCGATGAATTCCATCGAGAAAAAGTGCACCGCACTGCCATCGTCCAAGGTCGCCGTGCTGACGTCATGCACGTGTACGACATTGGCATGATTGAGGCGCCCGGCGGCACGCGCTTCATCGACAAAACGCTGCGCGAATGATGGATCTTTGTGAGCCAGGCGCGGTGACAGGATTTTCAGTGCGACTTCGCGATCCATGCTCAATTGACGCGCCCGGTAAACCTCACCCATGCCCCCCCTGCCAATGAGCTCAACGATCTCATAGCCACCGAAGCGCTGGTGCGGGGCGAATAGAGACGGCGCCTCCGTTTTTACTGGACGGGGCTCACGGGCTGGAGGAACGGCAGACATGCAAAGTAAGCTGTACGTCAGAAACCCCGGGTGGGCAAGCGTATCGATTCCCCGGACAGAGACGGTGTCTGGCGACGGTAGGCTGCCCATCGATCACCCTGCCACTACTGCTCTACGAGGATTGCTCATCGCACTAATTTATTAATAATTTAATAGCCTGCCGCTGGTAATATCCGCTGCAGCTCATTTCCAGATGCCGACAAAAACTGTAACTGCTGGCCCGGTCATACGTACCGCTGCGTCATCGCGTGGCCAGGCGATGCGCAGGTCACCACCATTCAGGCGCACGGTGGCTTCACGACCGGGAATGATGCCGGCCAAGATCGCTGCCACCGTCACCGCACATGCGCCGGTACCACAGGCCTGGGTTTCACCAGCGCCACGCTCCCATGTACGCTGTCTCAACACGGGAAGGCCGGCTTCATCGGCCAACCGGGCGACGAACTCGACATTGGTGCGACGAGGGAATTTTGCGTGACGCTCCAACGCCGAGCCGACCTTGGCCACCAGAAAGGTGTCCGGATCTTCGACAAAGATCACCGCGTGCGGATTGCCCATGCCCACCGCCCATAACTGGTAGGGCTGCTTAT
>JAYVTR010000253.1:0-4281 GCA_043788625.1 Planctomycetota bacterium
ATCCGACTGCCAAAGACGCCTCGATGCACCGTTGGCTGCCCGAGTTCATCGTCGAACGCAATGGTGTCAGCCTGCGTCCGGGTGACGGCATCATCCACTCGTGGCTCAACCGCATGTGCCTGCCCGATACGGTCGGCACCGGCGGCGATTCGCACACCCGCTTCCCCATCGGCATCAGCTTCCCCGGTGGTTCGGGGCTGGTGGCCTTTGCTGCCGCCATCGGTTACATGCCTTTGGATATGCCTGAATCGGTCCTGGTGCGTTTCACCGGCAAGCTGCAGCCAGGCGTAACTCTGCGCGACCTAGTCAATGCGATTCCGTGGATCGCCTTGCAGTCCGGTGATTTGACTCTGGAAAAGAAGGGCAAGAAGAACGTCTACAATGGCCGCGTGCTGGAAATAGAAGGCCTCGAAGATCTCACCGCCGAGCAGGCGTTCGAGCTGTCGGATGCCAGCGCCGAGCGCTCGGCGGCGGCGTGCACGGTGAACCTCAGCGAGAAATCGGTGGCGGCTTACCTGTGTTCGAACATCGCTCTGTTGACGGCGATGATTGCCGACGGCTATGGCCATCCGGTGACCTTGCAAAAGCGCATCGACGCCATGCAGGCGTGGTTGTCCAATCCGAATCTGTTGCGCGCCGATGTCGGCTTGGAACTGACCAATAGCCAGCCGGTGAAGAACGGCCTCGGCCAGGTGATCGGCAGCGTCAATGACGCCGCCGATAAGCGCTATGCCAAGGTCTTCGTGGTCGACATGAATGCGATCGTCGAGCCCCTGGTCGCCTGTCCTAATGACCCGGACAAGATCAAAACCCTTACCGAAGTGGCGACTCAGCCAGGCGGCGCCAAGGTCGATGAAGTGTTCGTCGGCTCGTGCATGACCAACATCGGCCACTTCCGTGCCCTGGCCAACGTCTACAAGCACAGCAAGGTCGAATACCTCAACACGGTGACGTGGATCAGCCCACCGACGCGCATGGACGAGGCCGTCCTCAACCAAGAGGGTCACTACGGCATGTTCGGCAAGATCGGCGCCCGCCGCGAGATTCCCGGCTGTTCGTTATGCATGGGCAACCAGGCCCGCGTGCGGCCAAACGCGGTGATATTCTCGACCTCGACCCGCAACTTTGACAACCGCATGGGCCGTGATGCGCAGTGCTATCTCGGCTCAGCCGAGTTGGCGGGAGTGATTTCGATCCTCGGTCGTTTCCCCACTGCCGATGAGTACCGTGAGTATATGAACAAGTGCGTCAGTCCGTTCGAGAAGTCGATCTACAAGTACCTCGACTTCACCCAGATGTCGGCTCGCGTACCGGACTTCGCGGCTAAAATCTGAATCGTTTAGCGCCACTCTCGAAGCCATCCGCAGTCAGCTGCGGGTGCTTTTCTTCTATAGTTTTGCCAGACGGCAGAGCAGCTCGGCGCCTTGTTGCAGGCGGGCATCGGGCACCGTGTAGCAAATGCGGAAATGTGTCGCCCGTTCGCTGAATACGCTGCCGGGAATGATCATGCAGTTGTGCTGAATGGCGAGTTGCACGAACGAATCGCCGCTGTGGCCGGCAGGGGCCTGGGCCCACAGATAGAAAGCTCCATCGGGGGCGCCGAAGGCGAATTCTTGGCTGAGGATACCGGTCATGAGATCGCGCTTGCGACGATAAGCTTCGATATTGGCCGAGAGATCGACCTGCGGACAGGCCAGAGCAGCGTATTGCGTCACTGAGGGGGCGCAGACGAAGCTGTATTGTTGGACCTTGGTCATGGCCTGGACGATGTCGCTAGGGCCGCAGGCATAGCCCAGGCGCCAGCCGGTCATGCCGAACGATTTCGAGTGTCCGACCAGTACCAGGGTCTGTTCGTACAGTTCGGCGATCGAGGTCATCGGCACATAGGAAAAGCCACGGTAGATCTCATCTGAGATGACCGTGATGCCGTGCTTGCGACAAACGTTGGCGATGCCGATCAGCTGTTCTTTGGGCAAAATGCGGCCGGTGGGATTGGCAGGACTATTGAGCAACAGAATGCGGGTTTTAGGGGTGATGAGCTTCTCGAGCATCTGTGGATCGATGCCGAACCCTGTATCGTAGGTATCCAGGTATACCGGGGTGCCACCGAAGAGGTTCACCAAGTGTTTATACATGACGAAATACGGGTCGGGAATAATGACTTCATCACCTTCTTCGACCATCGCCAATAGGGCCAGAAACAAACCGCCGCTGACGCCGCTGGTGATCAACACTTGATCAGCGCCATAGATGCGGCCGGTGAAGCTCAGTTCGTCTTGGGCGACTTGCGCGCGTAGTTCGGGAATGCCCTGGGTCTGGGTATAGGTATTGCGACCGGCATTGATGGCGTCGATGGCGGCGGCCTTGACCTGCGGAGCGACATCAAAATCTGGCTGACCGATCGAGAGATTGATGGGGTCTTTCAGCGAACGCGCGAGGTCGAAGATTTTGCGGATACCACTGGAGTCGATGCGCGAAACGCGCTGGGCAAGCTTGGTCATGTGGTCGTTGGGTTGGAAGTGGACGGTGAAAATGGATGGTTGAAAGTGGATGGCTGTATTAGGGCGCGGTAATGGTGGTCGTGCCGCTGCCACGGTATTTGACCAGCAGCAGGCGATTGCGTTTGCCAGTTTCATAATGGTAGTCGACCACGTCCATGATCTTGCGCATCAAGAACACACCGAGTCCGCCGGCCCGGCCGTTGGCGACGTGGGTATCGATGTCGACATCACCCATGGTGCTAGGGTCAAAAGCGGTGCCTTGATCGATGATAGCGATGCGGAATTCATCCGGGCTGACACTGGCACTGATTTGGATGTGCGCCGCGCCACGCGGCTTACCCTCATAGCCATGCTCAACGATGTTAGTGACAGCTTCGTCGACGGCGATCTGCAGGCGATTGAGGTACTGCGAGGGGAAGCCGCCGCGCTTGACTGAAATGGCCACCAAATCACGCACTTGCGCGAGGGTGGCCAGGTCATTGGTGATAACCAAATCTTGGTGATGGACCATGGGTTAAATTAGATCCTGCGCACTGTGAGAAGCGTCAAGTCGTCGGACTGCTCGGCATCACCGCGGTGTTTAGCGATTTCACCGACCAAGCCGTTGATCAGGATCTGTACATCGCCTTGGCCGTATTTTGGCACCAAGGCATAAAATTCTTCGTCACCGAACTCTTCGTTCCTTATGTTCATGGCTTCGGGGAAGCCGTCAGTGTACAAGACAATGCCATCGCCGCGATTGAGCACGGTCTGATGCAATTCGATGGTCTTGTCGAAAATCGGACCGTCGTTAAAGCCAAGCGCGATACCCTTGCCTGCGGCCAGCTCATAGCTGCGTTTGGCGCCACGATAAATGATCATCGGGTTGTGCCCGGCGCAGGCATAGGTCAGCTGGCCGCTGTGGCTGTCGAGCACGGCGTAGAACGAGGTCACGAACATGCCGCGCTTGATCTGCTTGGCGATCAGACGGTTGGTGGTCTTGAGCGTTTCATGGGCGCGGTCGCCATTATTCATGGCTGTCAGGCGCACGATGGTGCGGGTGACTGCCATTACCATCGAGCCGGGAATGCCCTTGCCCGAAACGTCAGCAATGATGAAGCCCCACAGGCCGTTGCCGAGATCGATGAAGTCAAAATAGTCACCGGAAACCGCTTTCGCCCCCAGGTAGTACGAGGCACATTGATAACCCGGGATTTCAGGCGAATGAGCCGGCAGCAACTGACGCTGCACTTCACGCGCCAGGGACAGTTCGTATTCGGCTTTTTCCTGTTCGACGAGCGCTGACTGCGCTGCCTTCAGATTGTGCGTCATCCGATTGAACTCATTGGCTAAAACGCCGATCTCATCGGTTGAGTGCGGATTGGTTTCGTGATCAAGATGGCCTTTTGCCACCGCCTTCATGTCGCGCATCAGCAATTCGAGCGGATGAGTAATGTTGCCCGCCAACCAATTGGCGACACCGATGACAATCGCGATCGACAGCACCACACCCATGAAGATGGCAATCAGCAGATTCGATTGAGCGTTGTTTACTGACGAGGCGTTGACGTCGACATTGACATAGGCGGTCTGCGTCCAATTACCGGGGCTGGGATCTTGGCCGCCAAAAAGGCGGCGATCGAGTTGGATCTTATAGCGATAGATCGGTGTTTCGATGCCGTCGGCTTTGCGGACACCCGAAAATACCGAGATATGATTGGGCAGTTCCAGGTTCTGTCCTGATTTGGTGAGGAACAGCGAATGGTAGGTCTCGCTCTTGTCCATGGAGCTCTGTTCTTCA
>JAYVTR010000254.1:0-7796 GCA_043788625.1 Planctomycetota bacterium
AAGTACCAGACCAAGCTAAAACGGCGAGAGCCGCGCAGATGCCAGGCGCCGGATGACGAAGCATGGCAGGCGCCATGTGAGGATTCCGGCAACGCCGCAGATGCCCGGCTATCGCCGTTTTAGCGGAACAAACTGAAGGCTTCGGTGAGCATCTGATCGCCAGTCTGGAAGGCCTTGCTGTTGGCCTGGAAGCCGCGTTGGGCGGTAATCAGATTGGTGAACTGATTGGTCATATCGACATTCGAACCTTCAAGAGCGCCGGCGGTGATTATATTGGTGGCTGCCGCGCCCGCTGTGACCAGCGTCGGATCACCTGAGTTCGCCGTAGGACTCCATAGATTCTGACCATCGGATAGCAGCCCGGCGGTGTTACTGAACGTCGCTAAGCCCAACTGATGGTCGGGTGTCGACATGGCAATGCTCTTATTGTTGCTGTAGGAGCCGACGAGAATGCCGAACTGGTTCACCGACATGGTCTGCAGGGTACCCGCGGTTGAGCCGGTGAGATCAGCTGAATCGGCGACCGCATCGCTTTGGAAGCCACGCAGGGCGGTGGCATCAAAGGCAACCGTCGATGCCCCGCCAACAGTCCAATTGGTAACCAAAGTACCGACCGGCGGTTTCAGCTGGGTGCCATCGCTATTGAAGGTCAATCCGCGCAATGAATCACTGCCGGGAACGAGTGTCCCGTTCTGTGGATCATCGACGATCAGATCCCACTGGCGCTGATTGTCGCTGGGCAAACCGGTGCCGGTGGTCACCGTCGAGGTATTAAACCACCGCGCATCAAGGTTGTGTTGTGTGCCATCCGCAGTGTAGAGCGATAGCGGAGCGGATACCGACTCAGGCGTGAAACGCAGGCGGCTCCAGGCGAGGGTGTCGGTGCCGGCGCCGTATTGCCAGGTGTTGGCTTGCGTCAGGGACGCCGGTAACGGTGTCGCCAAGGTCGGTGGCGGTTGTTCACCCATGAACAGGCTCATCTGGCTGCCTGCCACGCTGCCGTTGATCGAAATACGTCCTTGATCCAAAGTCGCGGTAGCGATCTGCTCGGTGGTGAGTCCGCTCGGGCGAACCAAAGCCGTGTTCACGGCCGTTACCAGTTGTTGCACGGTGGCATTGGCGGGCAGGTTGAATTGTCCGGAAAACGGCTGGCCATCGGGGGCAGTGCCGAAAAAATTGACCGGCAGCGCCGCCGCTTGCGGAGCATTGGCAAAAGTGGTTGCTGATAACAGCGTCGCGCCGGTGACCGTGCTGCCGTCGGTGGCCTTCAAGGCGAACAAGGAATTGAGACGGCTGCCAGTCAAGGGCGTGATGGCGGTTGGCGGCAGGTTGCCGCTCAGGGTCAAGCTGGTGGTCGCTACCGGCGCCACGGTGTCCACCGGTGAAATGGTGCCGCCAGCGGTATTGAGGACTTTGTAGCCGGTACCGACGTCGACCATTTCACGCGGCGAGCCGCCATCGAAGGCAAAACTACCGACACGCGAGTAGAACGTCGAGCCACCTGCGTCACGGAGGGTGAAGAAACCATTACCGCTGATGGCAAGATCGAGGTCGCGACCGGTGGGTTGAATCGGTCCTTGCGTGAATTGCACCGCCACCGAGGCCACCTGTACGCCATTGCCGGCTTGCGATGGGTTGATGCCACCGGTGGTGCCGCTCGCCGGCACTGGAGATTGGATCTGGTTGTAAAATTGATCGGAAAAATCCACACGGCCCGACTTGAATCCGCTGGTCTCGGCATTGGCGATATTATTCGCGGTGACGTCGAGCATCATTTGGTAGCCGAGCATGCCCGACAAACTGGTGGTGAGAACATTGGCCATGAGATCCCCCAAACCACCTGAACGCGATGGACGTGCCAAAGACAGGCACACCATACGGCTATGCGCCTGATCACGCCGCCGATTATCTCCACCCTGCTTGTCGTTGGTTTCCTCCTAACAGCACCGTTGGCATGGTCCGCCGACACACCACAGCCGATCATTTCCATCGACTCGGCCATCGTGAACCAGCAATGGCAGGGACATGGCGCTGACTTAACGTGGACGGCAGGGTCCCTCACTGCGACCTTGGAAGTGACGCCACCGCTCGGCTTTTGCATCGTCGGCCAGCCGCAGGTACACCTTATCGCGGTGCACGATGCGGCGGGAGTCGACCTACATCTGCCACATGCGCCGCGTAACACCAACAACGCGTCCCCAACCCTCAACATGCAGCCCACCAGCTTCGTCGAGGTGCACCTGCTCGCTCCACAGGCCCCATTTTCTGGCCTGCGCGACTTCAGCGGCACCTGTACCCTGCGCCTGGCCCATCGTCAGGTGAAAGATGCGGTGATGGCCCCGCTTAGCGAATGGATCGCCAAGCCCATCAGCTTAGCCGATGATAAAAGTACTGAATTCACCGTCATCCGCGGCGACGACCACCTGTTGTACATTGAATTCAACACCGCCGCCTCCGAGCGTTTTTCCGGACTGCGCCTGACCACCGTGCATGGCGATGAATTGATGGTGGACGCCGACAATGACTCGTCCGACCACGAGCAGGAGACCGTCACCCGCCCCCTGCCCGAGGACACCCCCGATGACGCGATCCTGACCCTGCACTTCGTCGGCAGTGGCGAACGCTGCACGGTGCCCTTCAATTTTTCACCGCTGGTATTACCAGCGGCAGCGGCCATTGCCCCACTCACACCCACGCCCATGAACTTAGGTGAACCCAAAGCAGCTCCTGAGCAGCCGGTGCAAGCCACGGACGGGCGCTTTTAAGCCCCGACGATGAAGACAAAACAACACAGCATAAATCAGTAATCACTCTTTCATTGCGTATTGACGCCGATGAATTGACGGTTTATGGTGTGCTCTCGCACCCGCCAACCGCTGTTTCCGGAGCCTCTTCATGGTCTTGTCGATCGACTGCATGCCTGTCTTCACCCCTTCGGTGCTGAAGGCCCAGGACATCCCGGTCTTCCAGACCACCGCCACCCTCAAGCAGGAGCTGGCCGAGGGCACCATCGATAAGGCCGAAGCGATTTCGTTGTACGTGCAGATGTGCGCCGTGCGTGCGCTCGAAGAGATGATCTACCAATTGCGTTCGGGTGCATACGAGCCCCTCGCCGGCAAGTACGAGTACCAAGGCCCAACCCACTTATCGATCGGTCAAGAGGCGTCGTCGGTGGGCGCCTGTTCGGTGCTCAACTGGGATGACTACATCACCTCGACCCATCGCGGTCACGGCGATTCGATGGCTAAGGGCTTTGCCGCCATCCTCCACATGAACCGCGCGCAGATGGATGCCCGCGTCGTCTACTATACCATCGAACATACCGCAAAGGATGATGAGGAGCTGCGTGACTTCCTGCTCAAGGATCACGTCTACCGCTGCATCGCCGAGCTATTCGGCAAAGAACACGGCTATTGCAAGGGCCGCGGCGGCTCGATGCACATCGCCGACTTTTCCTGCGGCCACCTGGGCGCCAACGCCATCGTCGGCGGCGGTACGCCGATCGCCCTCGGTGCGGCCTATGCCTCACGCTATCTGCAAGATGGCAAAGTGGCGGTCAGCTTCGTCGGTGACGGCGCATTTTCTAACGGCATCACCCTTGAATCGCTGCAGATGGCGACCATGCCGCAGTTCAAGAATGGTCTGCAGGGCCGTCAGTTCGGCATCCCGGTAATCTACGCCCTCCTCAACAATCTGTATGCGATGACCGGCCAGACCCACGGCGAATTGTGCGACGTGCCGTATATGGCCGCCCGCGCCTGGGGCTTTTCGCAGAACGCCATGCACGCCGAAGTCGTCAACGGCATGGACATCCTGGCGGTGCGCCGCTGTTTCAAGAAGGCCGTCGCCGATGCACGCATGGGTGCGGGTGCCATGCTCAAAGAGCTGATCACCTACCGCTATTACGGCCACTCATTGTCGGACCCGCGCAAAGCTTACCGACGTAAGGAAGAAGAGCAGGCGTGGCGCGACATCGACCCGCTGATCACCTACGCCAAGCAGTTGGTCGACTGTGGCGTGTGCACCCAGGTCGAAATCGACGGCATGTACCAGACGGCCTTTGACCGCAACGCTGAGCAGGCGGTACGTGCCGCTTTCAGTCCGGATCCATCGGCGACCGCCCTTTACGACTACCTCTACACTGACTCGAAGTCGGTGACGGTGCCGCCTGAGTTCAAGGGTTCGGCAATTGGGCCAGCTGTCGTCGCCAAGCGCGACGATAAGGGCATGATCACCTACAAAGACGCCATCCGCGAAGCCCTGGTCGAAGAGATGCTGCGCGATCGTCGCGTGATCACCTATGGCGAAGACATCGCTGACTACGGCGGCGCGTTTTTCGTTACCGCCGGCATGATGGAGATGTTCGGTCGCGAAAGAGTGTTCAACGCCTCGATCAGCGAATCCGCCATCTGCGGTACGGCCGTCGGCGCGGCTATGGCCGGCTTACGCCCCATCGTCGAGTTGATGTACTTCGACTTCGCCCTGCAGGCTTCTGATCAGATTTCCAATCAGGCGGCCAAGTGGCATTACATGTCCGGCGGCTCGCGGACGGTGCCGTTGGTAGTGCGTGCCAGTGCCGGCGGCGGCAAGGGCTATGGCGGCCAGCACAGCCAGTCGATCGAATCCATCTTCTGCCACACCCCGGGCATCAAAGTTGCTGTGCCGTCGAATCCCTATGACGCCAAGGGCCTGCTGAAGACCGCCATCCGCGATGATAATCCGGTGCTCTATGTCGAAGGTCAGCTGCTCTACGCCATGAAGGGCGTGGTCCCCGAGACCGAGTACGAGATCCCCTTCGGTGTCGCAGCGGTGAAGACCACCGGCAAGGACTGCACCTTTGTCGGCTGGAGCTATGTCGTCAATGAGGCGGTAAAAGCCGCCGAAATCCTCGCTAAGGAAGGCATCTCGCTGGAAGTCATCGACGCGCGCACCCTGGTGCCGTTCGACTACGACACGGTGGTCGCCAGCGTCAAGAAGACCGGCAAGGTGGTCATCGCCAGCCAGGCGGTCAAGATCGGTTCGTTCACCGCCGAAGTCGCCGATCAGATCGTCACCCGCGCCTTCGACTACCTCGATGCGCCGCCGGTGCGCCTCGGCGCCGCGGCTTCCATCTCGCCGCAGGCCAAGGGCATGGAAAAAGCCTATCTGGTATGGGCTGAAGACATCGTCGCTTCAGTCAAGAAGCTGGTCGGCAAGAAGTAAATCGACTCGGACAAAAAAAAGCCCCGGTGGCAGGCCGACGAGCAAAAGCACTTCCCTGCTTGAATCCTCGGTCGCCACCGGGTATTTCGCTCCCCCTTGGGAGCCTCTTCATGCCCGCGACTGCGAAACACATCTGGACTTTTTTCCGCGCCGGTGGCCTGGATCAGGTCCAGATCACCACTGCCGCCGATTTGCTGCATCTGCATGAGCTCGACCAGAAATTGTGGGTGGCCCTGTCGTGTCCGGTAAAAGGCCTGGAATTCGACAGTAAAACCCTCGAACTCATCGATAACGATAAAGACGGACGCGTCCGCGTACCGGAACTGCTGGCCGCCATCAAGTGGGCCTGTGCATCTCTGAAAGATCCGGCGCAGCTGCTGAAATCGATTGACGAGCTACCGTTGTCGGCGATCAACGATGCGACTCCCGAAGGTCAAAGCCTGCTCGCATCGGCTAAACAGGTGTTGACCAACCTCGGCAAGCCGACTGCGACCTCGATCTCGGTCGCCGACACCAGCGACACGGTAAAGATTTTTTCCGAGACGGTGTTCAATGGCGATGGCGTGGTGCAGGCCGGCTGCGCCAAGGACGACGACACCAAAAAAGTCATCGACGAGATTATCGCCGCCTATGGCGCGGTGAGCGACCGCAGCGGCAAACCGGGCGTGACCAAGGACCGACTCGATTCGTTTTTCATTGAGCTGAACGACTTCAATGCGTGGTGGACCACCGGTGAAGAAGCCTCGCGCCCGGGCGCCGGCGTCCTGCCCCTGGGCGATGCCACGCCGGCGGCTTTCCTGGCCTACGCCGCGGTCAAAAACAAGATCATCGACTGGTTCACGCGTGGCCGTCTGGCGGCATACGATGTGCGTTCGATGGCCCACCTCAATCGCGCTGAAACCGAATACGATGCTTTGGCGCTGAAGGAATTATCGGCCACCACTACTGAGATGTCGTCCTTGCCCATCCAACAGGTGGCCCCCGGCAAGCCGTTGCGCCTAGATGAGGCGGTAAATCCCGCTTGGTCGCAACACTTGTCGACGTTCAAGAACCTGGTCGTGGGCCCCCTCCTGGGCGCAGAAAAAACGACCCTCAGCGAAGATGAATGGCTCGCCATCGTCGCCAAGATCGCACCTTACGAGACGTGGTTCGCCGCCAAGAAGGGCCCGTTGGCCGAGAAAATCGGCATCGTGCGCGTGCGTGAGATTCTCAACTCGTCGGCCAAGGCCACTATCCAAGGCCTGATCACTGAAGATCTGGCGGTGGCGCCCCAGGTTGCTTCGATCGATGCCATCGATCGCCTGGCGCGTTACCACCGTGATCTGTTTCTGCTGATCCGCAATTTCATCAACTTTGCCGATTTCTACGATCGCACACCCCCGCCGCCCATCTTCGTCATGGGCACGCTGTATCTCGATCAACGCAGCTGTGATCTGTGCATCCAAGTCAACGATATCGCCACCCACAGCGTGTTGGCCAACCTCGGCAAGATCTACATCGCCTACATCACCTGCAGCCGGGCGGTCGGCCCGGGCATCATCGAAAAAATGTCGGTGGCGGCGGCCGTCACGCAAGGCGACAGCGATTACCTCATGGTGGGCCGCAACGGTTTGTTCTACGACCGCAAAGGTCATGACTGGGATGCCGTCATCACCAAGATCGTCGATCATCCGATTTCGATCCAGCAGGCCTTCTGGTCGCCGTACAAGAAGATCGGCAAGATGATCTCGGATACCGCCGAGAAGATGGCTGGCGACGCCGACAAGTCGGCAATGGACAAGGCCAATGCGCATGTGACCGCCACCGCCGTGGCGACCACTGCCGGCAAGCCGGTGGAAAAACCCAAGATCGATACCGGCATGCTGGCAGCGATCGGCATCGCCGCGAGCGCCTTGATCAGCGGCTTGTCGGCCTTGGCCGCGACCGTCTTCGGTCTGCCGGTATGGAAGATCCCGCTGGTGTTTCTCGGCGTCATGTTGGCGATTTCCGGACCGTCGATGATCATCGCCCTTCTCAAGCTACGGCAGCGCACGCTCGGACCGCTGCTTGAAGGCAACGGCTGGGCCATCAACGGCCGGGTCAAAATCAATATACCGCTGGGCACTTCCCTCACTGCCACCAAGAAGCTGCCGATCGGTTCTAAACGTCTACTCGAAGACCCATTTGAGGACAAGGTCGCCAAGCAGCGCTTCCGCATGACGGTGGTGCTTTTGGTATTGCTGACCGTCTTGGGTGTGGGAGGTTGGTTGGCATGGCGCAGTCATGATCAGCATGGCACCTATGCTTTCTGGAACACTTTGGGGCGGGATACCCCAGCCGAAATCAATGCCAAGATTCTGACCGACAAGGCCAAAGAGTTGGCGGCGATCGCCGACAACCCGAATGCGACGCCGGAGCAGAAGAAGGCGGCATTGGACGCCAAGATTTCGGCGGATGCGGCGTTGAAGGCATTGGGGACGGAGATTGAGGCGGGGAAGTAGGATGAGGGATTGGGACTTTGGGTGAGAGACGAGACTAGACGAAAAGAGGAGAGACCAGCTGCGAGCTGCGAGCTGCGAGCTTTTCGACTCCGGTTTATTAGGTTTTGCTGTAGC
>JAYVTR010000255.1:0-5135 GCA_043788625.1 Planctomycetota bacterium
GTCAGCCGTTGGTCCCAGGTGTCGAAATGCTGGGTTGAGTTACTGGCTTGGGCTTGGGGCTGGATTTTGGCAAACTATGGATCCAAAACGCCTTGTCCATCTGTTGCGGTTGCGCAGATTCGCCAGACGCCGTCTGCGATTCACGGCTCTGCTCGGTGGGGGCGGCTTTAAGCTCCTTGTCCAAAACAGCGGCGAAAGCCGAAATGTCGAGGGGCTTTTGTAACGAAGTCGAACTCGTCTGGTCCGGCAGGTGCTGTTCGGTGGCGGGGGCCGCCGTAGGTGAGCTCAAGCTGGCTTTATGATCGTTGAGGGTTTCCTCCGTCCGTTGCGTGGCTGCAAGCGCTCCCGGGCTGGCAGCCACGACAGCGGCAGGGGGCGTCGACGGAGTCGATGACCCGGCCATGGTCGATGGTGCGCCCTTCAAGTCATTGGCGGCGAGGGGTTTCGTTTGCAGGATGTGCCCGCAGGTCACGTAAGCCAGGACGGCGGCGATGGCGACGAGTCCATATATCTTTGTGTTGGTTTTCATGCGTACCTTTACGTGTAATATATCCATGTGCAGGACTGGCGTTGTCAAATTATACCCCGTTTTAACCAAGCAACTGCCAGTCAATCCCATGCGCAGAGGCGCAGACTCATGGCCTAGGCGTTCGACAGCTGAGCTTATTAATTTGCAACACTCCTAGGCCGGATCGAAGCGGAAGTTGATGACGTGGCCATCATCTACGTCATAGCGCACTCGGATCGGCCGGCAGCACACTTCGCAATCCTGGATGCCATCTTGTTCACCGTTGGTCAAATCCATGGCGATGGGCAGGCGCTCGCCGCAGTGCGGGCAATCGATCATCCGTGTCGGTGAGGGATTGTCGGCATCCCCGTCATCGTCCTCGGCATCGACATCGCGACCACGGCGATCGAAGGAATCTTCGACCGTCGCGATCAAGGTATCGATAGCGCGCGCCACTGCCGGCGTCACCTGGTAACCCCGTTGCTGCAGAACGAGCGCGATGCTGGTTTCGAGATCCATTCGCGGGCCTTTAAGTCACCGCGCCAGCGATGACGGCCCGCTTCAAACGCGAGAGCGCGGCCGGGATATCGATATCCTTGGGGCAGGCTTCCTTGCAGTTGAAGATGGTGTGACAGCGCCACACCCCGTCACTGCCGTTGACTGCATCGATGCGCTCGGCCTTGGCATCGTCACGGCTGTCGCCGATGAAGCGCCAGGCTTTGAGCAGCGCGGCTGGCCCCAGGTAACTATCATTTTTCCAGTAGCTGGGGCACGATGAGGTGCAGCAGCCGCAGAGGATGCACTTGGTGGCATCGTCGATGAGGTCGTACTGCTCGGGCGACTGGCGGAACTCATGTACCGGCTTCGGCGCTTTACTGATGAAGTACGGCTGAATGGCGCGCAGGTTGCCATAGAACTGTGCCATATCGACGACCAGGTCCTTGATCACCGGGAAGCCCTTGAGTGGCGCCACCTCGATGATGTCGCCAGCGATATCCTTGACCAAGGTTTTGCATGCCAGGCGGGAGGCGCCCTGGATGGTCATGCCGCATGAGCCGCACACCGCGTGGCCACATGAGCGGCGATAGGTCAGGCTGCCGTCGGTCTCCCACTTGATACGGTTGAGGGCGGTCAGCACGCGCTCCATCGGGTCGCAGTCGAGGACGTATTCCTTGACCACCGGCACGCTGTCCTTGGCCGGATCGTAGCGGTGGATGCGGAAGGTCTTTTTGGTTAAAAGAGGTGCGACCATGTCAGTACTTCCGAACCTTAGGTTTCATCTTTTCCATCAGCTCCGGATCCCAGCCATCGGCGGCATGCTCGTTGAGCAGGTAGACGCTGCGGAACTGCAGCTCGACCTGGCCGTCGGGCTTGAGATAGGCAAAGGTATGCTTGAGCCAGTTGGCGTCATCACGCGGCAGCGATGGCGCATCGAACGATTCGCCATCCATGTACAAGTGTGCGCCACGGCTTTCGCGACGCAGCAGCGCGCCTTCGATGAGCGCCAGCGAGTAGTCGATCATGAAGCCGCACTCGACGGCTTCCATGAGGTCGGTGTTGAAGATCATGCCCTTATCGTCGACGCCGATGCCGGCCTGATAACGCACGCGTAAAGCCCGCACCATATCGCGGGCCTTGGTCATGCCTTCGACGGTGCGGCGGATGGCCACATAGGTCATCATGATCTCGGACAGCTCTTTGCGCAGCAGGCCACCGCGTTCCTTGCCAGTCGAGGCTTTCAGGGCGGCGAAGCTCTTGACGATCGGCTGATCGGCACCGTCGGGCAGCTTGCCGAGCTTGATCGAGTCGACGTTCTTTGCCACATGCAGGCCGACGCGACGGCCGAACACCACCAGGTCGAGGAGCGAGTTGGTACCCAGGCGGTTGGCGCCGTGTACCGAGACGCAGGCGCATTCGCCGGCGGCGTAGAGACCCTCAACGATGTCACCATCGAGGTGGCTGCGGCGCACGCGGCCATCAGTGTCGGTAGGGATGCCACCCATGTAATAATGACAGGTCGGCATCACCGGTACCGGCTGCTCCCACGGCTTGATGCCGAGGTATGTGGTGGCGAAGTCAACGATCTCTTCGAGCTTCTTAAGCAGTTCGGCTTTGGGAATATGTTCGAGATGCAGCAGGACGTAGTCCTCGTTGCAGATGCGTCCGGTCTTGTTGATGCCGCGGCCTTCGAGAACTTCCTTGTACATGCACTGCGAGATCATGTCGCGTGGCGCCAGGTCTTTTACCGTCGGCGCATAGCGTTCCATGAAGCGCTCACCGTTGCTGTTGGTGAGGTAGCCGCCTTCGCCCCGCGCGCCTTCAGTGACCAGGATACCCAGGCCGGCCAAGCCGGTGGGATGGAACTGGACGAATTCCAAATCTTCCAAAGGCAGGCCATGCCGCAGGAAGATGCCCAAGGCGTCGCCGGTGTTGGCCTGGCAGTTGGAGGTGATGGCATAATTGCGTCCGGCGCCACCGGTGGCGACCACCACCACCTTGGCATGCACGGTGTGGGTCTCGCCCGATAACAAGTCATAGGCGATGACGCCGATGCACTTCTTGTTGTCGTCGGTCATGATCAGGTCGACGACCTGGAATTCGCTGTAGAAATTGACGTTCTGTTTGACGCAGTTCTCATACAGCGTGTGCAGGATGGCGTGGCCGGTGCGCGCAGCGGCGTAGCACGCGCGGCGTACCGGACGCTCGCCGAAGTTACGTGTGTGGCCGCCAAAGGGGCGCTGGGCGATCTTGCCTTCTTTAGTACGCGAGAACGGCACGCCCATCTTCTCGAGTTCGTAGATGGTCTGCGGCGCATCGTAGGTGAGGATTTTCTGTGCGTCTTGGTCGCCGAGATAGTCGCCGCCTTTGACCGTGTCATACCAGTGCCACAGAGGGTGATCCTCTTCTTCATTGCCGAGCGCGGCGCCGATGCCGCCCTGCGCCGCACCGGTGTGCGAACGGGTGGGGAAGAGTTTGCTGATCACTGCCACGTCGGCTTTGGTGCTCGACCAATAAGCCGAATACAGCCCTGCCGCACCCGAGCCGACAATCACAACATCATGAGAGATAATCATTGCAGGAAATCTCAGTGGGCCTGAACGGCGGAGTAGACAGGGAGCTGATGCAGACGCGCGAGAATGGCGTCTTCACGGGCGGTGGTGGCATGGTCGGTAGATAATGCGCGGCGGGCGCCGGCATTGGCGCGGCGCACGTCCTTGGCCCACAGCGCGAACTCGTAGGTGCTGCTGAACAGCGCATGGCGGTCACGCAGCTCTTGCGCCGGGCCATCGCTGGCCAGCTGGCGATTCAGCCAGGCATCGAAAGCGCTGCCCGCGGCAGCCACCTGGGTAGCGTCGACGGGCTTGCCGGGTTGATGAGCGAAGATCTCGGCTACCGGTGTGGCCTCAGTGCGATGGGTGTGTCGATCGAGGTAGTATTCCAGAAGTAGCAGCTCGCGTAGTTCATTACGGAAATCGTAAGTGATTTCCATGGCCGGGGGATTGCCGCGGCTGGCGCCGGCAGGGAAGCCACGTGCGGCGTAGTTGGCCTTGACTGCCTCGACCGGCACCGGCTGGGTGATGTTGAGGATGCCGCGCGCGCCGAAGAACGCTGCCACCGACCACAGCACCAGCTCGATCGGCAGGCGCAGGTTGGGCTTGGGGTTGTAGTCGCGGATGATACCGCACACGCCGTTGATGCCGTGGTACAACGCCAAGGCGATGAACAGCGCGTAATAGGCCTGCCACCAGGGGGTGTTTAGACGTGCGGCGACGGTCAAACCGGTAGAAACCGCATCACTGGTAAAATGCTGGATGGCGAAATGGGTGAAGGCCAGGCCCACCAGGAGAATGGCGCTGACGCGCTGCATTAGCCATTGGGTCGAACCGGTGCGCCGGGAAATATATGGAAAAGCCACGATTACTTGCCTCCTGGCAGGGCGTCGGCCAGCAGGGGTTGCACATTCCAATGCATAATCAATGGCACCGATCCGACCGCCAACAAACCGACCACCAGCATGGACAGGCCCCAGAACATGGCCTTGTGATAGGTGGTGCGGATGGCCACGAAGTCGACGTAGATGATGCGTAAGCCGTTCAATCCATGGAACAGCAAGGCGGCAAACAATGCGACCTCACCGAGCTTGAAGTCCGGCTCCTGCATGCGGCGGATCATCAGGTCGTAAACTTCGGGCGAAGCATTGGCCTTGGTGATCGAGATGATGTGGAAGATCAAGAACACCAGTAAGCCGATGCCGGTGATGCGGTGCAGCACATAGGCCAGACTGCCGGTGAACCAGCGGTAGGACCCGCCGATTTGGCGCGCGATTGGATTGGCGGCCACGCTAAATGCGCCGCGATCGGGGTGGTACACAGCAAGCTCCCGGGAAAAGACGCTTTTATCTATGCCAGCCCCATCGGCTCGCAAGCCGACCGACTGACATCCAACGCAGCATGTTTTATCTGCATCAATGGAGTTCAGTATGTGATAGGCACATAAATCCCGCTCTTCCCACACCAAGACACATCTCTAGTTTACTGCCCCGCCGAGCGGGACTGTAGCTCAAAGGTCAGAGCGGGGGTCTCATAAACCCATGGTTGCTGGTTCGAGTCCAGCCAGTCCCACTTTT
>JAYVTR010000256.1:0-5406 GCA_043788625.1 Planctomycetota bacterium
GACGAAATTCGGTATCGACGGTTACAATGGCGAAGAGGATTGGGGCGTCATTTTCTTCAATCCGAAATTGCAAGCCGCCTACAAAGGCTGGCTGACCAAGCTCTACGGCGAGAAGAACCAATATACCGGCAACCGACTCGCGGACGAGCCCGCAGTGGCGATAATCCAGGCCCAGAACGAAGACAGTCTGCTCTTCTGGACTTTCAGTGCGACCAAATCGCCGCAACTGCAGCTACTCGGCAAGCAGTTCGCTGCCTGGGCGATCAAGAAATACGGTTCGCTCGACAAAGCCCTGGCCGACTGGGGCGGGCAGAAGGTTGATGGCGATAACATCGCAGCTGGACAGCTCGGCCTCTTGATGACATTCCAGATCAACAATGCCAAATCCGGCCAGCCAGGCCGGACCGCCGACCAGGTCGCCTTCATGGCTTCTGTCCAGCATGACCACTATGCGGACGTGCTGTCGCACCTGCGCTCGCTCGGCTGCAAGCAGCTGACTAACGCCAGCAATTGGATCACCAGCGATGCCGTGCGACTCAATGACGCCGAGCGCTGGAGCTACACCGCCATGGATGTGATCGCGGTCAACAAATATTACGGTGGTTCGCATGAGGGACCCAACAACGGCTGGCGCGTGGATCCGGGCGACACCTACACCAATTCCACGGCGGTGCATGATCTGCGTGGCGTTCCGATCTGTCTGAAGCAGGTCAAGGGTCGGCCGATGATGGTCACCGAGTCCAGCTGGGTAAATCCGAACTTGTGGCAGAGCGAGGGTCCAGTGGTGATGTCCGCCCTGCAGTCGCTAACAGGCCTCGACTGCTATTTCTGGTTTGCGCAGTCCGCGACGACCTACGACTCAGAGATGGCGATCAGCTTGCCGTGGTTCGATGTCGGCGGGCAGAAGCCGGCCTCCAAATGGAGCTGTTCGATCCCGGCGATCATGGGCTCATTCCCGGCCGCCGCAGTAGCGTTTCGCCAGGGCCACATCAAGCGCGCCAAGCCGGTGGTGAGCGAAGCCCGCTCGCTCGATAGCCTGTGGCAGCGTGAGCTGCCGATCATCGCTGAGGATCCGAGCTTTGACCCCAACCGTCAGGAGGGCGGCGAGGCGCAGCGTGCGATGTCCATGCTGAAGCTCGACAAGGGTGTCGATCCACTGGCCTTCTTTGTCGGCCCAGTCGAGGTTGAATATGGCGGCAAGGGCGAGACCAAGGTTGAGTCACTTAGCAAATACATCGACCATGAGAAAAAGACGGTGACTTCGGCAACCGGGGAGCTGAAGCTCGACTGGGGCGCTGGTGTGTTCACCGTGGATGCGCCGAAAACCAAAGCCGTCACCGGCTTCCTCAAGGCTGCCGGCGGCACCTTCACGCTCGGTGGTACGACGATCACCAGCACCAACCAATACGCTTCAGTGATGGTCACCGCCCTCGACGACCAGCCATTGGAGAAGTCAAAGAAGGTGCTCGTCCAAGTCGGCACGATCGCCCGGCCAACCGGCTGGGACTCGGAAGATATCGGCGACGGAAAATTCCGTATCGTGCGCACGGGCACCAAGCCGTGGCAAGTGGTGAAGACGGCGGTCACGGTGACCTTGGCAAATCCAACTCTGGCCAAGGCGACCCTGCTGGACGTCGCCGGTTTTGCCACCACCACTGCGGTCAAAGTTGAGAAGACAGCCACGGGCGTGCAAGTTGTGCTACCTGAGAACGCCATGTACGTCGTTCTCAGCGAAAAGTGAGCGAACCCACATGCCGCCGATTGATCGTCAGGCGCTCGTCTAGAGCCACGCCATCCCGCTCGATACACCGTTATCGCTCCTGCAGGTCGGCAACGGTGAGTTCACATGTAACCTTGATGCAACGGGGGCTGCGGATGTGTGCCGGCAACCCCATAACGCATTGGGCCTGACCTTGATCTGACCCCCAATGGTGATCCAGCCATTATGAGAAAACCGGCTGGGGTTGGCTGGGTTGTACGCAGCCACTGGCGTTGCCAACGATCGGCAATAGTCGGCAAGCTTCTCGGCCGGAGTCTGACAGCCGAGTGAACGGTGCGGACGCTGGGTGTTGTAGTGCATGCGATACGCCTCGATGGTGGTGATGGCATCATCCAGCGAGGTGAATCAATGCCGGTTGAGGCACTCATCGCGGAATTTGCCATTGAAGGATTCGACGACGACAGCTACCGCTTGGCTGACGCCAAGCGTCGACCCGCCAAAGACATTCCCAATTCCGAAAAGTTCTGATTGCAGCCTGTTGCAGGCCCCGGCGGCTACACTGCGACGGACTCGCCTGGTTTTGCTCCGGCCTTTACACCTGGTACAGGTAGACGCCAAAGCCTGTATGGAACTGCCGCAACGAGGGTCGCGGGAAAGGACGGCTGACGCATGAGGATGGGCTGTGCGCAACCCACACCTGAACCCTTCTCAACACAAATGGCTTACGTGCGCGACAGAGGTCAGACTGATGATCGATGAGAACAGAATTCTTCCACCGTTTCGTGAGATCCCATCATTGATGAAAAATAGCCAACTATGTGGAGTGCGATATCAAGCCAAGATCGTGTCATCCTGCCTGGAATGTGGATACCGAATCGGTTCACCACGATCATGGCCCGAGGTTTCCTGAGGTGTGTAAGGTAGGCATACACGCGCGAAATACGGTGAGCTTGGGCACGGAATATTTTACCGTTGAGAGGGCTAAGCCCGGCGACGTGCGCAAAAGGCGAGCGCGCTGATCAGCACCATGGCCAAGCCGCCACTGATCCCGCAACCACCTCCGCTGTCGCTTGAACCGGTGCCCGTCGGAGAACTGGAGCCAGTCGTGGAGACACTGCTGGTAGAGGTGCCGCTGGTCGTCGATCCACTCGTCAGAGATCCGCCCGTACCCCCGGTCGATACTGGAACCAGGGCGAAGATCGTCGCCACCGGCGTAAGGTCGCCCACAGTCGGCGCGGTCCCGCCGGGATAGCGACCGAGGGTGCGGCTTCCGGCCACGGCTTCGTTACCACCTCCGGCTCCGGCAGCCGAGGCTAAGTAATAGGGCTTGGCCGTGGGTACGGCGGTGGCTGAGGTCAGCACTACACTGGCAAACGGAGTCACCGTCACGGAGCCACTGACGGCGGTGCCGTCGAGCATGGTCCACGTACCTACGGGTGGCGTCAGATCGGTGAGGGTGGTCGAATCATTGATCAGCAAGATGCTGTCGCGGGCTTTGATCACCGCGCCGGAATCGGCCCAGCTCGACTCGGATGCCGCCCAGGTGGCGACGGCAGTATACGTGGTGTCCGCCTGCCCAGACTTGGTGGTGCACATGAGCGCTCCGCTGCCGAGAAATGTTGTGCCGCTCATGGTGCCGTAATCGATGCCTCGTTCGCTGGTGATCGCAAATGATGGCCCATCTGGATACCACAAGTTTTCGGGTGCACTGGTACGCCGCGTGGCAAGCGGATTACCGAGAATGTTGCCATTGATGGTGTCATTGCCGAGTTGGTCGAGGTACAATCCGGAGAGTCGATTGTCGAGACAGGTGTTATTGGTGATCACCGAATCGGGATGCTTGGACATGAACATTCCATTGCCATTGCAGCCTGTGACGGTGTTGCCGGTGATCGTAGTGTGATGGTATCCGAGAAATTCCGGCCAGATGCCCTGACCCAGCGGAAACCACGGCTGGCCGGTTTCGGTATCGCCAAGCGAATCGAGTACGATGTTGTTAGTGATGACGGTATCGCTGCAGTTACAGTAGATGGCGCCCCCATCGTTGAGAGTACGCGTGCAGCGGCGGAAGAAATTTCGATCGATCGTCTGGCCGCCATTGCCAACGATGATGCCGCAATAGCCGATATCGGTGAAGCGGTTGAGGCGCACAATCAGGCCATTGCCGTTCGAGATCACCATGCCCGATGAATGCCAGGTGCCCTGCCCGCCGTACCCAGGCTGCATGCCAATCATGGTGAATACATTGCGTTCAATGACGCCGCCGGACGCGCCGCCCCCCAGCCAATTGATCGCGGTATTGTGGATCGTGGTGAATACATTGTCGGCAATCTGGCTGCCACCGGCATTCCACGACAGAGCGATGCCGGTGTCTTCAATCTCGGCAAACGTGCAGTGGTGTACCGTGCTGCTGCCGTTGTTCAGCCCTAAGGCATTGCCTGCAAAACGACGGAAGGCAATGTTGTCGAAGGTCGCGCCGCTGGTCGAAATCTGCGCTGTATCGGTGGCAATTTCAACCGTTGTCGTGCCGCTTGGCGGATACAGGTAAAAGGTCGATGCGCTTGAAAACCATTCGCCGGCGGTGTCGAGTGCCCCGAGGTAGTGATCGACGCAATACGACGAACCCTCGCTGCCGGCAATACCACCTTCGGTGGCGCTGCCGCCTAGGCTCAGGTTGTTGCCATTGATCGAACTGATCGGACGGATCTCCCACCACCAGCTCCAGCGTCGCCAGCGCACTTCGGCGCCGCTCCATGTCGATGGATCCGCTCCAACGACCACGATCTGATCCTTGGTGGTACCGGTGCCGGTTTGCAGCCAGCCATTATTGGGCGTGCGCGCCAGCGGCACAAAGGCGCCATTGACCCAACACGCCAGAGCTTCGCCACTGACGCTGGCGGTGCGGACGGCGGCGTTACTAGCCCACGTGCCAGTGAAGGCCACCAGACGACTTGACGTCACCACCGGCTGAGCGCCACTGCCATACGACGTCAGCGTGCACCCAGTGGGAATGATGAGAGTGCCGGTGATGCGGTAGGTGCCATCGGTTTTAAGCAGGATGTGATCACTTCCGCCAATCGCCTTGGTCACCGCACCGGCCAGAGTAAGCAACGGTGCGACCTGCGTGCCTGCGGCGGCATCACTGCCACCTGGAGCAACATACCAGTCCGCCGCCGAAAGCAGGGTCGATGAAAGCATCGCGATCAGGCCGAACCGTATATGCTGCATAGTGCTCGTCATGGCCGATAATTTAACTATGCGACGCTGGGAGGTTGTCCGCACTTGGCACTGTGCTGATCACTATCAACCACGTGCTGATGTCTGTATTATTTCGGCATGATCAACGCGGCACATTCAATCAGTAATTCCCCGCCAGCCTCCTTTATATCGGTAGAACGTGATGACTGAGGTGAATGTGGAGTAGACACTATAGCCTTGTTTGTGCGCTGAATTCCAGATAAAAATTGGCATGAGACACGCCTCCACCCTTTTAAAGTTATTGGTAGTGATCACTATTATCTCCATCCTTTCCGCGATTTTGTTACCTGCGATTTCGTTGGTTCGTTCCGGTGCCGAAAAGGTCCGTTGGTGCATAGATCGAAGTCCGTAGCCTCTTGGGCGGCGGAACGCGAGCATCAAATCCAGCTTGTTTTCCTTCCTCCCTACAGCCCAGAGCTCAATCCAGA
>JAYVTR010000257.1:0-11044 GCA_043788625.1 Planctomycetota bacterium
ATTAACGGTCCAGGGATCGGAGCAGCTAAAAAACTCAACGATTGTAAATAATTTATTAAATGGACCCCCCAACGCGACGCCGACTGAAAAGATCTTAAAAAAAGATGAACCCTTTGTAAAATCGAATGATGAAACCATCGTTCCGATTAAAGATGATGACAAAACTTTCGATAGCCAACCCATTAAAAATAATAATGAAACCTTCGAAAGCCAATTTATTGATACAGAATTAGTAATCGCCCTGGTTGGCGCTGTTGGCACCGATCTGGCAAGGTTTACTCACCTATTATCTGAACGACTTATTCTACATAAGTATGTAATCGAATCGATTAAAATTTCTTCTGATATTTTACCTAATTTTACTGATAAGCCAATCCCACATATTAGTGAATATCATAGAATTAATGAATTGATGAGCTTGGGAAATGAGGCTCGTAAATTATCGGGTGAAAACGGAATTTTGGCGATGGCAGTGGCGGCAGAAATAAATAAACGTCGTGGTTCAGTTGCGGTTAAACGGAATGCATTCATTGTTAGTTCAATAAAACATCCTGATGAAGTGCAAAAATTGAGACAAATATATGGAAATGGGTTCTTTTTATTTGGTGTGTATTCAGACGAACAACAGAGATTTAGATATCTTACAATCGAAAAGGGAATCCCTACGGAAGATGCGAATAAATTAATCGAGAGAGATAGGGATGAATCAATTAAGCACGGGCAGCATACGAGTGACGCTTTCCATTTATCTGATTTTTTTATAAATTGCAACGGTGATGAAAATAGATTAAAAAGTGATCTGTGGAGATGTGTTAATTTAATATTTGGTCATCCCTACACTACTCCATTGTTTGATGAAACGGCTATGTTCATGGCCTTTGCGAATTCAAGTAGATCTTCTGATCTAAGTAGGCAAGTTGGAGCAATTATTTCGTTAAACGAACAAATAATTGGTACTGGCTGTAACGATACACCCAAGGCAGGGGGTGGGCTTTATGCACCGAACTATAATAATGAAGGAACGGAAATTGTAGATGTAGAGAATGGAAGAGATTACAAAAGAGGTTTTGACTCGAATGTGCACGAAAGGTTAAAGATTATCGAGGAATTGGCGAAAATGATTCCTGAATTGAATCCGCAGGATCTGAAAAAAAGATTAAATTCTTCACGATTAAAGGATTTAACCGAATTTGGTCGAGTTGTACATGCTGAAATGGATGCGATTACAAGTTGTGCTAGAATGGGAATTGGTGTGCAGGGGGCCACATTATACTGTACGACATTCCCGTGTCATAATTGCGCAAAGCATATTATTGCATCTGGTTTCAAGAGAGTTGTCTATGTAGAGCCCTATCCTAAAAGTAAGGCCTTTGAATTTCATAGTGAGTCGATTATCTTAGGGCTCGGAAATGATACCGGTGGGAAAGTTACTTTCGAGCCATTTGTCGGTGTAGGTCCAAGGAATTTCATTAATTTATTTTCAATGAAAATGGGCATGGGATCCAATCTTGAGAGAAAACGTAGCGCTGACGGACAAATATTAGATTGGGCTCCAGAAAGTTCTAACACTAGATTAAATTTAATCCGTGCCTCTTATATCGATCTTGAAGGTCAATGTGGTCGTGTCGTTCTAAATGTCATTAACTCAATCAAAGGAGATAGCAAATGAGATAGCAAATGAGTCAAGTTATCTCTTCCGGGGTCAATTATATGGACCATTTGTCATCTCTTCAAGCAATTGCATCTGCGCAACCCGAGTGGAAGAAATTTTATAATTGGCAAAAGGTTTATCAAATCAAATAATGAAAATCATATAGAAAATGAAAATGTCCAACAGGTCGATTCACCGGACGGCCTAGTGATATCTTTGATTAACAAATGAAATTAGGCGGCGCCCCTGACAATTGTCATTGTGCAGGCACGAAAAGCTGTCCGATAATCGGATGTGATTTTAAGCCCTGTGTAGCTTATGTCACACCTGAAGTCTGCTATTTGTAAATTTCATATAGGTCCTCTGCCACTCACAGCCAATGAAACGCAACTGTTGCGCCATGGCAGCTTCGCCGGTGCTGCCAGAGCCTGCAAATGGATCGCACACTGTGCCGCCCTTCGGCACCAAGCGGACCAGATGATTAAGCAGCTCGATAGGCTTCTCGGTCATGTGGGTTCGCATGCGCGGTGCGGGGCAGCGAATCACGCCGGGTAGGTATACCGGCGGATCAATGGCCGGGCTGGCCCCCTTGGTCGCGTAGAGAATGAATTCCGTCTGATTGCGAAAGCCATTCTGCTGCGGCCGACACGCTTCGGTTTTGTCCCACACCACGACGCTGCGCCAAACAAAACCGGCGGCCTGCACCGCATCTGATAATGCAGGCAGGTTTCGCCAGTCGATGAACACCAGTAAGGGCCGGTCAGACTTCATGGCCCGGTAGCACTGTTCCAGCCACAGCAGGCACCAGGTGACGAAGCTGCGCTGGTCCCGCAGGTCGCCGGCGAAGCTGGGCTGGCGATCACTCTCCTGGTATTTTGCTTCGGGCGGCCGTCGACGGTGGGATGCCGACCAGCCACCCGAGAAATAGGGCGGATCGGTGATGACGGGATCCAGGCAGGTGTCGGGCAGGCTGCGGAGCACCGGCAGGCAATCGCCATGGTACAAACGGCATCCCTGCCCTTCGGTGCCATGGAATTTGGTCGGATGGTCAGATGATGGCATCGTCATCATCTGACGCCGCCGGCGTGGCAGTGAATGCATCGGGCTCGGCGTTGTCCAGGTCGGCGCGCAGCCGTTGCAGGAAGATCGTCAGCCAGTCGCCAACGCCCGGTTGCCCGAGCCACGTACCGATGCTGGGATCCAACTGCACGGCCGGCAAGACGACGCGCTGCAGAGCGGCGACATCGCCCGCGCGAATCGCCCCCGCCAAATCAGGATGCAAGCTGGCGGCGATTGCACGCACTGAGGCATCATCATCCGGCCGTGCTCCGCGCTGAACCTCGGCGGTGATGCGTAGCGAGGCGATGATCGAATCGACGCCGGCAGGCCGCAATGGCGGAACTGATGGCGAGGACGGCGCCGACGGGTGCGGCCGGCTCGATGCGCGGGGTGGCGAGGACCGGAGCGGCATCGGCGGCACGGTGGGTGGATCGGCAATTGTGGAGACACCGGATTGGTTGCGTAAGGCGGAAATGATGTTGGCCGTGGCCGACATGACGGTGCCGATGCCATCCCATTCGCTACCGCCATCCCGACTGGCCGCGACTTCGGCAGCTTGGCGCAGAAGGTGTGATTGGACTTCCTGCGAGGCCGTCATGACCTGCTTGAGAGAATCCGTCTGGAGTGTGCTGGCCATGCGCATGCTCTCGGCCTGGATCTTGAAAAAGTCGGTCAACTCCTCGCGCTTGCCGTGGGTATCGAGCAGCTTCAACACCAAGGGGTCAGGCTGGCCCATCTTGGCCAGTACTGCCGTCAGCAAAACGTCGTCCTTGCCCTGCGAACGGCCCCCCGCGACTTCTTTCAATACCTGCACCATCATGGTGTGCATCTGCATGTCGCGTTCGGCCCGGCGCAGTTCGTCATCGTCTCGGCGCCGTTGCTCGACCTCGCGGCGACGCTCGCGCTCGGCCTCACGCTCACGGCGGCGTTCTTCACGTTGCTCGCGTAGGCGGTCCTGGCGGGATTCGCGGTCGCTCTCCAGCTCCGCCTGGAGCCGCATGCGCTCGATCTCAATCGCGGTCTCGCGGTCATAAGCGGTCGCGGATGAGACTGCAGTAGGGCTGACGCTGGCGACTGGCACCAAGGGCACAGGCATGGATGCGATACCTTCTTCGAGGGCAACGAGGAACGATTGGGTGCCCGGCAACTTCGCGCCTTGGTCGGTGCGTGGCGCGATGCGGTAGCGACCTGGTCCGAAACGACTACGCAGGTATCCACGGGCCGTGGTCAGATCATCAAGCCGCAGACGGCGGGCATCCTCGACCGTCATCACCTGCACGGCTTCACCGATATTGAGCCCCGAGGTGGAACAACGCCACACATGCAGGCGCGCGCCTGCGGCGGTATGAAAGGTGCCCCACCACAGCTCCCAATCCGCACCGGCCACCGTTGGACCAGCCGGACTAGCCGATGTGACCTGCTGCATGTCCCAGCCTGTTGCAAGGCCACCGCCAAGGCCAACTACCAGCGCCTGCCCCTGGCTTGACCCCAGGGGCGTGCGGGCGGGGTACACGGCGGGCCGGCCGGCGGGCCCTGGGGCGGGGTTGTGGGCATATGCCCGGGCGTGAACCGGGGAATCCGCTGTGACTTGTTCGCTGCCCGACCCTCCCTCATCCGCTTTCTCCAGCGCATCGAAGAGGGGATCGCCCGCAGTGAGCAGGGGAAGGTTGGCAAATTCATTGTCGGCTGGCTTAGCATCCATGGCCACAATGTAGGCCTGCGAGAGCATGCGGTCATCCTGTACGACAAATTGGCATTTTCTCAGCCGTTTAAAACATGAAAAGTCGGGCTTTTACGGAAGTTTTTGCGGGTCATCGGTATCGTTACCTCAATGGTCGGCAGGTTCGTACGTCGTATGGTTGGGGGTACCATCTTAAAGCCCTGCAAGGTAACAACTTGCAGGGCTTTATCTTTTTGAGCCTAGGGTTCGGAATCTCTCTATATCACGCCTATATCCCGCAAGGCCCAATATCCCGCACCCGCTCATTCAAGCCGTGCCGCACCCTGTGATCAATGGCAGATTTGCTAATTTCACCGGTAAAATAAGTAATAGCGAACGGCAGGCAGCAAGAGCGATGCTGCCGCAAGGCCGGCTCCCGCGTCCCATCGCAATGGAGCCGACATATATAGGAAGGGCCTGTTAGAAATGGGTCTATAACGGCCCTATTTATTTTGGGTCCTCCCACCGGGTCAATGTCCCACACGGTGGCGAAAGCCGATTGCTTACTTTTTTTTCGCAGATGAACGTGCGCAATCGTTAACAAAACAACCAGGTAATTTTACTGCTGCTGCGCGTCAGGAAAAATTGACGCGAAAAAAATGCACGTGATTGGCCTGCGCTTCGCTGACCCCATGTCCCCCGTCACAGGACCCGTGGACCATTAAATAGGGAGAGGAGATTGAACGCCCCGCCTCCTCTTTGGCTATTAGATAGAGGCGGCGAACCTTAGTTTCACCACATATACGCGCGTGCGCGCGTATTGGCCAAAAAAGCAACCCAACAAACCGGCAAATTTGCCGGTTTATCCCCCCCAGGGGCGCAGTCAGGACCACCCCCAGGTCGGCAGCACGATTCAGCACCGCCAGCAAGGGATTCATAAGTCCCCAAACACAACTACCGGCTCATAGAGCAAATCACCCTGCACACCATGCACACCATGCACACTTGGGGCTGAATCGGGCGACTGTGCAGGGTTGTGCAGGGTGTGAAGGGTAGGTTTCTCTATAAGCCGACGGCGATACGCAGGAGCCTGCCCGTTGGCGCGTGAGAGACGGAACGGCTCCCATCCTAGTTCCGTCAGCCGTCGTCCCACTATCGCAGCGGTCACTTCACGCTCGCCATTGTCCTCGCACCAGCGACGGAACCTTCCATAGAGTCGCGTGGTAGCTGCACCCTGATCAGGTCGCACTGACCCCAAATCCTGGCCATCCACGCCAGAGACCACAGACCAGCCCGCATCCTCTTCATCAAGCAACCAGCGTTCGATGGGATCACTCCATACCAACTTAGTTTGCTCGGCCTGGATGATGGCCTTGTAAACGATTCCAGGGGCTTTTTCGTCCTCGTTCACCGATTCCCACAGCAGGGTGTAATTGATCTCGTTGATCGCTTTCCAGTCGATGCAGTCCTGAGCCTCGATCTCGTAAAAGCGGCGCGCACCAGTTGGATCGCGGGCAAGGTCAACAAGGCGGCGGTTGCTGGTGCCGATTAAGCTGGTTAGCATTGGCGCCTCGGTCTCAGAATTGGTCCGCATTGGTCGATAGCGAACGACTGAGCCGGTGAGCCGGTGTTTCAGTTTTTCTACGTCGGTGCGACCAAGGCCACCTAGCTCATCCCATAAGCCAATTACCGTGCGGGCGAGGGTGGCGGCGCTGCGATCATCGGTGATGTCTTCCATCTTAAAATCTGGATTGAACAACTCACACCAAGGCGAGCACAACTTGGCTACCGCGACCGATTTGCCCGACCCTTGTTTTAACCCGAATATAACGGGCATTAAATGCTGTTCACCGTGTCGGCTTGCAACTCGGTTTTTCACCTGCCACAGCCAATGACGTATAGCCTGTACATCGGCCTCGCGTTCAGCTCCGGTGATAGCCTCTATCCACCGCCGCAGCTCGACCTCGCCAGCGGCGCTAGACGGTTTGCCAAGGTGCTCGTCGTATATTTTCTGCCGGCGTTTTTTCGCATCAGCACCTGCCATGACTTCTAGCGATTCGGTGACACGGGCGGAATCGACCTTCGCACCACCCGACCGAATCCGAAACGCGATTTCACGTCCAATTGTTCCGTGATCTGCATCTATTGTAGAATTACCAATATCTGACCGAAAGGAGCCATTTGCGTCGATATACAATCCGCGCCGGGTTAGCTCGTCGAGAATCGCTATAACGACGATAGCGTGATCCCTGTCGGCTTGGTCAATCGTTCCGCGAAGGTATGACTCAGCACGAGCAACGGTCTCGGGATTGGGCGTAGTGATAGCGGCACTCATGCTGCACCTCCAATCGACGACCGAAGCGGAGCATCACGCAACCAGCCGTCAGGCCGTCGTGATGGTGTGCCCTCAACGGATTTCAGCGCACGCGACAGCTCATCTTCCGTCCAGGGTGGCACAGCAGAGGCCTCGTTCCAAGCTCTGGCGACATCCCAGAAACTTTCACCTTCCAGCATGAAGCCGCAACGAATGGCGCGCACCGCTGCCAGCATTGGCGCCGTCCCATTTGACCCTTGGATTGATTGAGGAAGTCGATTTAGGTAAGCCATCACGCGGCGGTGAAGTGCCTCCGTTGGCTGGTCGCGTACGGTGGAACGCGCCGCTATCGGTGCGGATATTGTAATAGGGCTGGCCCACCCTGCGAGGTCCAACGGCACCGCATCCAGGTTGAGAAACGCCTCGGGGTCGCAGCTAAAAAAACACAACCGCGCCGGATCTTTTCCCGATGGATCAAGCACCGCTCCGAATGAATCGGCCCAGCGTTCAGCAGCAGCGAAGCACCGCTTGTGCAGAGCCTCGTCCGGCTCCGTCACCGGCACGCGAATCACTGCCTTGCACCCTTTTCCGCTGGGGGAAACGAATGCCATGACTACGCAACTCTCGCCCGAAAGAACACACCGTAGACCCGCAGGGTGGGCCACGTCGTCGAAGTCGAGAATCATCAAGCCGGAAGCTGATTCCCACGAATCACGATTCCGTTTTGAAAAAATTCCAGCAGCTAAAAAACCAGGCAGACATTTCTTTAAATCGTTGGCGGCATGTTTATCACCGGCACGGATGACGGCGATCTGGTCAGCCAGCTCGTCAGAAACGATGCGGCGGTGAACCTCCGATAGCGTGGTGGGTGCGGTTGTGTTGTTCTTTGCGTTACCCATTGAGATGCATGACAAGTTCATGGGCGCACCGTCGGCAAGCGCCACACACGGCCCGGAGCGACATGGCATCCCGGCCAGGGACTTGGCTCAAACCAACCCGCACGCTCAATTTTACCAGCTCTTGAAAGTGCCATCGAGGCAGCACCCACAGCGCGACCGTCGACGTTAGCGGGTGCTGAAAGTCCGGCCTCGAAACGGGCGCGTGCCATCGAGCACGGACCACGTGTCAGGGCGGCTTCCAGTGCCTGCATGCTTTGACGAATGAGCCAATTTTTGTCGGGGTTTTGGTCAGCGGCATGCGCATCGCAAGCAAGCGCGGCCAAATCTGCACCGCTCAGAAAACTTGATTGAATGGGTGTTTGCTCTACATTGATACTATCCCCGGAGGTCGGGATGTGTGGCTCGGGCGCTGATACGTCCGGGCCTTGTTTTTTGGAGGTCGGGCGGTCCACGTTCAGACTCCCGCTTTGCAGACAGGACAACCGGCGGCAATCCACGCCAGAGCGTCAGACTCCCGAATCAAGAAACGCGGACGACGGCCAACATGGCCGGGCCCTCGATCAATAGCAGGCAACGCACCGCCAAGAATGGCAGCACGTGCTTTGTCAGGTCGGCATCGCGCCAGATTGTGGGCGAGCTCGTTGACGGTGAGGTTTGATGAAGCGTTGTTACGCATGGGAAGGCTCCTATGCGTCCAAACATCACCTGTTACGAATTAGGCTTGTTGACTCCCCTATCTCCGCGTCCTCGATGGCCGCGGAGCAATTAATGGACCGCGATAAACCTTCACTATTTCCCGCACATCATCCGTAGTTTTCCTCGTCATGGTCGCCGCGTATCCGACTGCATCTCGATCTTTTTTGCGCTGATCTCTAATGGGATCTTCCTCCCGAATTGCGCCTCGTGCATCTAAATAACAGGCAATAACTTCTTTTTCACCCTGTCGTACAAGCTCGACTATTTGAGGAGATGTAAGATCCTTCATTTTTAGCTTTCCTCTATGCCCCTTTGCCCTGCCTTCGATCTTCGTTTCCTCGTAGATATTTAATCTCGCGCCAAGCCATCCTAGTAGACCGATGCTCGCCATTTCAGCAGCAAGGTTGACTGTTACATCCAACAGTTTTTCAATTTTTTCTCTGTATATTTTGGGGAATGTTTCAATGTTCATTCTCAGCAATTTTATTCGAGCAAGTGCAGCCGCAGCGTCGCTTGCGTCTGATGCAACTTCTTCGTTCCGAGTCCTTCCATTTAGCATTCTAACATGGATTGATTCGTCTTTTTCCTCAACGCTGCCCGCGCCCGATTTGATGAATGCTTTGACCTTTTCATCCATACGATCAAGGAACCCGATGCGTCGGCTTTCCAGATCAATACCATGAATGCATGGCCCCGCGATTAAAACCGAAGCTTCCTTTTGCGGTTTCTTTGCTGGCTCCGGTGAGCCTTCGCAAGAATAGTAAATTGTTATGGGAGACTTCTTCATGCACTCACCGCCTTTTCTCCCATGTGACGACGAAACACAATTTCCCCCCGTGGCCACTCCTTAACCGTCCCGCGCAATCGCGCACCGGCTTGGGCATAGTGCTTGGTCATGTCGGCCCCTGCGTGACCCATCGCCATCTGCAACCGCATGCCATCGACGCCAGCGGCCAAGGCGAATCCGGCAAAGGTGTGCCGCAGACTGTGAAAGCTCCGTTCGTCCTTTTCGATGCCTAGGGCAGCAAGGTGCTTCTTGAATGCCCGCCCGTGTTGCTGCGTGTCCCAGCCGCGCATATCCTCGGGCATCAGGTAACCATCGGCCCGTGAGCGACGTGCAGATAGGATCTCGGCAAGCTCCGCCATGAGGATTGCAGATCGGCGTTTGTTGCGTTTGAGTTTGGCGCCGGCCTCACGCTCGGCAGTGGTAGGCGGATCGATCGCAATGAAACCTTCGCCCTCCTGCACGTCTGACCACCGCAACCATGCGCACTCCCTCAGCCGTAAACCAGCGTAAAGAGCAAGGGCCACCATCAGGCCAAACGGTGCCGACAGAGAAGCGTCAGACGCCAATAAACGGCACTCAACTACGGTAAACGTCGCGGGGGCATCCAGGTCAGGGACCATTACTTCCAGGTCCGCAAATGGGTTGCCGGGTAATCGGTGCAGCTTGCGTGCCGTGACCCCCACGGAACGAAGCAAGGCAGCATAGCGGGCTTTGGTGATGGGAGCCACATTGGTGGCATCAATGACCGCCTGTGCCTTCGCCAGGGCATCTGCCTTGCGCAGATCGTCAACGCCAGCGGCAATGACCAGCTCCGTCACGCGCTCCAACTCGTCAACGTGCCCCTCAGACCGCCCCGTACGCCCACGTGACCGGCCCCGCAGCTTGTCACCATCCCCGCCACGCAGTCGCTTCAAATGCGCTTTGAGCACATCAGCCAAGCGAGCCGGGGTCGGGTTGAAATCCCCGCGCTCAATATCAGCGCGCACCTTCTTGGCCCACTCCATGCCGATGGCGCGATCCTCATTTGCAAATGCACGGCTGGCGACCTGCCCGCGGACCTTCACGCGATACCACCAGCGGCGGCCCGTTTTGCGCTCATCACGCTCCCAAAGATCGGTAATCGAAACCCCGGTGTTTGTGATCACTTTTGGCATATCACGTTTATATCACCGCCATATCACGCCACAAGGGTACATAAGGGCATTCTAGGAAATTTGATAAAAATACGATAAATTCTGATAATTTCAGCAGGGAACAACACGGAGCCAGTGTCGCCTATACCCCCTGCGTCGTATTTTCATTCCGGCGACACGGGTTCAAATCCCGTTGGGAGTACCATCAACACCCCGCACAGCTCTGCTGTGCGGGGTGTTGTTTTTGTGTGGCCCGGGGTGATGTCAGGCCCATATCCTGCTAGACCCAATATCCCGGAGGGCCGCCCTTCCACCCAAGATCAGCTATTCGGCTACCGTGGGTCCATCGCGCTCATCCATCAGCACCGCCGCCCCGGTGGTGGCAAACGCCAGCGCCAGGGCCGCACGTTCCCCGGCGCCAAGGTGCGAGCCCAGACGGTGACCGATGACACGCGGATCCTCTACGACCGGCATCACCGACAACCACGGCAGACTCACCAACAACGGGCCGGGGAGGCCCATGGCGAGCCCGTCCGCTATTTTCTGAGCCACGGCCGCCGGCACCAGAATCCGCCCATACAGCACCGGCAGCAGGCCCAGACACTGTACGCCGTCGAGGAAGATCATTGGCGAGGTGTCGGCAACGACCAGCTCAGACACCGGCCAGCTCGGCTGCCACATCGGCAGAGTTCGTCAGCACGGCCAAGCCACGACGCCCAGCCAGGGCGAGGAGGCCAGCCACCGGCACCCCAATGGCGTTCACTTAACCCGAGTCCTGCCATT
This sequence comes from Planctomycetota bacterium, assembly GCA_043788625.1. Lineage (GTDB taxonomy): Bacteria > Planctomycetota > UBA11346 > UBA11346 > UBA11346 > CAIUVD01. The sequence continues at coordinate 10,983 of JAYVTR010000257.1, forward strand.
GGGGTGTTTCCGCACTCGTGATTCGCTGCGATCTGGCCGTCTTTTCACGGCATATCTCAGGA
>JAYVTR010000258.1:0-2927 GCA_043788625.1 Planctomycetota bacterium
GGCATGTGGAATGCCGTAGATGCGGCGCGCGGCTTTCCCGACGAAGCCTGGGGCAAGGATTTGCCCCTGATCCAGAGCGTACGTGCCGAGCTGGCTGAACTGGCGAAAAAAGCTCAGGAAAAAGACCAGCAGGTTGAACGCTATCCGTGGGATATCGACTTGCCGGCCTCGGCCTATGCGGCGATCCGCGCTTTGTACCCCATCTCGGCGCCGCCATTTCGCATGCGCGCCCACGATGTGCAGGTGCTCGGCGCCATCGTCTTGCATCAGGGCCGCATCGCCGAGATGCGTACCGGTGAAGGCAAAACCCTGGTCGCGTCGATGGCCTGCTACCTCAATGCCTTGTCCGGCAAAGGCGTGCACGTCATCACCGTCAACGACTACCTGGCTTCACGTGACGCGGCGTGGAATGCGCCAGCACTGCGCTTCTTGGGCGTCACCGTCGGGGCCATCCAATCGCAGATGCCGAGCTGGATGCGCAAGCAGGTCTATGCCTGCGATGTGACCTATGGCACCAACAACGAATTCGGTTTCGACTACCTGCGCGACAACCTCGCCAAGTCGCTTGACGAGCAGGTGCAGACCCGCCGCAATTTCGCTGTGGTCGACGAAGCCGACTCGGTGCTGATCGACGAAGCACGCACCCCGCTGATCATCAGCGGCCCGGCCATGGGCCGCAAAGAGCTTTACGAAAAGGCCGGCGAAGTCGCCGCCGCGTTGGTGGTCGGCGAGGATTACGAAGTCGATATTAAAGATCGCCATGTGACCCTCAGCGAAGTCGGCATGGATAAGGCCGCAACCCTCTTCGGGGTCGCCAATCTGTATGACGCCGAGAACATGCACATGCCGCATTTTCTCGACAATGCGCTCAAAGCCAAAGAACTGTACACGCGCGACAAAGAGTACCTGGTCGGCAACGGTCAGGTCAAGATCGTCGACGAGCATACCGGTCGCGTCATGGAAGGCCGCCGCTGGTCGGACGGCCTGCACCAGGCCATTGAAGCCAAGGAAGGCGTGCAGGTCCAGGAAGAGAACCAGACCTACGCCACCATCACGCTGCAGAATTTCTTCCGCCTTTACGACAAGCTCGCCGGCATGACCGGTACGGCGCTGACCGAGGCCAACGAGCTCAACGCCATCTACAAACTCGATGTGGTGGCGATTCCACCCAACCGCCCGGTGGCGCGCGCCGACCATCAGGATCTGATCTTCGGCTCCGAGCCCGAGAAGTTCAACGCCCTGGTCGAAGAAGTCGACGACCTGCACGCGCTCGGCCAGCCGGTGCTGGTGGGCACCATCTCGGTCGAGGTCAGCGAGCGCCTATCCGAGCAGTTCACCCGCAAGGGCGTGCCGCATAATGTGCTGAATGCCCGTCAGCATCAGCGCGAAGCCGAAATCGTCACCAGCGCCGGACATTTTTCCGGGGTCACCATCGCCACCAACATGGCCGGGCGTGGCACTGACATCGTGCTCGGCAAGACCACCTTCGCCAAGGCCCTGGCGCACTGGCAGGCCACCGGCATCGCGCCGAAGAAGCTCACGCCTGACAGCCCCGATCTCGACGAAGCGATCATCGGCATGTGGGCTACGCGCTTCCTCGATCCTGAGGTGTTGGCCAAGCTCAAGGACCAGTCCATCTCCGGCAAGTTGAGTGCGATCAACAAAGAGCGCAAACTGCGCGGCCTGCACCCCCTGCCCTTGCCATCGAGCCTGGTCGGTGGCGTCGACGTGCGCGCCCTGGGCGGCCTGCGCATCGTCGGCACCGAACGCCATGACTCACGCCGCATCGACAACCAGCTGCGTGGACGCAGCGGCCGCCAGGGCGACCCCGGCTCGTCGCGTTTCTATCTGTCGCTCGATGATGATCTGATGAAGCGCTTCGCCCGTGACGGCGTGGCCAAGATGATGCGTTATCTGGGCCTCAAAGACGGTGTGCCGATCGAGCACAAGATGGTCAGCAACGCCATCGAGAAGGCGCAAAAGAAGGTCGAGGAATACCACTACGGCATCCGCAAGAACCTGCTCGAATACGATCAGGTGATGAACAATCAGCGCTCGCTGATCTACAAGCAGCGCCAGGCGATCCTCGAAGGCCGCGATGTCGAAAAGACGCTCACCAGCTTTTATTCCGACGGCCTCGACGACCTCATCCAGCGAGCGGCGACCAATGGCGTGCGCGGCCCTGAATTGGCGACGGCGATCGCCGATGCCTTCGCCAGTGAAATCGGCTTGCCGCCGGTCGACCCGACCAGCTTACCGGTGAAAGACGGCGGCGAAGCCGTGCTCAAATTCCTGTTCCCGCTGGTAGCCGGTGGCATCGCTACGCGCAAGAGCGAGATGGGCGAGATGTTCGACACCGTCCTGCGCTTCATCCTCCTCGATACCATCGATAAGCGCTGGAAGGACCACCTCTATACGATGGACCATCTGCGCCATTCGATCGGTCTCGAAGCCTACGCCCAGAAGGATCCGCGTTTGCGCTACAAGGAAGAGGGTTTCCGCCTGTTCCAGACCATGAACGGCCTGATCCGCCAGGATGTAATGCGCATTTTCTTCCGCCTGCAGCTGCAAGTGCAGGCGCCGGCGGCTAACGAAGACGCGACTAACACCAAGGCTGAATTCGCCGCCGGTGGCTTCGTGCCCGCTCCACTGGGCAAGCTCGCTGCCAGTGGCGCCGCCGACGAAACCGCTTTCGCCCAGCCGAGCAGCGAGCCGCGCGCTAAGCCGGCGCCGACCGATCCATGCCCGTGCGGCAGTGGTTCGGCGTATCGTCATTGCCACGGCCGCTAGTTTTCATCAGGGGCTTCGCCCCTACGGCCTGGAGGCCTACCCCAATGGCGTTCACTTAACCCGAGTCCTGCCATTGGGGTGTTTCCGCACTCGTGATTCGCTGCGATCTGGCCGTCTTTTCACGGCATATCTCAGGA
>JAYVTR010000259.1:0-3946 GCA_043788625.1 Planctomycetota bacterium
CCAACCTGAGAGCCCCGAGCCCAGCAATGCGCAGACCATCTCGACCGCCGATAACCTGGTTGCGCATGGCAAGACCGACGAAGCGATCATCCTGCTCGAGGCCTATGTAAAAGACCATCCGCGCGACCAGCTCGCCCGCGCCCATTTGCTCGACCTGCGTGTAGCGCAGAAGGAAAATGAGATCCGCTCGGTTCTGCAAGAACAGTCAGACAATCAGGACCTCATCCTGAGCGACCCTGAGTATCAGACCTTGGCTGCCCGTGCCAACGAAGACGTGCGCAAACGCCTCGCCGTGGTTGAATATTTCCTTGGTCAAAATCGTTTGGCTGAAGCAGCGCAAGGATGCAACACCATTCTGCGTGATTATCCGCATGACCCGGCTGCCATGCGCCTCAAATTTCGCATTCTGAATACCATCGTCGAACGTGAGCGCGCCGAATTAACAAAAGAGCACCATTATCGCCATGGCGAAGCGATAAATGACGTCCGCGAAGACGCCATCGCGCCGCGAGAATCCCAGCGCACCCAACGTCAGGTATTCATTTTCCAGGAAGATATCGACGACGCCGAACGCACCAAGGTGCGTGGCCGCTTGCAGGAAAAGATCTCTTTGAATCAAGACCAGGCCAAGGTCTGGGATGTGATGCGCACCTTGTTTGCCGTCTCAGGGATCAATTATGTGGTTCTCGACAGTGCGGTCGGTGATGAAACGGTGTCACTGCACCTGGTCGACGATACCGTTGAATCAGCGTTAAACGCGGTTGGCAAGTTGGCCAAGGTGCGTTTCAGTTACACTGATGGCACGGTGTTCGTATCGTCGGATGCGGACGATGGCTTGGTGACCGAAATCATTCGCCTCCGTTCAGGCCTGACCAATGTCACAGCCGAAGTGAATTCATCTTCTTTCGGTGCTGGTGGCCAAGGCGGCGGCATCAACGGCGCCGGGGGTGGCGGTGGGGGTGCCGGCAACATACCACCAGGCCTACCACCGCAGGTGCAGCAGGCACTGCGTCAACAGCAACAAGGTGGCCAAGGTAAAAACGGCGCAAACGGCGCAAATGGTGGCAAGGGCGCCAATGGTGCCAACGGTGCTGGTGGCCAGCAAAACGGCAACAAAAGCGACCTCGAACGGTTTCTCGACAGCTTGCCCGACATCATCGTCGGCTGGCAGGACACCCACAAATGGCATCTGGATCAGAAGTCCAATACCCTGTATCTGCGCGCAAATCCGTGGGTGATCGGCGAAGTCAAACGCCTGCTACATGCCCTCGACTACGATAACGTACAGATCCTCATCGAATCGAAGTTCATCGAAGTCGGAGAAACAGCCGAACGTGCCTTGGGCATTGATTGGGGTGCCTACGGGGGCCAAACGTTGGAAACGACCAATTGGGCCGGCGGTGTCGGAAGAGCCATTTTACCCAGTGCATTGCCAGCCGCCGCTGCTTCCCCGGCGGTGTTTAGCGGCTTACTGCAATCCAGTGGCGCGACCTTGAATGTGACCATCAAAGCACTCGAACACGAGGGTCAACTCGACACCCTGGCCGAACCAAAAATTTTAACCCTCAATAATGCCAACGGCTACATTGAGACGATCCGTCGCGCCAAGTTCATTTCGAGTTACACCTTTAACTCCATCAACACCGCTTCGACCGGCAACAACAACAACAATAACAATACCAACGTGATTCAAACGGCAGTGCCGACGCCTGTTTATGAAGACGCCGAATCGGGGTATCAATTAAAAATCACTCCTTCGGTGGCCCGTAACAGTTCGGTCGTCACCTTGAAGCTCAAACCGACTGTGCAAGAAACCGACTTAACACCAGCCGAATACCCATATCAGCCATCAAGCGGATCGGGCGTTGTGAATCTCAAAATCGAAGTGCCGTCCATCCGTACCCGCACGCTTGAAACTGTCCTGCACATTCAAAACGGGCGCACGGTTGCCCTCGGCGGACTATCTCTTGAGTCGCAACAAAGAGACACCAATGGCACACCATTCGTCTCAAAAATTCCCGTCCTGGGCTGGCTCTTCAAGAGTGAGTCCCAATCTTCAAGCCGGCGCAATCTCATCATTCTAGTGACCGCCAATATCGTTGAACCCAGTGGAGCGAAAGTTGGCGACAATATCTCGCACCTACGCGATACGGCGCGCATCCTGCTGCCGGCCGAAGCGGTTCACGGCATGGAACCCGAGAAGGCAGTAATGATCGACCCTGCCCACCCCGGCGGCCCGGTGGCCGAACCAAATCCGCTGCTTAACAAGGGTCGCCGACCTTAATCCGGTACGATCGACGGTTATGGCACAGATTTCTATCGGTTTGGATATTGGCCACCACCAGGTGCGGGCGGTCGCGTTAACACGTCCGACTTCGGCCCAGGCACGCAGTGGCGCCGTCGCCAAGGTGGTGGCGACGGCGGCCGTGCCGCGCCTCGACCACGAGGGCAATCCCAAGCCATTGCCGGCGGCATTAGCTGAAATCGAGGCCCTGCTCGGTAAACGTGGGGCGTTGACTGTGCATCTGGGCGATGCCAGTAACATGGTGCGCTTTGTGCCGACCTTGGCGTTGCCGCCCGATCGGCGCCAACGCCTGCTACGCCTCGAGCTGACGCAGCACGCCGATGAAGCCGGTGATCTAGCCGCCGATGCTTGGGAAGTACAAATTCCTGGTGATGAGATCGTGCACGGCTGCGTCATCAGCCAACCGGCGCATGTCCTGGCGGGCCTGCAGGCCATCCGCACGGCCCGTTTGGGTTCAGCACGAATTGCGTATGGCCCGGCGGCGATCGCCAATACCGCCTATGCCGCCCACCTGGCTGAAGCCGATGAGTTGGTGCTGGTGGTCGATATCGGCGCCACCATCAGCGGTATCTCGCTGATCGGCAATCAGCGCCTGTTGGCCTGCCGCCAGGTGCCCATTGGCGGCGATGCATTCACCGAAGCCTTGATGACCACCGCCGTGGACCGTCAGGCGGCTGAGAAAAGTAAAATCAACAGTGAGCCGGCGCCGGTGTTTACCACCGCCGCCTCGACTACCATTGCTACAGGAGTTTCTGAAACTGCGCTCATCAGCACCGATGACGACCTGTTCGCATTGCCGGGGGACGTGCCCGTCAGTGCTCCGGTGACCACCGCCGAGCCACCACGCAAACGGGTCGCCGACGCCTCGTTTGATGCCCTGTTCGAAGAGGCGGAAACCCCCTCCGAGCTAACCGCACCAACTGTGCATTCGACGGTATCGCTCGATCAACTCAGCGGCGCTGCCGACGAGCATGTGGTGCTTGAACTCGACGATGAACCCAGTCTTTTGCCGGCGACGATCACCCTGCCGCCAGCGCCGCTGCCAGGAATCGCCACCATCTCTCTCGGGCGCAAGGCGCTTGGTCCTGAGCTGCAGCGCACCGCGGAGGCATTTTATGCCCAGCTCGCCAGTTCGGTGCTGTGGTTCCGCTCGCAGTTACGTTTAGACAATCTGCGTATCGTCCGCGTCTACCTCAGCGGCGGCGGCTCCGCCTTGGAAGGTCTCGACACCTATTTGCAGCGGCGCTTCAACTGCCCAGTGGCAGTCCTCGATCCATTTGTCCACCTGGCGCCAGCAACCGCTAAAACCCGCATCCCCGCCGACGGCCCCGCATGGGCAACCGCAGTCGGCCTGGCCCTGGCCACGCCGGCGCTGTCAGGAACCCCCGCCGTTATCCTCGATCTGCGCCCAGAATCGTTGGTGCGTGCTGACTTTCGCAGACAACAGCAGATCTGGCCATTCATCGCCGCCGGCCTGCTGGTGCTGGCAAGCGGAATCGGCAGCTGGGTGCTGCATAGTCAGCATGTCGCCAATGAAGAAACGATCACCGCCTATGCCAATTGGAAATCCAAGCGCGAAGAACTGATCAAGCAGCTGGCTGCTCTTGATACGGAAAAAAATGCCCAGGCCGAAGATCTGCG
>JAYVTR010000260.1:0-7912 GCA_043788625.1 Planctomycetota bacterium
AAACAAGGTCACCCCAACGGCTGTCAGTACGTAGTCGCCGGCGCTGTGGCCATGGGTATCGTTGACTAATTTGAAGTAGTCGATGTCGATCATTGCCACGCTGACTACTTTGCCGCCGTCGACCAATTCCGTGAGTCGGCTTTCGCCATACCAACGACGGTGGGCGGTGGTGAGCGGATCAATGCGCGCGAGGGCTTGCAGGTCGCTATACAACAGCACCCGGCGCAACGACAGAGCCAGCTGCGCGCGGAGGATTTCGGCGATAGCTAACTGCGCCGAGTACGACCGGCTGGCGAGGCTCGGTTGGCGACGGGCGTGACGCAAGATGAGCGCGGCATGGCCAGCGACGCCCGGCGACAGGTCGAGGACGAGGTCGCCTTCATGCCCCAGGCCGCTGGGGAGCTGCACCGGGTGGTCGAGCACCGGCGGCAGGCCGGTGGCGGTACCGCCCAGGCTACGCCAGGTGCCTTTGTTCCACACCATCAGATCCGCTGAGGAGCCTTCCCAATAGCGTCGTACCGCTGCTGCGAAGCGGGCGCGTGCATCGTCTTCATTAACGCAGCCGACCAGCTCGGTGCTCACCTCAAATAGGCCCCGATGCAATTCGCGTTCATCGGCGAGAATGGCGAGTTGCGCCACGACCACCCTCTGCTGACCTGCCAAGGCGACCGAGTCGAAACGTTGAGCATCAGAAGGCACCGCGCCAGCGGCCGATGAGAGCGGTAAAAGAGCCCCGGCCCCGCTGCCGATGGCGATGGCAATGAGGAGGCCGAGCCACGGATTGCCCGCCCAAACTCCGCTGACCACGCACAGCAGGGCGGCGCCAGCGACCCACGCCGAAGTCTTCATGCTGTGCCCAGGCTGGGTTGGGCAGCGAACGTGGAGGGGAAGAAGTGCTGGGTCACAGTCGCTATGGGTGATGCGCCATCGATGGTGGTGATGTCGTTGGCGGCGACCACACAGTTGCGTCCGTTGGCTTTAGCGCGATAGGTGGCGGCATCGGCACGGATCAGCATTGCCCGGCCGGTTTCCTGTGGACGCAAAGAGGCGATGCCCAGCGATGCGCTTACTCGCCGCTGCGGGTGCAGCGGGTCGGAGATGGCGCTGGAAATATCCAGGCGCAGGCGTTCGGCGATGGCCATGAGCGAGGCGTCGGTGCAGCCGGGTAGGCACAGGGCGAACTCTTCGCCGCCATAACGGCAGGCGATGCTACCTGGAATCGAATCGGTGAGGGCGGTGATGGCGCGAGCGACGGTTTTGAGCGCGATATCGCCAGCGGCATGGCCCCATGTGTCATTGAAACGTTTCAGATGATCGAGATCGCACATCATCAGGCCGAGGGGTTGCCGCTGACGGCGGGCAGTGGCGACCTGTTCATCCATTCGCCGCAGGAATTCGTATTGGCCGAAAAGCTCAGTGAGATCATCGCGCAGGGCCAAGGCCCGGGCCCGTCCGACCAAGTCGACGGCGGCCAAGCCAATGCCGCCAAGGTGCGCCAAGGCGGCCAGCAGTTCGACATGCAGCTGCTCGTCATGGACCTCATTGGGCAAGGCCACCACCAGCACGCCGCATAGTGCATCACGCCCGTGCTGGCCGCGGCGTTCGCCACGTAAAGGCAGCATCACGCGGATGTGCTCGGTGGCTCGACGGGTAAGGATGCGCGCTTCAGTGGCGACGTAGCGTTCATCCTCGGTGGGTTCGGTAGGCACCGGGCTGCCTTCGGAGTCGGCGCTGGCACGACAGCTCAATTGGCTGGCAATGCCGATATGCACCTGCGCAACTAGGCATGCGGGCACCACCGCCCGCACCTGCTGACAGAGCGTTTCGGCTAAGTGATCAATGTCGCGTACGCCAGCCAGGGCCAGACTGGCCTCCTGCAGCGCTGGATAGCGTCCCACGCTCTGGGTCAGATGGCGATGTTCGTGTTGGCTTTGACGCAAGTGGTCACGCACGTCGCGGGTGGCCTGCCGCCAGTGCGCGACCTCCACCAGGTGCCATATCGCCGCCAAACTGCCGGCAGCGGCGGTCCAGCCGAGCAGCATCAAGATGCTACTGCCAGGTTGGTGGAAAAGTGTCGGCAACAGGGCACAGCCAGGTATTAATGAAGCAATAAATCCAGGCAAGCCGAGCACGAGACTGCCGAGCAGCCCCCAGCCCACCAGGAGGAAAGCCGCTAAAAGCGCGGGAATCCACGAGAATCCGCAGCTTGCCGTGAGGCCTGCCGCCAGTGCCAATGCCGCCAGTCTAAGGATCACGAAGTCGGTTTGGCGGTAGCCAGTAAGAATCGCCAAGGGGGGGCCCATCACCCTACCGTACCTCGTCTGACGCAGGGCGCCACTTGAGCCTTGCGCCGGGTGACGACTCTGCCCCGCCCATGCGTACGGTTATCCAAGCTTCCGGTCTTCATAAACACTACGGCCCTAAGGCCATTCTCGAAGACGCCGACGTGTCGATCGGCGAGACGCAACGTGTCGGCGTGATCGGGCGCAATGGCGCCGGCAAATCGACATTTTGCAAAATGATCCTCGGTGAGGAGGAGCCCGATGCGGGTTCGATCAAGCTGCACGCCGATCTGCGGTTGTCGTATTTGGAACAGAAGGATCCCTTCGGGGCCAATGAGACCGTGCTCCAGTTCCTGGTGCGCAAGAGCGGCGCGCCCGAATGGCGCTGTGGCGAACTAGCCGGAAAATTCCTGCTCAACCAAGAACTGCTGGGGCGCATCGCCCTCGACTTGTCAGGCGGCTTCCAGACTCGCGTACGCCTGGCGTCGATGCTGTTGTCTGAGCCCAACTTCCTGATCCTCGACGAGCCGACCAACTACCTTGATCTGAAGACCCTGCTGTTGCTGGAACAGTTTCTGCTGACCTTTCCAGGTGGTTACCTGGTGGTGTCGCATGATCGGGAATTCCTCATGCGCACCTGCACCGACACCTTGGAGGTGGCGCGCGGCAAGATGACGATCTATCCCGGTAGAGTCACCGAATACCTCTCGTATCAGAAGGCCCGTCGCGAGCAGGCCGAAAAGCTGAACGTCGAAGTGCGTGAGAAACGCGCCGAACTCACCGATTGGATTGCCCGCAACAAAGCCACGGCAAGTAAGGCCACGCAGGCCGAATCGCGCCGCAAGCAACTTGAAAAGCTCGAAGAAGTCGAGCTCGATCAAAGCGAAGCGGTGCTGGAGATGCGCCTGCCCAATTCCGAGACGCGCAGTGGTACGGCCTTGTTGATGAAAGAGATGAGCATCGGCTATCCGCCGCAGGTCGCCGGTGGCAAGGCGGTGGTGATCGCCGACGGCATCACCTTCGACCTCGACCGCGGCAGTCATGTGGCGGTGGTGGGCGATAACGGCCAGGGCAAATCAACGTTCCTCAAGACTATTGCCGGCGCCCTGCCGCCCTTGGCTGGTACCCAGAAGTGGGGCTATGAGATGCGCATCGGCACCTATGCCCAGCACGTCTTCCAATCGCTGCCTGACAGCCAGAGCGTGCGTCAATGGTTGGAAAAGCAGGCGTCTTCGGCGCCTGGCCCGCACATCCGCACGCAAGACGTGCTCGATCTCGCAGGCACCTTTCTGTTTCGTGGTGACGAAGTCGATAAGCACATCAAGGTCTTGTCGGGTGGTGAACGCTCGCGTCTATTGCTATGCGGTCTGTTGCTTGGGCGTTATCCCGCCCTGCTGCTCGACGAGCCGACCAATCACCTTGATTTCGAAACCGTCGAGGCCCTCGCCGATGCCCTCAAGGCCTACAACGGCACCTTGTTCCTGGTCAGCCATGATCGCACCTTTGTCGAACGCATTGCCACGCATGTGATCGAAGTCAAAGACGGACACGCGACCTTGTTCCCCGATGGCTACGCAGCCTATTGCTGGCGCCTTGAAGCCGAAGCTCGCGCTGAAACTGGCGCCCCGGCGCCGACCAAGACCGATGCCGGCAAGGTCGCGGTCAAGCCGGTCAGCGCTCAGGACACCCGCGATGCGGGCAAACGCATCAAGGGCGTTGAACGCGATCTCAAACGTTTGGATGAGCGTAAAAAGCAACTTGAAGCCGTACTGGCCAAGAATCCGGCAGTGTATCAGGAGGCCGAAGCCGTCGAGTTGGCTGACGTGCAGGCAAAAATTGCTGCCTGCGAAGAGGAGTGGCTGGGCCTGTCCGAAATCATCAATGCGTGAGTTGATGATGGTTTGCGAGTAGTTTTTCAGCCTTTGTTCAACAAGGGGGCATCGTCATTTAAGTACCGTATGCTTTGACCTTAGATTGAGTGCGGGCACTGCTCAGAGCTTCGAGCTTCGAGCTTCGAGCTTCGAGCTCGCAGCTGGTCGCTGGTCGCTGGTCGCTGGTCGCTGGTCGCTGGTCGCTGGTCGCGGCTAACAGGACAGCAAGGGCTCAGCGAGATCATCAGTCCACGCAGGAGCCCGGTGCGCACCCACATCACCGATGGAACGAAGTCAACGCTACCACTGCCTACCGTAGAAGACCACGGGCAGCATCTGACCAGCCCGCATGCGAGCAAATCGCCGCATGCACAAGCCCATCTACCAGTTCAAAGAGATGGGTGTCGAAAGATATTGAAAGCGCTTCCAACGTCTCAGACTCAGCCGTGCCTGCGGAAGCCAATCCGCGAATTACTCAGAGGTCTCCATGTCTGCTTCGTCTCCGCTCTCCCTTCCCCGTATCGGCATTGTCGGTGCCGGCGCGATTGCCAAGTCACACGTCGAAGGCCTACGCGCTGCCGGCTGCGAAGTGGTCGCGGTTGCCGATCCTTTTGAATCGGCGCGCACCAAGTTTGCCGAAGCGCACAAGGTCACTCCTTATGCTTCGCTCGCTGAGATGCGCAAAGCTGAGAAGCTCGACGCGATCAGCGTCTGCACGCCGAATTCGCTGCATGCTCCGGTGGCCATCGAAGCCTTGGAGAACGGCCTCAATGTCCTCTGTGAAAAGCCGCCTGCGACCAATCTCGCCAGCGCCGTGCAGATGCGCGACGCTGGCCGCAAGAGCGGCAAGTTGTTGATGATGGGTTTCAACCAGCGTTTCGATGGCCACGCCCAAGAGCTGGCTCGCCTGCGCGACAAGGGCTTGTTCGGCAACATCTATCACGCTAAGGCCGCATGGGTTCGTCGGCGCGGCATCCCTGGCATGGGCGGCTGGTTCACCACCAAGGCCATGGCTGGCGGCGGGCCGGTTTATGATATCGGCATCCACGTCCTCGACCGCACCTGGTTTGTCATGGGTCGTCCGAAACCGGTGTCGGTCAGCGCCATAACCTACGCCAAGTTCGGTAGCATCGACAACTACGTGTGCGAAGGCATGTGGGCCGGCCCGCGTAAGGTCGGCGGCACCTGTGACACCGAAGACTTCGCTGCTGCTTTCGTTCGCTTCGACAATGGTGCCACCATGCAGTTGGAAGTCAGCTGGGCTGCCAATCGTCCCGATGAGAACTGCAGGACTCTGGTAATGGGCGACAAAGCCGGCGCCAGCTGGGATGGCGACAACGTCGAGCTGTATGGCGAGTTCGACAATGCCATCACCACCACCAAGATCGGCTATGACAAGGCGATTTACGACGATCGTTTCAAGCACTTCGCCAAGTGCCTGCGCGGCGAAGCGACCTGCTCATGTACCGGCGACGACGGCGTCGCCATCCAATCGATCCTCGACGCGATCTATGAATCGTCGACCAAGGGTCGTGAAGTGCAGATTACTATTCCCGCTTAATAAGCAGAAATCGTTTCTGGGAAATCCCGCCTGAGCAATGCTCAGGCGGGATTTTTTATTGCTGAAATGGTAAGTGTGATGGTGGAGTTCTATTGGGAAAACGACGACTAACGAATTAATGCATCTATTTGATTTGCTGTTTCTTAGCGATAACTGCTACGGGAAGCGCTATTGACAAGAGGTTTGTCTTAACCAGTGTCTCGCTCCGTCCGTAAGCCCCCTATGTAGATAGGGAAATATAAAGAAACAGACATTAATATGAAGATCTGGTCAGTTTCCGGAGTGCTGTCCCTGATGACCGTGCTTGTGCTCAGTAGTTGTGATTCATCTCCACGTGGGCCCTATGTATCGAACGGTGAACAGCAGCGCAATCCGGCTCAGGCTGAAACTCTTTATCGCGAGGCGATTGCGCAGTTGAGCAAGACGAAAAGTGATAGTAGTGGCGACAAAGATCGCCTGGCGGCGGAATCTATGCTGCGCGAAGCCCTCAGTTACGACCTGTACCATGGCCCAGCTCATAACAATTTAGGTGTATTGTTATTGAAGCAGGAGCGGCTCTATGACGCCGCTGAAGAATTCGAATGGGCACGCAAATTATTACCGGGAAATCCTGAGCCGCGTGTAAATCTCGCCATCGCTCTCGAACGCGGTGGTAAACACGTCGACGCTATTGATGCCGCTAAGGCGGCGTTGGAAGTGTCGCCGGGAAATCTGGCCGCGATGCAGACGATTGCACTGGTGCAAGTGCGCGAAGGTATGACTGATTCCGCAACCAATGGCTTGCTGGCGCAGATTCGCAGTCGTTCGATGAGTACAGAATGGCAGGACTGGGCGGCGCGGACGATGATGCGTCGTAGTTCGGACTCAACAAATTCTTTAGGGAATTGAATTATGTACTCTGCTCCTAAATTTACTTCACCAGTTCAAGCTAATCGTTTGGTGTGTCTTGTGCTTGGTGCGGTGGCGACATTAAGTGCTCAGGATATTGTTGCGCCATTAAATGTTGGGACGACAAATGGCTCATCAGCGGGTAATGACATTGTGATTAATGGTACGTCGGCCATCGCCACAGGAATGCGAATTTACAATTCAAATTATTTGGCAAACAAATATTGGATTATAGGGCATGATTCAGTAGGGGGATTAACATTTAATAATAATGGAACCGATCTTCTTTGGATGGGACGGTCAGGCACTTCAGATCTTCTTTTCAATGGTTTTCAATCGGTTTTCTCCGGGAAAATGAGTGTTGGATTAGGTTCAAATCCGACGTCCGTACTGTCAGTTGCGGATGGAGGGAATGCGACTCTTCGCGTAGGTATATCTGGTAATAAAAGCAATGCAGTTGCGCAAATCATTGAAAGTCTAGTCGTCTCGGCACGCGCGAATACAGTTCCAAGTCAAATTGTCGCAGGTGATGTTAATTATTACAACGACGGCGTCGGTACAACATGGGCGGGTACGTGTCTTTATTATTATGGAACCGGAATGACTGGAGTTGTAGCTCCGGGAATCTCACAAACCGGCGCAGCTTGTCTTATGGGGCAGAATTCAAGCCGACTGGCAATTGGAGTTAACGGAGTTGTCCCCATACAGTTTTTTAATGGCACTGGCGAGCTGGCTCAGATTGCAGGTAACGGCAATTTTGGCATTGGTGGGACTCCGGCCTATAAGCTCGATGTTTTCGGCCAAACGCGATTGCAGGGAAATGCCGCGGTAGTGGTTCCGGCGGCTACCGACGGATATATTTCATGCACCGTGACGAATACTGGATCGGTAGGCATAGGACTCAATAATACTGTTACGACCAATTCTTTTGGAGCACCTGCAAATTCAACTTATGTCGGGGGTTCCAACGGTTTTCCTTTGGTGTTAACCACTATGGGTGCTGAACGGATTCGGATCGGGACGAATGGCAATGTTGGTATTGGTGTCACCAATCCTACCTCAAAGCTCGCCGTCGCCGGCACGATTTGCGCCAGTGAAGTTAAAGTGACCGCCAGTCCGGCCGACTACGTCTTTGCCGATGATTATAAGCTGCGTCCGCTGTCGGAGGTAGAGATGCACGTGAAGGCGAATCGTCATCTCCCGGGCGTACCGCAATGGCGTTAAGTTAGCCCCTAAGCCAATGTGACACAGTATTTTACGAACATATATTTCACAGAGAAAGAACTTGACAGTGCTTGGTAAAAATTGGG
>JAYVTR010000261.1:0-2700 GCA_043788625.1 Planctomycetota bacterium
ATGTGGGAATTGTATCAAGGTGCGGTCAGGGCGGCCACGAAACATGCCTGGGTTGATGTGGATCAATTGCAAAACGGGGTAGGCGACATCCCGCTCCTACAGATTGCACATCCACTCGCCTACACGGAACAGATTTCATATACGGACATGAAGGCGAAGATTCAGGACTTGCTCAAGAAGATGAATTGGGTGGCGGTGAGCCCAACGCAGGTCCTTTCGCGCTCAATCAATTCCTCGGCGGAAATCACCGATAATTTTGAAGTCACTGATCAAGACGCCAATCATTTCGCTGGGCACTTTCATTTAGGCGCTGGTAGTCCGAGCGAGACTGCTTTGCAGATAACCATCGATCACATGACGTCCATATGGGGGACGGATTTTGACGATCCGTTCCATTACCAAGACCCTTTCGTTGCCTTCGAGTCACATGCCTGGTTGAGCGAAGTGGGCAGAAATCACACCCTTTCCGACACCGGGCAATGGGTGGTAGCATCACCGCTCGGCGGACCTTGTGCCATTATTTCAATTGGTGCGCAGATGCTCAATGGTGCCGCCTGGTACTATCAGGCCGGCGGGACGACGGATTTGGCCCGCTATGTCTGGGATCTCCCTTATGCGGGGACCGGCCAGCTGTGGCTTTCCCTCAGTAGTTACAATTTTCATGGGGCCATCAATCTCGGCGCGGGCACGGCGCTGCTGGGCGACAAGAAGCTGCATCCGATTGGTAGCGTTCTATCTGGGAAGCATCTGGTAAGCCCAGAATACGGATTACCCCTTCCATTAGATCTGGCTGATGCATTTGCGCAGTACGACGCCGCCATTCCTAATGCGGTGTATGGGCGAGGAGGCTCCAGCAGTTATGCGGTCGTTCAGGTATGCGCCGTGCTCAAAGTCGATTTTCAAGTCCCGAATCCGACCGCCTGCGAAGATTTGTGCATCTGCGGTAACTATACCACCAAAGGCAAGGGCGGTGGTGCCGTTGATCAGACCACCAGTCCAGGTGGTTCGACGATGAATAATCTCTTGCTGACCTATCGCCATGAGGGTGTTGATTTCCGTGCGCCGGGTGCCGCCAGCGGCTGCCGGTCGTGCGGTTCCAGCAGTGGCGGCCAAGGGGTGCCGGCCTTGGAAATTGTACGTATCCATGCTCCCGACATCGGCGGAGTGGGTTCATTGGGTTGGGGAGTCTTCCTCGGCCAGGATATCAGAATCTCGGGATACGTGGCTGGGCTCACCACCGATTACCTAGATCTCATGGGTCCCAAAAGCTTCGGGAGTCCGACGCGGTTCGCGCAGTCCACGTGGACCAGTACGACGCAGAATGCGAGCGCCCGCACCGTGACCTGGACGACCGCCGCTGGCGTTCCCATTTCTCCGCTGCAGGCGGCATATGTTGAAATCACCGGTTGGAATGATCGCAGCCTGAAATTCGAATTATGCCGGCCGCTGCGGCAAAACGCTCAAAGCGAGTACCTATGCGGACGCCTGGTGCGTGATCAAGACATGTATGGCAATGCGACGCGGGTTATCTACGGCTCTGCACTGGCTGATATTTCCGCTGAGATTGCCGCGCAAGACCTGCATCATTGGTGGCAGATCGCGAGCATCATCGGCGCCGATGGTACCGTCGCCACCCTGACCACTTCGCCAACGCTCATCGGCAATAGTTATCCCATAACCCAGATCGACCTCTCCACCGGCGAGCAGATCCGTTATCATTACGGCAACTTGGGCGAGATGAATGAAGGCAGCGGAAGCCTGATCGGCCTGACCAGTGTCGAACATGCGGATGGCTCGGTCACCACAGTGCAGGGCGTGCACGCCGTCGGAGGCGGTCTATTGCTGACCATTGCCGATCCCGCCGAAGAAGACCCAGATCATCAGGTGAAGACCGTGCAACTCTCCGGTTATGACTGGGTCAATCCGACCACCGGCAACAAGGAGCCTTTTCGTGTGCGCGCAGTGTGGAATGGCGCCAATGAATTGACCTATGCCAATCGGCGTGTCATGACGGATACGGAATGGTGGACGGTTATTTTCGATCGTGGCGATGTCTATCGGCTGGTCACCGATCTGTTGGGTTATCCGATGCGCACCGATCACATCACGGCGGCGGTCAATTGGGCCACTGATCCGACCACCTGGCCGTGGGAAAAACAGTCCTCGTACGCCATTGCACGCAACCGGTTGACGGGTGCCGTCGATGCCCTGGGACGGACGAAGTCCTGGGATGTGAATGCCGCCAATGGCTTGGTCACCGGCAGCACTGATGCCGCGGGTGGCCATACGAGCCAAGAGCTCGATGCCGCCGGCCGGGTGGTCTCGGAGACGGATCGCCTAGGGCGCGTCACCACCTATCAACGAGATGTCGTCGGTAATGTGTGGAGCTCGACGCGGGGCGCCGGAACGGCCGACGCAGTTACCGAAAGCGCCACCTTCAATGTCCAAGGACTGCCCTTGACGCAGACCGACGTGCTCGGTCACACCAGCGAGTACACCTATGATGCTGCCGGGCATTTGCTCACCGAAACGGCTCCGGCGGATGTCGCGGGCGGACCACGGGCAGTGACCGAGCACCGGTATGATACCAGCGGGCGGCTGGCAATGGCGTTAAGTTAGCCCCTAAGCCAATGTGACACAGTATTTTACGAACATATATTTCACAGAGAAAGAACTTGACAGTGCTTGGTAAAAATTGGG
>JAYVTR010000262.1:0-2016 GCA_043788625.1 Planctomycetota bacterium
TGCATTGAGCGAGGCTGCTCGTACCGAATATGATTACGATGCCATGGGCAACATGGTTGCTACCCGTCTTCCACGTCACTTTGTACGAAGCGGTGCTGGTTTCACGCTCGCTGCCCAGCCATGCGTGACGCAAACGGCCTACAATGGTCGAAATTTACAGGCGAAAGTAACCCGTGGGGTAGGAACTGCGGATGCATCGTCGGTCCTGACCACCTATACCCTATCAGGTAGTCCGCTCACGGTGAGCGATCCGCGGAATCCACTGTGGTTGACCACGAATGGTTACAGCACCTGCTGCAATCGGTTGACGAGC
Organism: Planctomycetota bacterium; assembly: GCA_043788625.1. Taxonomy (GTDB): domain Bacteria; phylum Planctomycetota; class UBA11346; order UBA11346; family UBA11346; genus CAIUVD01. The sequence goes on from JAYVTR010000262.1 coordinate 314, forward strand.
GTCACCGACCCGCTCGGCTTTGTTACCACCATGACGTATGACGGCAATGGCAATGTGGTTTCCACCACCGATGCCAATCTCATTTTGGTTGCCACGACCTATGATGCCAGGAATCGCCAGCGATTCACTACCAATGGCGCACAGGAAATTACTACCAATCTGTATGATGATGATCTCACTGATGGGGTTGGCTTCGAAACCATCCTCAGTCCGGTGTTGGCAAAAGTTTCTGCAAGTCGATCTGATCTGATCGTACGTGGCTTGATTTTGCCGACTGGGGAAATGGTCGTCTCAGGTTCGAATCGTTTCGGAGAACCTGTTTTTCAAGCTGATGCATCCGGAAACGTGGAGGTGGTGGCGCGGTCATTCGATGCCGTGGTCGGCGGTCAATTGGTGATGAGGACGAATGCGTTAAACGAAGTCACCAAACAGCTGGTTACCGGGAGTGGCACAACACGCACGATGATCGACGCTGTGGGATTCACCACGACCGTCCTTACCGACGCCTCCGGAAAAGTCCTCTCCATACGTGACGCGGCGGGATTAGGCGAAGATCAAGTTTATGATGGGCTAGGTCGTTTAGTTTCCACTACCGACACCCATGGGGACACCACGGCATGGTTCTACGATGCAGGTGGGCTGTTGGGGCATATGCGTGATGCCAAGGGACAGATGAGTTACAATTCTTACGATGCGCTGGATCGTAAAGTATCTGAGACCGACTTTAACGGAGCAACGACTACTTTTAGTTATTCATTAGCCGATGATCTGTTGTCGATCCGCGATGCTGAAGGTGACGTAACCACGTACCTCTATAGCGAACGGCATGAATTGGTGTCAGAAACCTTCCCAGGGCTTGCTGGGGGATCGCGCAGTTACACGTATGATCCAGGTCGGAGAAAAAAGACGGTCACCGATCAGCGCCTCATCGTGACCACCATGGTGTATGACGATGCGAATCGCTTGAAACGACGCGATCATTCCGATGGCCCTGCAGAGATCTATGCATTTGATCACACCGGTCGGGTGACGTCGGCTGAGGCAAGTCGCTATACGACAACGGTGACACGTCATTATGATGCCGCAGGTCGGTTGAATTCTGAGGTGCAGGCTACGCCTGAAGGGTCATCAACAATTGGCTATGAATATGATCTATTGAATCGGGTATCAAATCTGGTGTTACCAGATGGTCGAAAAATTGGTCGTTCCTATACCAAGCGCGGCGAAGTGAACTCAGGCACCTTGCCTGGCGGCCCCACGGCCTTTACCAGAACCTTTGATGCGAGTGGACGGTTGAGCTCGACGACCTATGGTAATGCGCACGTGGAATCCCGTACGTATGGCTCAAAGTGGTCCTTGCCGGATGCGATCGCCACTGCGCTTCCAGGTCAAAGTCCCATCGTGGATCTTCGCTATGCATGGGATGCCAATCGCAGGAAGCTTGCTGAGCGCGATGCTGCTGGCGATCATGAGGAGCAGTCGTTTGGTTATGATGCCGCAGGCCGCTTAACGACGTGGTCGCGCAAGCCAGGCGATACGGGTAATAACCCACCATCCGTAGATCAACAAACATGGGACTTGTCGCCCGTCGGGGATTGGAAATCAATCACCACCAATGGGGTGAAAGAGCTGCGAGAACACAATGCCGTGCATGAAGTGGTCTCGCGTGGCGGTGTATCGATTGCTTATGATCTCAATGGAAA
>JAYVTR010000263.1:0-3786 GCA_043788625.1 Planctomycetota bacterium
CAGCCATCCTCTGCGTGATGTGGCCGCACATCCTGACGTCGCATGGCTCACGAAGATAGCTGAGCAGGCGTATGACTTCCGGGGTGACATCCGGGGCGACTTCTGGGGTGCCCGCAGCTGAAGCCAGGCCACTACGGATCACTCAAAGCCCCAGGCTCCCAGCAACCAGCCGCTCCGCTTCCTACTCCTTCCCGCCAACCTCCATCGCCAAGGCCTTCACCCCCGCCAAATCCCGCTTCCCCGTCCCCAACTTCGGAATCTTCTCCACCGCTTTAATATCCCTGCCCTTCGGTTTCCAGATCCCCGGCTGGCCCTCCAACTTGGCCAAAACCGGTGCCCAATCGCCGCTGAAACCGCAATGTAAAACAATCAATCGTTCGCCACGGGTATCATCGCTTACCGCCGCCACCGCTAGCTCAGCATCTGGATTCTGCTCGGCCATGCCGCTTTGCAGCAAAGCTTCAACATTGTCCAACGGCACCATCTCGCCGGCGATCTTGGCGAAGCGCGCCAGGCGGCCGGTGATGCGGATGAAGCCGTCTTCATCCACCAGCCCCATATCGCCGGTGTTGTAGCCATCGTGCACAAAAGCCTTGGCCGTGAGATCCTCGCGATCGAGGTAACCCTGCATCCGGCTGGGGCTGCAGATGACGATCAACCCCTGGGTATTGGGCGGCAAGATCGCCTGAGTCTCAGGGTCGATGGTGAAGGCCGCCAGGCCGGGCAGCGGGCGACCGACGGTACCGTCTTTGCTGCGTATCTCGACTTCGCCGTCACGACGCACATCCGGCAGATTGACCGCAACGGTGGGTGCGAGCTCAGTGCAGCCATAGCCTTCGAGCAGGTCGCAATTATAGCGCTCTTTGAAGGCAGTTTTCAATTCCGCTGGACAGCGTTCGGCGCCGACAACGGCCAGCCGCACAGTCTTGAATTGCTCGGGTTCGATACGCCGCATCCAGCCACGTACAAACGTCGGCGTGCTGATGATGAAGGTCACGCCCAACTCTTGCGCCAGCTTGCCGATCATGGCGCCGTCGGTCGGATCCGGATGGGCGGCCAACGACAGGCCGTGCGTTAGACCCAGCCACATGCCAGGCACTAGGCCAAAGCTATGGAACAGCGGCAGGGGGCTAAGGACCACATCCTTGTAGGCCTGCAGGTCCAAGCCCTGGCGCATGGCTCGGCAGTTGGCCAGTATCTCGCGATGGGTCAGCTGCACGCCCTTTGGATCGCCCGTCGAACCACTCGAAAAGACGATGGCGGCGACGTCGTCGGCCTTGCCCGAACACAGCAGGCGCGGTGGCAGGAGCAGGCAGCCAAGAGCCTTCATTAAGAGCACTATTTTATTAACGCGTGGGATTATTTCTTCGGCTTTGATCAGGCGATATTTCTCAAGTGTCTCGGTCAAAGCTGAATCGTTGAGACGCTTGAGATAGGGTGTGGCGCTGATGACGGTGTGGATATCGGCTAAAGTGCACATCTTCGCCACCGCGGCACTGCCGGCGGTGTGGTTGAGATTGACAGCAGTGCGGCCGGCGATCGCCAAGGCGAGGTTGGCCAGCACTCCGGCTCGTCCTGGTGGCAAGACCAGACCGACGCGCTTGTCTGTGGGGGTCAGGGCCAGTAACGGAATCAGGGCGCGTGCCATGCCCAGGGCCTGCCAGTTGAGCAGTGTCCCTTGGGCGTCGCGTACACACACGGCAAGCGGATGGCGGCACATGAGCGCGATTGCCGCGGTGGCCAGGGTGCGCTGATCAGCGGCACTATGGGCGAGGGCCTCTTCATAGCCGAGGGCGATCACCGCCCGCCGTGCTTCGCCGACATTGACCGTGGCTGGCAGGGGCGCACCGAGGCGTACGCCGACATAGCGGAACGGACGCAGCCAATCGCGCACCGGTGCGCGGCTCATCCATGTGCCGTACAATCCGTCGAGGTGCACCGGCACCACCGGCACATTGGCGCGGCTGGCGATGCGTTCGAGCCCGCCTTTGAAGCGGTCGATGCCGCCGCTACGGGTCAACTTGCCTTCGGGAAAAATCGCCACCACTTCGCCGCGCTGCAGGGCGGCCACCGCTCCGTCGAGCGAGGCCATCAAGGCGGCGCGTCGATCACCGCCATCCACCGGAATGGCACCGATGGCACGTAGCAGAAAACCCAGCACTGGTATGCGGAAAAAAGAGCCAAAGACCAGAAAACGCACCGGCCGCTGCAATTTGGCACACAGGGCGAAACCGTCGGCGAAACTGAGGTGGTTGGCAATGATCAAGCAGCCGCCTTGAGCCGGCAGGTGTTCATTACCGGTGACGTGCAGATTCCACACGCAACGCGCCACGGTGCAACACAGCCAGGCAATGAATTGCAGGCGATATACCCACAGGCAGACGCTGGCCATGACCACTGCGCCCACGCCGACGAGCATGAAGATCTCGGCTGACAGCCATTCATGGCCAAACGCGCCGTTGGTCAACGGCATGAGGCCGCCGATCAGGACGATGGTCGACAAAGTACTGATAATGGTGGCGCCGCTCATCACCAGATTGCGCCGTTCGGGCGCAGCGCGTTCTTGCAGCAGCAGGGTCACCGGCACTTCCCATAAGCCGGCGCCGATGCCGGAGCCACACAACCACCATGCAAACCCGAGCAAACTACCGTCCGTGTGCGCATGCAAGCCGGCGCCGGCCAGACAAACGCCGGCCAGCATGGCCCCGGCAATCGGCAGGCCGGCGGGAAATGCGCGCGATAACAAGCGTGGGGCCAAGACCGAGCCCAGCACCAGACCCAGACCGAGAGCCAATGCCGTAACTGCGATCAGGCCGGTGCCGCTGAGACTGAATTCCCCCACCAGCGGCCACTGGCATACCACGCGGTGGTAATGCGCGCCCACCAACGACACCAGCTGCACCGAAGCGACCGAAGCCAGAGCCCAGAAGCCAGCCAAGGACAAGGTCGGGGCCCAAAGTCCGCGCGGCTGGCCGAGGGCGCGGATCTGGCGCACCAGAGCCCACGGCATGGCGATGGGCGCGGTCGGATTTTTGGCGGCCAGAGGCGGGATCATCCACGCGCCGAACACCCCGGTGATGCACAGCACGGCGGTGATGCTGGCTAGAACCAGGGGATAGTCGGCGGTCGCCGCCAGACCCATTCCGGCGAGGATGGCGAGGACAGTGAAGCCGACCAGTTTGCCGTTGGCTTTTGGGAGGTCTTCGTCACTGACCAATTCCGGTACGACGGCCAATTTCACCGGCGCAAAAAAAGCGCTGATGGTCGCCAGCAACCCGACCGTAATCAGCATCAGCGGCACGTTGTGCAGCCAGATGCCGGTAACCCCCAGAGCGCAGACTACGACGTCGGCGAGGCGGGCGGCGCGAATGATGAGGTGCTTGGGAATACGATCACCCAGTGAGCCGGCGGTAGGCGCGACCAGCAAAAAAGGCAGCGTGAATAACAGCATCACCCATTGGTTCAAGCTTTGTGAAGCCTGTTCGTTGATGGCTGTTGCCGCTAAGGTCGCACCGACCCCCAGTCGAAAAATATTATCAACGCTGGCACCGACGATGCAGGCCACGAGATGGCCTGTCAGAGCGCGTGGAGGGGGAGACGTAGTGGGCATGGCAGCTGACATTAGTTAACGTTTACTAACAAATCAAGGACTAGCTGATAACTAGCTAACGACCAGCGCAGGGATCAGCAGTGTGAACATACGTACACGATTGGCCCTGGCGGGCTTGTGGAATTGATGGTACACTTATTGCAGAGACGACCCCTGCAGGTTGTCCGAGCTCAGGA
>JAYVTR010000264.1:0-4291 GCA_043788625.1 Planctomycetota bacterium
TCCAGCTTATCGCCTGCGCCGGCGCCCGAGGTCTCGCTGCGCGTCCACGTCACGCCGCGGTCGGTACTGCGGAAGAGCCCGGCCTTGCCGGCGGCGGCCCACACCACGGCGGGATCAGTCTGCGACACCGTGACGCTGGCGACGGTGCGTGGCGAAGCCGCGAGAGCCGTCCACGTGGCACCGCCATCGTCGCTGCGAAAGACGCCCAGCTTGGTGTTGCTGACATAGACGGTGGCCGGCTCAGCCGCGGCAATCGCCACGGAACTGACGATGTTGGTGACCTTGGCACCAGCCGATTGAACGGCGGCGGTGATGCACAGCGCGTCCTTGGCCGAACGGTTGGCGCTCCAGCCGTCGGTCTCGCTCTTCTTCTCGAAATCAGCCAGCAGCAGGCTTTCCGGAGCCGTGGGCACCACCCCGGCGGCAACCGTGCCATCAGCGGCGGCATGCAGCGTCAATGCATCCAGCTGCACCTCGCCCTTCCATGCGCTGGCCAGCGTGCGCAGTTGAAAATGCACCATGCGCACCGATGCGACATCAACGATCTTGCTCAGATCGAGGGTCACCTCGACCCAGCCGTTGGGTTGCGCCTCGGCCCATGCGCCTTCCTGCCACTTCCAGCTATCGCCGCATTGCACCACGAACTGCGCCTGCAGCGCCGCCGGGGCGCCTTCAGGGACCCGGAAGTGCGCCGTCAGCCGCTTGTAGGCCGACCAGTCCTTGGCCTTAGGTCCATCGCCATACATGGCGCTGACCCGTCCGATCGAGTGCGAGCCGGTCCCCTGCGAATCATAGCTGAGGTTCAGCGCCCCCGCGCCGAGAAACATCCCACCACCGGCAACCGGGGGCATGGCGTCGCGGTAGGGCAGCTCGGTCCACACGCTGCCGGCGTCGGTCGACTTGAACAGCTTGCCGGTATGCGAGCCGGCATAGACCACGTCGGCCTGCTTGGGATCAATCGCTACGGCGCGGACGGTGCCGGAACGAGCGGGGCGGATGTCGAGACGGCTCTTCACCGTCTCGGGCAAGATGGTCCACGTCTGACCACGATCGGTGCTGCGCGACATGCCGTCTTCGGTCATCACATAGATCTGGTCCGGCGCCGCCGTACTTACCGCACTCGAATACACCGCATAGCCGGCGACTCCATGGTTGGTAAAACGCCAATGCAGCCCTTTATCTTCCGAACGGTAAACCCCTGCGCAGTCGCTGCCCAGGTACACCACGTTGGCATCGGTGGGATGCCACGCGGCAGTGAAATAAAACGCGCCGCCGCCCCAGCCGACCTGCTGCCAACCAGGGATGGTATCGGCGGCGCCTGCCGCCGTGGCCAAGGCCCCCAATAGAATACCCAGCATGGAAGACCGATAATGATCAGAATGAAAAGAGGCGATAAATGACGGCACGCGAGCACTCCGAACGGTGAGCACGGGGAAGAGTGAAAATCTATACGAGCAATTAGCGAAAACGTTTTCATTATTTTAAGACTAGTGGGTAAATACCTACAGTCTTGCCGCTAATTTAAAGACCGTGCCTGGGGCGGCTAGCTAGCGCTCTCATCACGGCAACAGTGCTGCTCAGAAGTGCGCCCGGCATAGCGCGCGAACACCCGCCGCAGTTCTTGGATCTTAGGCGGCTTACTTAAAACACAGTCGACATGGGCAGGAATTTCACCCTCGACCACCAAGCGGCGACCCCAGCCGGTCAGCAGGATCACCGGCGTCGTCGGCGACAGAGCCTTGATGGCCCCTGCTACCGCCCGTCCGTCGACGTGCGGCATGCCCAGGTCGGTGATCACCAGCGAGAACGCATCGGCCGTCGCATGGAAGCGGCGGAAGGTGTCGATGCCGGCCTGGCCATGTTCAGCAACGGTCACCGCATGGCCATCATCACTGAGGATGTCACGCAGCGACACCAGCAGCCATGGGTCATCGTCGATCAGCAACACCTTCAACGGCGTGGGTATCAGGGCGAGCTCTTCCTGGGTGTTGAGCATGGCCGGGTTCGCCGGCAACGGGAAGCTCAAGCGGATCGTTGTGCCTAAACCAACGATGCTGTCGATGACCAGCTGCGCATGATGCCGCTGGGCAATGCCGTAGACCATGGCCAGGCCCAGACCGCTGCCATGCGCACCCTTAGTGGTAAAGAACGGATCGAGGCAGCGCTGGCGCGTTTCTTCATCCATGCCGCTGCCGCTGTCTGAGACCTCGATCTGCACCACAGTGTCCTCCTCGACGCTCGCCAATTCCACGGTGCGTATGGTGATCTTACCACCGCTGGGCATGGCATCGACGGCATTGAAGACCAGGTTGATCAGGGCTTCGCGGATCTCGCTGGCGCTGCCCATGATCATCGGCAAGTCAGGGGCGAGGTCCGCTTGCATGTCGATGACGATACCGCGTTGCTGGGGCATATCGCTCCAGCGCGCCCGGGTGAGATCAATCACCTGCGGTACCAGCTCGTTGAGCGCGATCGCCACTGGCGGCGCATGATGATCACCATGCCGGTAGAATTCACCGAGACGGGCAACCGTCTGCGCGACATCGTTGATCGAACGCTGGATAACGGTCAATTGCCGGCGACCACGTTCACTGAGGTCGGCCTCCCTGGTCAGCAGCATTTCGGCATAGATGACCGTCGGTGAGATCGCATTGTTGATATCGTGGGCGATGCCGCTGGCCATCTGCCCCAGAGCCCGCAGACGTTCTTGCTGCATCACCCCCTGCTGGCTTTGGCGCAGGTCGTCATAGGCCTGCTGCAAAGCCGTGTGCAGCTGATTTTGGTGCGCTGCCAGCGCCACATGCGTACTCAGCTGAAGGAGAAATTCGCAATCGCCGCTGGTAAAACCATGCGCCTGGCGGCGGGCCACCATCAACACGCCGAAGACGCGGTTCTCGACCACCAGCGGCGCGATCACAAACGAATGCAAACCGCCAGCGGCGAGTCGTTGCGGGAAAAGCGCCTGGTTCAAGGACGTATCTGCTTCATAGATCAATTGACCGCCAACACACAGGGCGATCCCCTGGCGATCAAGCGGCATGACCGACTTCACCGGCAGCATCAACTCAGCGCTGAGCTGCTCACCGCTGTGGCCGATGTTGGTGACGATGAGTTCATTGGCCGTCGCATCGAATAGGCACATGCAACTGAAGTCGATCGGCAAGTGCTCTTCCAAGGTGCCCAGTACCACCTCAAATATACGCCGCAGATCGCGATGCTTGCCGATCGCACAGGTGATCTGGTTGAGCAGGTCCAGGCGCACCAGCTGCGCTTGGACGCGCAGCTCGGCACTCTTTTTGGCGCTGATGTCACGAATGATCTTTGACGCGCCGATGATCCGCCCATGACTGTCCTTAATCGGCGATATAGTCACCGACACGTCGAGACGGGTGCCATCTTTGTGCAAACGTACCGTCTCGAAATGTTCAATGCGCTCACCGCGGATGATGCGGCGCATGCTCTGTGGCTCTTCCTCAGCCCGCTCAGTGGGGATGAGCTGTCGCATCGAGGTGCCGATGATTTCATTTGCACGATAGCCGAAGATATTTTCAGCGGCTGGATTCCAGCTGGTTACGAGCCCCTCGAGATCGCGGCTGAAAATCGCGTCCACCGATGACTCGACGATGGTCGCCAAACGATCTTTGACTGCTTCGCTGCGGCGACGTTCACTGATGTCCATGACGAAGGACACCCCCTGCACATGGCTGCCAGGCAATAGGGCACCACCGATGAGGATCGGCAAATGGCTGCCATCGCGGCAAATATATTCTTTCTCGAAAGGTGTGCAGGCACCGCGTTCGCGAATCTCTTCAAGCGCCTTCAGGTCATGGATGGAACATTCCGGTGGCGTCATCTCGCGCCAATTGATCCGGCCTTGTTCAAGGTCCTCGCGGGTATAACCGAGCATCGCCAGAAAGTAGTCGTTGGCATCTGTGACACCGCCGGCGATATCCCAGAAGATGATGCCGAGCATATCGGAATTGACGACGCGCTTGAAGCGTGCCTCGCTGGCGGTGAGCGCCTTGGCCACCCGCGTGCGTTCGCTGATTTCTAGACGCAAAGCGGCATTGGCATTTTCAAGATCGGCGGTGCGCTGTTGCACCCGTTGTTCCAACTGCCCCTGGACCGAGCGCAACTCCAGCTCGATATGCCGACGCGTGATGACCTCGCGCTCAAGCATGGCATTGACGCACTGCAGGTCGGTGTGCAGGCGATGCATGCGCATCAGGCCCTCGACCTTGCCACGCAGGATGGTCGGGTCGATTGGCACCTGCACATAATCGATGGCGCC
>JAYVTR010000265.1:0-33746 GCA_043788625.1 Planctomycetota bacterium
ACTCACATTACACCAAATTTGACAGGGTTGATGATGATGATCTATGACGTATTCATAGCTTATGTCCGCAACCAGCCTCCAGCTCCACGGTGACCGTGAGCACTTGCTCGCAGCTATTCTCGCTGCCGATGCCGTCGTCCCTTCGACGAGCAGCAAGCCCATCCTCACCAACCTGATGCTCGACGCCAAGGCTGCTCATCTCGAGATCAACGCCACCGACGGCCAGGTTGGCTTACGCAGCATCGTGCGTCGCGTTGAGGTCACTGGTGTTGGTCAGGCAGTAGTGAACTCACGTCAGCTGGCGATGATCCTGCGTGAATCTTCATCGGCGACCGCTCTGTTAGCTTTGGAGATCACCGGTGAACACAGCGTGCTCGCCATCAAGCTCAGCGATGGTGATTATTCGGTGCCAGCCGTCGTTGGGGAAACCTTTCCCCCGGTATCGTTCTTCCCCACCGACGTGGTGCCCTTTGCCTTGCCCGCCAAGCGCTTTGAAGACATGTTGCGGCGTACCACCTTCGCCATGGATAAGGAACGCACCAGTCCAACGCTCAGTGGCTTGTCGTTGACCATTGGCAGTGGTGAACTCGTTCTGGCGGCAACGGACGGCAAAGTGCTGTCGGAAACCGTCGAGAAGGGGGAAGTTTTCCATCTGCCCAATGATGAACGTCTGGCAGTGGTCCTGCCCGCCGTCGCCGTCAATCATCTGGGACGCATTCTCTCAACAGCTGCTGCTGCCCATGAAAAAGTTGAAATCGCTTTCGCCGGTAAGTTGGCTTTTTTACGCATGGCGATTGCTGACGGCTTGTCGGTTGAGTTCACCACGCGTCTGGTCGATGGGACCTTTCCGGCGTATCGGGCGGCCCTCACCAACACCACCGGGCAAGTGGCGATCACCTTCCATACGGCGCAATTGGCCTCAGCCGTGCGACGGGTAGCGCTGATGACGCAACAGGCCTCACGTGCCATCGTCATGAGCCTGGATCGTGATCAGGCGATGTTCAGTAATATGAACTACACCAACGGCAGCGCGCGCATCCCGGTAACCTGCCAATACAGCGGCGCACCGGCCAAGTTCGGTCTCAACAGTCAGTACATGAGCGATATCCTCAAGGTGTACGGCGGCGAGCACATCGGCATCGAAGTCAGTCGTGGCCTGATCATGCGTGAACCCGGCGTGACGTACCTGGTCATGCCGATCTCGTTGCCGGTCTAATGCACATCACCATCCCGACGGGAGTGCCGTGGGATGATGGCCGCTGGGCCTGCGAACGTTTACAGCAGGCAGGTCATGAAGCGTGGTTAGTCGGTGGTTGCGTGCGGGATCTGATTCTGCAGCGACCAGTACATGATGTGGATATTGCAACCTCAGCCCATCCGCATGAGGTGCTCGCCTGTTTTCCCAAGGTGCTCGAAGTCGGTCGTTCATTCGGCGTCATCATCGCCGTGCATCCGTCCGGGCGGCACCTCGAGATCGCGACGTTTCGTCACGATGGCGCCTATATCGATGGCCGCCGGCCGACCTCGGTAGAATTTTCCACCGCCGAAGAAGATGTGAAGCGGCGCGATTTCACCATCAACGGCTTGCTGCTGCATCCGCTGGATGGAACTGTCGTTGATTACGTCGAGGGGTTGGCGGATCTGCAGCAACGTCGCTTGCGGGTGATAGAGGGCCCACAGCGCTTGGTTGAAGATCGTTTGCGGGTTTTACGAGGTCTGCGATTTTCAGCTCATCTTGATTTGACGCCGACTCCCGAAACGTGGGCGGCGTTAATTCATACGTCGCTGAACGGCTTATCACGCGAACGAATTTGGCAGGAAATAAAAAAAGGCCTGAGCTTTCAACCGGCGGCATGGTGGCGGGTACTCGTTGCGAGCGGTCACCTGGCTGAGGTGCTTCCGCTTGCCGACGTGGATCTGACGTTGATCGAACAGCGCTTGGCGCATGTCACCTGTAACGATGATCCTCTGCTGCCGCTCGCCATCATCTTGGCCCCAGGTGCCAGCCCGGAGTTGTGGCAATGGTTGCAAAAAGAGCCAGTGCCGCGCGACCAACAACGACGTCTGCGTGAAATATGCAGCGCCGCTGCGATTTTGGTAAGCGGCTGTCCGTTGGCTATGCGCCGACGCCTGCTGCGTGGTCCCGTGGCCGTCATCATCGTGCGTTTATTGACTTGCTGCGCGCAGCTACCCGAGGCTGCTCAGTGGTTGGCTGATGAGCAAGCGCTGGGTGAATTACCGCCTTTGGTAACCGCTGATGATTTGCTCAGCGCGGGAATTCCCGCTGGACCGCGCCTGGGCCGGTTATTGAACGAAATCACCGATCTCCAACTTACTGGTACGTTGACACAGCGAAGCGCGGCGGTGGCTTGGGCTCTACGGCAGTCCTAGGAATCGGCGTCAAGTTCGTCTTCGCGCTGGGTAGTGGTGATTGGCGTTGTGCATCGCGTGAAACGAAGTGGTGCCAGGCAGTGCACGCATTGACCCTCCTAACGGGACATCTACGTTGTGAGCCGATTTTTCACACTGCAGACCCTGCACAGGAAGCACCCTCATGGCGAAAGCCCCAAAATACATCTATCACTTCGGCGGCGGCAAATCCGACGGCGACGCATCGCTGAAGTCGCTGCTGGGCGGCAAAGGGGCCAATCTCGCTGAAATGAGCCGTCGTGGTTTTCTGGTGCCTGATGGCTTCACCATCACGACTGAGGTGTGCACGTATTATTACGACAACAAAAAGACCTATCCCAAGGGCCTGCTCGACGCCGACATGAAGGCCGCCGTCGGCAAGTTGGAAAAAGCAGCTGGCAAGAAGTTTGGCGACACCAAGAACCCGTTGCTCGTCTCGGTGCGCTCAGGCGCCCGCGACTCGATGCCGGGCATGATGGATACCATCCTCAACCTCGGTCTCAACGACAAGACGGTTGAAGCTCTGCGTGTGAAAACCGCCAATGGCCGCTTTGCCTACGACAGCTACCGCCGCTTCGTGCAGATGTACGGCGACGTGGTGATGGGCGTGCAGAAGCGCAGCGAGAATGAAGAAGATCCGTTCGAACAGGTCATCGAACACGTCAAGGAAAAGGCCGGCAAGCACAACGACACCGACCTCAGCGAAGACGACCTCAAGCAGATCATCGTCGGCTACCGCAAACTGATCAAAGAGCGTACCGGCCGCGAATTCCCGCAGGATCCGTACGAGCAGCTCAAGGGTGCCATCGGTGCCGTATTCGGCTCGTGGATGAATGACCGCGCCATCCTCTATCGCAATAAATACCAGATCCCGCACGAATGGGGCACGGCCGTCAACGTCCAGGCGATGGTCTTCGGCAACATGGGCGAGACTTCTGGCACCGGTGTGGCGTTCACCCGCAACCCAGCCAATGGCGTCAATGAGTTCTATGGTGAATACCTGGCCAATGCCCAGGGTGAAGACGTGGTCGCGGGCATCCGCACCCCGTTGAAGATCACCGACATGGCTACCGATCCGATCTTCGGCGACATCTTCAAGCAGCTGATGAAGGTCCGCACCAAGCTCGAAAAGGAATTCGGCGACGTCCAGGATTTCGAGTTCACCATCGAAGAGCAGAAGCTCTACATGCTGCAGACGCGTCACGGCAAGCGCACCGCTCAGGCCTACGTCAAAATCGCCCATGACATGGTCAAAGCCAAGTTGATGACCCCCGAGCACGCCGTCGCCAGTGGCGATCCACAGGCTCTCGACCAGCTCCTCGCGCCGATCTTCGACATCGCCGACGAAAAGGCCGCCGAGAAGGATTGCTACCTGACCTCTGGGCTGCCAGCTGGCCCGGGTGCGGCTTCGGGCATCATCGCCCTGAGTGCCAAGAAGGCCGAAGATGTCGCCGCTGCCGGTCAGAAGGCCGTGTTGTGTCGCATCGAAACCAGCCCTGAAGATCTGCGCGGCATGATCGCCGCCGAAGGCATCCTCACCGCTCGCGGTGGTGTGTCGTCGCACGCCGCATTGGTTGCCCGTCAGATGGGCAAAGTATGCGTCGCGGGTGCTGGCGATGTCAGCATCAACTACGAAAAAGGCACGCTGACCTGCAATGGCATGACCTTGAAGGAAGGCGACTACATCGCCATCAACGGCACCACCGGCAAGGTCTATGGCCGCAACGTCAAGACCTCTGACAGTGAGCTGAAGCAGGTCCTCATCGCCAAGACCATGAAGCCCAAGGACAGCGAACTGTTCCAGGCCTATGACTTCGTCATGCAGCTGGCCGACAAGTACCGCACGTTGGGCATCCGCACCAACGCCGACCAGCCCGACCAGGCAATTAATGCTGTGGCCTTCGGTGCCGAAGGCATCGGCCTGTGCCGTACCGAGCACATGTTCTTCGAAGGTGATCGCATCGACTCCGTGCGCGAGATGATCCTCTTCAGCGACGACTACGCCAAGTTCAAGAGCGAGCTGGCCGAAGCCAAGGGCGACGAAGAAAAAGAACGTGCCCTGAAGAACCAGTACGCGCCAGCCATTGCGCACTTCACGGGTGCCCTGGCCAAGCTGCTGCCGATGCAGCAGAAGGATTTCGAAGGCCTCTTCGAAGCCATGGACGGCCGCCCGGTCACCATCCGTTACCTCGACCCGCCCTTGCACGAGTTCCTGCCGGTCGGCCATGACCAGATCGATGGCTTGGCCAAGAAGCTCGGCGTGCCTTTCCAACGCATTGCCGATCTCGGCCACGCCCTGCACGAGTCGAATCCGATGCTCGGCCACCGCGGCTGCCGTCTTGGCATCGTCTACCCGGAAATCAGTGAGATGCAGTCACGTGCGGTGTTCCGTGCGGCGATCGCCCTCACCAAGAAGGGCAAGAAGATCATCCCCGAGATCATGATTCCGTTGGTTGGCTACAGCCAAGAGTTGAAGAACCAGCTCGACGTGGTGCATGCGGTTGCCAAGGAAGAAATGGCTGCTGCAGGCGTGAAGTTCAAGTACCTCGTCGGCACCATGATCGAAATCCCGCGCGGGGCCCTGACCGCCGATGAGATCGCCAACGATGCGCAGTTCTTCTCGTTCGGCACCAACGACCTGACCCAGACCACCTTGGGCATGTCGCGTGACGACTCGGGCAAGTTCCTGCCGCATTACAACAAGATCGGCATCACCAAGGGCAACCCGTTTGCCACCCTCGACCAATCGGGCGTGGGCAAGCTGATGCAGATCGCCATTGAAGGCGGCAGGAAGACCCGCCCCGACATCAAGCTCGGCATCTGCGGCGAACACGGTGGCGACCCATCGACGATCGCCTTCTGCCACGACATCGGCTTGACCTATGTCAGCTGCTCGCCATTCCGCGTGCCCGTGGCGCGTTTGGCTGCCGCTCAAGCGGCGCTGCGCGCCGCCAAGAAGGCCAAGGCTGCCGGTGCTTCCAAGACCAAAGCCAAGGCCCCGAAAGCGGCCAAGGCTCCAGCTAAGCTGGTGGCCAAAGCCAAGACCGTAAAAGCCAAGACGGTGAAAGCCGTCAAGGCCGTTGCCAAAGCCAAGCCAGCCAAGGCTGTCAAAGCCGTGGCCAAGAAGACCGCGCCCAAGAAAGCCCTCAAGGCTGCCAAGGCCCGTTGATAAGGTTCGTGAAATAACGTTATCGCCCGCCGCTGATGAGCTGAGCGATAACGTTGGAATGAGATAAAGCAGCATCCCCGGTGGTTTCCACTGGGGGTGCTGCCATTGAGGCCACAAAAGAAATATCCGCGCAGCGCCGTACGGTCCAATCACCTCATGTGGAGGAGATAGGAATTCACAACGCGGGCCTTCCTTAGTGACGTTATCATTCGATGATTTAAAGTGTGCAAGCGACCCTATCAGAACCACAACCACGCATCACCATCATTGTCCCGACCTTCAATGAAGAGCAGGCGGTGGAGCCCTTCCTCACCGCGCTGTTGCCGGTGCTGGATGGCTGCCCAGTAACCTGGCACGTGCTATTGGTCGATGATGGTTCGACCGATCGCACGGTTGAGCGCTGGCGCGTCTGGCTGGCGCGCGATCCACGTTTAGGGCTGATCAGGCTGGCACGTAATGCCGGTAAGGAAGCCGCCTTGTTGGCCGGCATGCGTCATGCCAGCGGCAATGCCGTGATCCCGATCGATATTGATCTGCAGGATCCACCCAAGCTCATCCCGACGCTCGTCGCGCACTGGCAGGCGGGGGCAGAGCAGGTCGTGGCGGTGCGGAATCATCGTCACGACCCCGCGTGGAGGCGATGGGCGGCGGCGGCCCACTACACTCTTCTCGGTTGGTCGTCACGTCTGCGCATAACGCCAGACGCCGGCGATTTTCGTCTGCTTGACCGAACCGTGGTAACGCGCCTGCTGGCCTTTCCCGAAGTCGACCGCTACACCAAGGGCCTCTATGAATTGGCCGGCGGGCGGATGGTGACCGTGCCGTTCGATCGGCCGTCGCGGACCGCCGGTCGACCGACACAAAGCATCCCGCGCCTGGTGTCGCTGGCCATCGACGGCTTCACCGGCTTTTCCGAGGCCCCCTTGCGCCTACTCCTGCCGTTGGGCATGAGCTTCTGCCTCATCGGCGGTCTTTACCTAGTTTACTTGGTGGTGCGGGTGGTAAGCGGCACGACGGTGCCGGACGGTTATCCGACGCTGCTTGGCTTCGTGTTGATCTTTGGCGGTGTTCAGACCTTCGCCCTCGGCCTCCTCGGTGAGTATGCGGCGCGCATTTACCGTGAAGTGAAGCGGCGGCCCCCGTACCACCTGGGCGGGCTCGAGGGCGTGGCTCAGTCGCGTGAGGAGGGCGTCGATGGCCACTGACCCGCTCAGTCATCAGGACACCCTCTATCAATCGTCCAATCCCACTCGCCGCCGCCTGCATCGTCAAAGACGCAACCGGATCATCCGTCTTCTGCACGAGTGCGGCCCACGGACAGCAGATCGACCCGGGTTGGAGGTAGGCCCCGGCTGTGGCACCTATCTGCCGACGCTGCTCAACGTATGTTCGCAGGTCAGCGCGGCGGATATAGAGCCGCTCTTCCTCGACCGCGCTCGAAGCCTAGCCCGCAGCGAACCACGATTGACTGTTGCCCTTGACGATCTCAGCCGCAGCGCGCTGCCAACGGGGTATTTCGATCTGATCCTATGCAGCGAAGTCATCGAGCACATTGCCGACAGCCGCCCGGCGCTCCTGAGTTTGGCCCGACTGCTGCGGCCTGGCGGCCGTGTGGTGCTGAGCACGCCGCAACGTTGGAGCATTATGGAGGTTTGTGCGCGGTTGGCCCTTGCTCCGGGGCTGATTACCCTCGCGCGTTGGGTCTATGGCGAATCGGTGCAACCCACTGGTCACATCAATCTGCTGACCAAGGAGCAGCTCGAAGAGCAATTTACCGCTGCCGGATTGCGGGTCGTGCGCCGGGAAGTGTATGGCTGCTACCTGCCGCTGGTGGCCGAATTCGGCAACGTGGTTGGTGCACGCTGGTTGGCCAACCGTGAAGCGTCGTTCGCGTATTCCCGCTGCGCATGGATGTTGTGGACCCAGGCCTACATTTTAAAACGGATCGCCGATGAGTGATCTGCAAAGCGCGGTATTTGCCCCGCTGATACTTCTTCTCCTGGGGCTGTTGTACCGTCGCTGGCCGTCGCTGGGCAGTTGTCTGGCAGACTTGCCATGCTGGTCGGCGCTGGCGTATGTGCTACCTTTCGCCATCGCTGGCGTCTTCACTTTCCCCAGCCTCGATGATTGGTGCTATGGCGCATCGGGCAGGCACGGTTGGTGGTCAGCGCAGCAGGCATGGTATGTCGGGTGGTCAGGCCGCATCACCACCACCGCTGTCCTCACCGGCTGGGGCGTGTGCGGGTCGCCATGGTTCGCGGCGGCAATTGGCTACCGCCTGATCATTACTGCGCTTTTTGCCGCCACATGTTGGGCACTGTGGGAGCTGCTAGGAAGCGCCTTGCCGCAAGTCGAACGTCGCCAACGTGGTACGCTGGCGCTTGCGGCGGCGGCAGGCTGGCTGTGTTTGTTGAGTGACCCGTCGCAGGGCCTTTATTGGCTGCCGGGGGTCGCCTCATACGGTATCGGTACGATCTTCACGCTGGTGGC
The DNA here is from genome assembly GCA_043788625.1 of Planctomycetota bacterium. Lineage (GTDB taxonomy): Bacteria > Planctomycetota > UBA11346 > UBA11346 > UBA11346 > CAIUVD01. The sequence continues at coordinate 8,069 of JAYVTR010000265.1, forward strand.
CTGCAGTGCCGTGTTGCGGGGTGCCAACGGATCGCGTTGCGGCTGGTGGCTGGCGCTGGTGACGTTGGTCCTCGCTTGCTGGTCCAGTGAAGTAGTGGCGGCGGTGGCGCTGACAGCGGTCTTCGGGCTGGTGGCGTTGCGGTTGCGCGACGGCGATCGCTGGCGCGGGTTGGTAGTGCTCGCGGGAGGCCTGCTTGCGACCGTCATCTTGCTATTAGCGCCAGGCAACGTGGTGCGGGCGCTAGTGGCGTTGAACGAAGGCCAACCGGCCACCGACCATGCTCCATGCGCGGTTGTCCTCAACACGGTGATGCTGATGTGGCGCTTCACGAGCGATACCAACTGGGCGCCGCTCACAGCACTGAGCGCATGGCTTGCGTGGCGTTCACCTTCATGCCAGCCGAGGCGCGGGGCGGCCTTGCTACTGGCGGTTCCCGCCTTCATCCTCGTTGCCGCTCTGCCCATGGCGTGGGCCGGCATGAGTCCGCAACGGGCGTGGAATCCGTTGGCCGCTAGCATTGCCGTGACCGTGGTGATTGGCGCTTGGGTGGGCGGCCGGCGCCTAGCTCTGCCCATGTTGTGTGTGGCCGGAGGATCGCTGATCAGCTGTCTGCCTCCTGGACTAGATGCCTTGTTCGTCTCATTGGGCGCTTGGACGGTGGTGCTAGGCGTCACCTGGTTTTTGTGCCATAAGCTCGATCGGCAGACGGTCATCGCCATGCTGGCATGTACCCTGCTGGTGGGCTCAGGCCGTTTTACCACGGCAGTGATGCATGTCGCACGCGGTCCTCATTATGCCAACGAGCAACAACAACGTCTGACGATCTTGGCCACGGCTGCACCAGGCTCCGCCGTGGTGATGCCACGACTGACTGGCGACCTGCCTTATCTCTACCATGTCGACGATTTAAACTTCTCGGCGACAAGCTGGGCTAACCAGGGATGCGCCAACTTTTTCAAAGTCGAGAGCGTCGCCGCAAAGTGAATTTTTACGTGTTTGTTCTCACTCAATAGGATCAATGATCTCGTATATTCATTGCGTCGTTGTCGGTAAGCGCGCAGATTAGCGAAAATGCTCAACCCTGTTCTTACCGTACTGTGCCATGCTTTTCTCGCGCTGGCGCCCACCTGGGTTCCTGGATTACTGGCGGCAGAGATCACTAATTCGGGCACGCTGACCTTTCCCTTGGACAGTAAAGTGCCCGGTAATGCGACGGTGAAGGTCCACGTGGCATGGCCACGTGACGCCAGCGGCGCGGCCACCGCCGAGGCGCGCGACATCGTCTATTACGCGCCATATTGGTGCGAAGACAAGTTTGCCGAGGGCGGCGTGTTCAAGGCCCTGGCGCAGCATTTCACCGTCGTCGGCATCTTCTTCGATGACCGTGCCGGCACGGGTGGCGAATGGGGCTCGATCGATCCCGAGAGCGGTTCGTTCGAGGCCATCGAAAAAGCGCTCAGCGAAACCCGCAGCAAGCTCGACCTGCCGCCGGGCAAAGCCTTCGCCTGCGGCCATTCGAGCGGTGGCACTTTGATCTATTGGGCGGCGCGGGCTCATCCCGAGGCTTTCGACGCGATGGCACCGATCGCCGGCACGGCCCCCGAAACCACTACGCCGCCAGAAATCCCCACCCTGCATGTGCACACTTTCGGCGACGATGGGCGGGTTAGGAAGGCCGAGGCCTGGCATACCCTGAGCGCAGACAATTCGCTGATGCTGACCGCCGATCCCATCTGGGCCCAGCGCGACAACGCCATCTGGCTGCACCTGAACAATTCGGAAGAGGTGGCGCTGACCGTTAGCTGGCTGCGCGGAGTCGCCGATCTCCGTCGGGCCCATGCCGGAGTGTTGCCGGCCATGGGTGCATGGCCGGTGGCCATAGCTGCGGCGCAGGTCGCAGGTACGGCCGAAACCCAACCCTGCGGCATCCGTCACTTTCCCACCAGCGAGCTGGCGACGCGTTTTGCGGCGGCGCATCGGCAGATCGATCGTCGCGTCGATGCCGCCAGCGGCGCGCAGATCACCACCGTCACGCCCCGCCAGGGCGCGGTGCGCACGGTAGTGGTGGCCATCGCCCCGGGCCGCAAGGCGGCGGATGCAATCTACGATGCGGTGCTGATCGCCGGCAAGGGGGCCACCGCCATCGCCGTGCAAGGTGGCGACGCCACCACCCTGGCAGCGGTGGTGGGCGGTTGCAGCGGACCGGTGGCGGTGATCGCGCCGGCGGCGCAGGCCGGGCTGCTGGTGGCCCTGCCGGCTGAGACCGTGCGCCTGGTACTCGATCCACAGGGGGCTGTGGCACCGGGTCAGACGGCGGTGGTGCTGGCCCAGGCGGCCAAAGGCAGTGCCGAAATGCAGCATCAGCAGTTGCTCGAAAGCGCCTGCGTGCTGTTGGCCAAGCGCTAACCGCGACCCGCTGCAGGCGGCGGTCGCGACATCAGCAGCGTTCCGCCCATGGTCACGGCAATGCCGCACCAGCCCAGTGGGCCCAGACTTTCACCCAGCACCGCCCAACCGAGCAAGGCCGTCAGTGCCGGCGCCACCGTGCCCAGGACGGCGGCGCGGGCGGCGCCCAGGCGCACCAGGGCGGCGCCCGCCAGCAGTACCGGCACCACCGTCGCCAACAGCGCCAGCGCCACGCCATAGCCGAGCGTGGTGGAACTCGGATGCAGTGTCGCCTGCGGCGCCAACAGCAACGCATGCAGCACGGCGGTGGTGGTGGCGCCGAGCATGGCGATGGCCATGGCGCGGGTGCTGCCGACGCGTTTGACCACGTCTTCGATCAACACCAGATGCACGGCAAAGGTCATCGCGCTGGCGGCGACCAACAGTACGCCGATGGCGCGGGCGGTGTGGATGCGATCACCCCAGGTCAGCAGGATTCCGCCATAGGTGGCGGCCAGGGCGAAGAAGACGTTGCGGTCGATTCCACGCCGACCACGCAGCACCGCCAAGGCCACCACGACAGTGGGATAAAGGAACAGCACCACCCGCTCCAGGGCCGCGTCGATGAAGCGCAGTCCGGAAAAATCCAACCAGCTGGCGACATGGTAGCCCAGCACTCCCAACAGCAGCAGGCGCAGGCGTTCGGCGCCGTTGAGCGGACCCTGACGATACGCATACCAGGCGGCAATGACGGCAAAACACGGCATGGCGAAAGCCAGGCGCCAGGCGAGTAGATCGGTGGCGCCACAGCCATGGCTGTAAGCCAGACGAATGAAGATGGCCTTGCCGGCGAACAGCACGGCGGCCAGCACGCCACAGATGGTTCCGAATACACGCGGGGACATGATGCCATCCAATGCCGAGCAGGGGTGAAATCCACCCGCTGTCCGGCTCGGCACCGCACAGCGGGCCAGGCGTCAAACGCCGCGGCCCGCTCAGGTGAGCGGGCCGCGGCAACATCAGTAACGACGGAGCAGCGGACTCACCTGAGAGCAGGGTGAAGCCAAAGTGCGATTACCGGGGTGTGCAACATGGACGCAGCCTATGACGGCCTTCCAGCAGTCAAATCCTCAGCGTTGGCGGAGGATTTTTCCGGCCAGCCGGCCGAGGGTGGCGATGGCCGTTTGACGCGATTCATCCCACGCCGCAGCGTTCAGGCGGATGTACGTGTCATAGCGTCCACGGGCGCTGAACAGCGGCCCCGGCGCCACCGAGATATGCGCCCGCAAGGCGGCATCATACAGGGTCAGCGCGCTGCATCCTGCGGGCAGCTCGACCCACAGGACATAACCGCCGGTGGGCCGCGTGACGCGGGTGCCGGTGGGAAAAGCCGCCAGTACCGCCGTCGCCATGGCAGTGCAGCTGCGCGCATACAAGGGGCGCACGCGGCGCAGATGGCGCTCATAGGCGCCGCTGGTGATGAGCCGGGCGATGGCGTGTTGGGCCAGGCTGCCGGCAGCCAGGTTCGATGAGGCTTGCAGACGTTCAATCGTCCGATGCCAGCGGCCGGCGGCGATGAAGCCGATGCGCAAACCGGGCGACACCACCTTGCTGAACGAGCTGCACAGCAGCACCCGTCCGGCCTCACCGGGTTCGTCGAAGGACTTGGCAACGCACGGGCGCGAGCCGTCATGCGCGAGATCGCCAACAATATCATCTTCGATCAGCGGCAGGTTCTTTTCAGCCAGCAGTCCCACCAACTCACGTTTGGCGGCATCGCTCATGCGACTGCCGCCGGGATTGCAGAAATTGCTGATCACCAGTACCGCCGCCACGCAGTGTTCGCTTAAGGCGCCGCGCAGGGCGTTGAGATTCATCCCGCCTTGTGGCGAGGTGGCGATTTCCAGGGCTTGCAGACCCAGGCCATCGAGGGCCTGCAGGATCCCGTAATAGGTCGGCGATTCGACGGCGACGATGCCGCCCGGCGCACAGGTCGCACGCAAGGCCAGGAAGATCGCCTCAAGGCCGCCGCCGGTGGCGAGGATGCCATCGGGATGCAGTCGGCAGCCGGCCTGCAGATACTGCCGTGCGATCGCCGTACGATAGGCTGCGGCTCCCGGTGGCACCTCATAGTGGTGAGCGAGATCCGCATCATCGGCGAGAATGCGCTTGATGGTGCGGTTGAGTTCACTGATCGGCAGTTTGTGCGGATCAGGCACCGCTGCGCCAAGGGTGAGCATGCCCGGGCGGCGCGCGTCCTGCAGCACGCGCAGGGCCAGCTCGCTGTTGCCGATGGCGGTCGGGCCAGCGGGTGGGGCCGACTCGCCCGGTTCGATGATGCTGCTGGTGGCGACGCTGACGAAATAGCCGGTTTGCGGCCGGGCGGTGATCAAGCCATGTGCCGACAGATCGCGATAGGCCTCGATGACGGTGTTGATGCTGACCTTCCAATCCTGTGCCAACACGCGCACGCTGGGCAGTCGATCACCCTGGCGGTAGGCGCCGTCGTGCACGGCTGCCGCCAAACGGTCGGCAACTTGGCGATAGAGAGGCAAGTCCACGGTTACAGTGTGCAGCTTTTGTTGGACGGGATAGATACAGTTTTCGGGCGGCTTAAGGATACAGGATGATGCCCTTCTAGGCGAGTCGGGGCTGGTCAAGGGGCTGCCGCCAAGTTAATTTACCAAGGCATGCGGCAGTTCCTGATCAGTTTCAACCTCGATCTGGCAGCGGGCTGCACCGTCGATACGCCCGCCCATGGGCGCGAGATCGATCGACCGACCGGCATGGACGGGTGGATCCTAAATCTGACCATCGCCGGTCACGGTCGCGTCGGCCATGGAGCCCAGACGTTTACCACCGCTCCTGGACGGCTGTTGCTGTTCAAACCGGCGGTGGCGCATGATTACGGTCCGCTCCTCCCGGCCGCGGAGTGGACGCACCTGTGGGTGTATTTTTTTCCGCGCAGTCCGTGGTTCGACTGGCTGGCATGGCCCGAAGCCAGTCCCGGCATCCTGACCTTGGATCTGCTTGGCCATGAGCTGCTGCCGCGCATCCAAGCCCTGTTCACCGATCTGGTGGCGACCGCCGGCGGCTCCTGGCCACGGCGGGTGCCGTTGGCGATGAGCCAGCTGGAACAGCTCCTCCTGTGGTGCGATCTGGCCAACCCGCAGCAGCAGCGTGGCGTCGATGCGCGCATCGCGGCGGTGATCGATTATTTGAGTGCTGACTTGGCCGCGAAACAAAGCATCGGCAACCTGGCGCGCGTCGCTGAACTGTCCGAGTCGCGGTTGGCGCATCTCTTTCGCGCCGAGACCGGGGTGACGCCGCTGCAATTCCTAGAACAGCAGCGGATGGTCAAAGCGCGGGAATTGTTGCTGATGACCGGTCGCCCCCTGGGCGTCATCGCTGAAGAAGTGGGCATGCCGGATGCCACGTGGTTCGCCCGCGTCTTTCGCCGTCATGTCGGCGTTAGCCCGCGAGCTTACCGCCTGGCCGGTGGGCGCGTTCCTTAATCAGCTTCTTCTAGAAGCGCGCGCAAGCCGGCCTCGTCGAGCACGGTCACGCCCAGGGTCTGGGCCTTGGTCAGCTTCGAGCCGGCCTCGTCTCCGGCGACCACGTACGAGGTCTTCTTCGATACCGAACCGGTACAGGTGCCGCCAGCGGCGGTGATCAGGGCTGCGGCCTGGTCGCGGGTCAGCGTCGGCAGGGTGCCGGTCAGGACGAAGGTCTTGCCGGCGACACCGGCGACCTGGCGCACCACGCGTTGCTCGGCCGTCAGCTTGACGCCGGCAGCGGCCAGGTCATCGATCACCTGGCGCACGGCGGCATTGCCGAGCTGATCGAGCACCGCCAGCGCGGTGGTGTCGGCGACGCCGTCGATGGCATCGAGCTGCGCCAGCGGTGCCGGATCGCCGGCAGCGTGGCGTTCGGCCAACTCCAGCAAGGCCATCATCGAGCCGCAGGTCGCGGCGAGATCTTCAGCCAATTTTTCACCGACCTGCCACAGGCTCAAGCCGACCAGCACGCGCGCCAAGCCGCGGCCTTTGGCGTCGTTCAAGGCGGCGACCAGATTCTGCGCTGATTTTTCACCTTTGCGCTCAAGGCTGGAAATATCTTCGGCCGTCAGTGCGAACAGCTGCGCCGGCGAGGTCAGGCCCCTGACGGTACACAGCTGATCGATGACCGCTTCGCCCAGGCCTTGCACGTCCATGGCGGTGCGCGAGGTGAAATGGCGTAGCCGTTCGCGGACCTGCGCCGGGCAGGCGGGGTTGGGGCAGAAGATAAAGATGTCTTCGGTCACCACTGCCGCGGCGCAGGCCGGACAGTGTGTCGGCCGGGCATAGGGCACGGCCGAGGGAGGTCGCTCGCTGAGCACCACCGACACGACCTGGGGAATGATCTCGCCAGCTTTCTCGACTAAGACGCTGTCGCCGATGCGCACATCCTTGCGTTCGAGTTCCGGGAAATTGTGCAGGCTGGCGCGGCTGACGGTGGTCTGCGCCAACACCACTGGTTCCAGTTCGGCAACCGGTGTCAGCTTGCCGCTTTTGCCGACTTGCACGGTGATGCCGCGCAGGCGCGTGGCGCGGCGTTCAGGCGGAAATTTCCACGCCACCCCCCAGCGCGGATGATGCTCGGTGGTGCCCAGGCGATCGTGCAGGCGCAGGTCATCGACCTTGATCACCATGCCATCGATGTCATAGGGCAAGGTGGTGCGCTGGACGTTGAAAGCGGCGCAGGCGATGGCGGCTGCGGCGGCATCAGGCTGCACGCTGACGTGTGGGTTGGTGGCGAAGCCGAGCCTCTTCAGCCAAGCGAACAGCTCGTGCTGGGTACCAGGCAGCGTTACGCCTTCGGCCCAAGCCACGTGGTAGATGAAGGCGCTGATGCCGATGCCACGTAAGGTGGTTGGATCTTTGCGTTTCATCAAGCCGGCGCAGCCGTTGCGCGGATTGATCAGCGGCTTGCTGCCTTCGGCTACCAGGCGCGCATTGAGGGCGATGAATCGCTTATGCGGGAGGTACAGCTCGCCGCGCACTTCAAAGGTCCCGCGGGCAGTGACGCTTTCCGGCACCGCCCCGCTGGCGCGCACCTGTTCGGTGATCACGTCACCGCTGATGCCATCGCCACGACTCACTGCCTGCTGCAGGCGGCCATCATGGTAGGTCAGGCTGACGCTCATGCCGTCAATCTTGGGCTCGACGAACAGGGTCAGCGGGGCTTCCGCTGGCAGATCGGCCAACTTGCGAGTGCGTTCGACCCACGCTGCAAGTTTGCTGCTGGCGCCGGACTCTTCACCGGCGTCGGTGGCTTTTTCCAGCGACAGCATCTGCACGCGATGGCGTACCGTGACGAAGCCGACGCTGCGATCATCGCCGGGCGTAGAGCCATAGCGTTCGGTCGGCGCTAGACCGAGCTCGTCGCACAGGCGTTGATAGCGATCACGCAGCTCGTCATACTGTGCGTCGGTGATCTCCGGCTCGGCCTGGCGGTAATAGCGCTCGTCGTGGTAGCGCAGCTGGGACTCAAGAAGAGTGCGTTCATCCATGGGGGAGGGCTTCCGAGAAATCGTACCGGCGATGCATCAGGCGACCGTCGTCATGGCCTTCGATCCATTGGCCGACGCTGTCGGGCCAATCGCCGACCAGCAGCAGATCAACGCCGCCGATGGTGCGTCGCCATTGTTCATGGATATGCCCGGCCACCAGCGTGTCGCAGGCGCCGCGCGCCGCCGCCCGGGCACGGCGGGGATCGACATTGATTACGCGGTAGGCGCGCGGCCGCTGGCTGCTGCTGTTGCGGCGCATGAAACGCGCCACCCAATCCTGCACCACCGCCGGATGCAGCAGCTGCCACGTGGCATGCCAGAATGAGCCGATCCACGCCCGCAGCGCGCGATAGCCCGGATCCTCGATCAAGCGATCGCCATGCACGATGCGCACCCGGCGGTTGCCGAGCCGCAGGTCCAGGCGTGGCCAATGCAGGACGCAGCCGCTGGTGGCTTCGAGGACGCGCCCGGCCGCCATTTCGCGATTGCCGCGTACCAGGTCCATTTCCCAGCCGGCGGCGCGCAGCGCACGCAGGCGCTGCAGCACCGGCGCATAGCGCTGCACAGCGTCGGTGGTTTCAAGCCAATAGTCGAAGAGATCGCCGAGAATCACCAGGCGTGCCGCCGGCCGCTGTCGCAGCAGGTCGAGAAAGAGCGGAAACGGCCCGCTGCCATCGCGCAGGTGGACGTCGCCAACGATATACAGCGTGGGATAGGCAGCGGGCAGCACGGCGGATGAGCCTTGGTGCGGGCGTCAGGGGTCAACAGTTCACCTGCGCCAGCCAGCCGTAGGCTGGGCGCAGATGCCTGACTCAGCCGCTCATTCCGACCCTCAGCCGCCACGCGGGGCCATTCAGCGCCTACACGGCGCTTGGGACCATGCGGCCGGCCGCGCCTGGTGCCTGGGCTTGCCGGCCGCCTTGGCGGCGGCACCGGCGGCGGCGACCATCTATCGCGGGCGTAATACCCTATTCCGTCTGCCCGGTGTCGATCGGCCGGTGGTGGTCAAGGCGTTTGCTCGCGGGCGGTGGTGGCGGCGCGGGCGCGGGCCGCAGAAAGCCACCGCCAGCTATGATCACGCCCTGCGCCTGATGCGTTTGGGTCTGGGCACGCCCGAGCCGCTGGCGGTGGTTTACGCCCGGGGCACCGGCGGCTTCTATGTCTGCGCCTGGGAAGACGGCTGCCGCAGCGTATGGGATCTGCATGACGGCGTCTTGCCGGCACGGCATGTGGTGGCCCTGGCTGAATTCATCGCCCGCTTGCATGAGGCCGGGGTGCACCATTACGACCTGACCCCAGGCAATATTTTGCTCAAACCGCAGGGCGAGGATTTCGTTTTCCTGTTGGTCGATTGCAACCGCATGCATTTCGGGCCGGTATCCTTGCGCACTGGCTTGGCGGCTTTGGCCAAGCTCGAATGTCATGGCCAGCTGGTGGCGCCATACGCCGCGGCGCGCAGGGTCGACCTGCGCCGGGCGCAGAAGATCGCCGCCCGCGTCACCTGGTGGGAACGCACCACGCGCCGCTTCAAAGATGCCAGCCGGCCATTGCGGCGTCGCGTGGGTCTGTGAAAAAACGCCCGTGGCATGATCTGCGGTGGCACTGGCCCAGCGATCAGCCGGATCAGATCCGCTTCAACAAGCGCGCTCTGCGCTGGGCGGCTTTTCCTGAGTACAGCCGCACCGCTGTGACCGCCTTGGCCGGGGCGCCATTGGTAGCTGCCGCTTGGCGTGCGCCGCTGCGCCCGGGCCAGCCCACCGCTGACTTCTGCGGCGTCGCTGCGCCATGCAGCTATGACGTCGGCCGCGACGCGGAGCAGCTGGCCTTGTTGCGTACCCTGGGCGTTCGCCGCGTGCTGGTGCGGGCAGCGGTGTGGGAACGTAGCCGGCTTGACTATCTGGTGCGCTGGTGCGCTGACATCCATGCCTTGACGGGCAACCCGGTGGTGGTGGCAGTGCTGCAAGACCGCGCCAGCGTCACCGAGCCGCGGCGCTGGCGGGCGGACCTCGCCAACTTGTTCAGCGCTCTTGGGCCACATGCCGAAGCCTTCCAACTTCCGCAGGCACCCAATCGTACCAAGTGGGGGTGTTATCATCTGGGCGAGGCTCTCGATCTGTTGGAAGATGCCCAGCGCGTACGGCGGCATTTCCCTGAGGTGCGTCTGGCCGGGCCGGCGATCATTGATTTCGAGCCGGCACCTTTGCTGCGCATGCTGCTCAATCGCCGGCATTTCACCCTCGATGTCGCCACGGCGTTGCTCTATGTGGATCGACGCGGGGCGCCTGAGAACAGCCAATACGGCATCTTTGATCTGGCCAACAAAGCCCGCTTTACCGCCGCGGCCTGTCGCGCCAGCCCGCGCGTGGCGCGGGGCGCGCCGTTGTGGCTGACCGAACTCAACTGGCCACTGCTGCATAGCGATTTTTGGACGCCGACCTCCGACGAGGAATGCGTTGAAGAAGCCACCGCCGCCGATTTCCTCACGCGCAGTTATCAGATCGCGTGGGCCACCGGCGTCGTCGAACGTGTCTATTGGTGGCAGCTGATCGCCCCCGGCTACGGCTTGGTCGATGCACGTGCGGGGTTGCGCCCGCGTCCGGCATTCAGTGCCTTGCAGCACTTGCTGACGGCGGCGGTCAACAACGGATAATTAACCGGCCAATAGACGTGTGGCATCCCACCCCATGGCGTGGCGTTGCGATGCTCTATGATGATGCCATGCGTTTTGCCTTCCTGACCTGCCTGTGTTTGCTGTTTTCGTTTATATCGATGGCTGCCGAGGAGGTGGCCTTGCCGCCGGAGGCGCAGGCGGTGGTCGATCGTTTTGTCGCCGAAGGCGCCAAACAGGTCACCGATGCCGATACCAAGCGGGCCGCCGTCAAAGCCAAACTCGAAGCCGCCCTTGAAGCGCTGCAAACCGCCGAAGGCAAGGCCGGACGGCTCGAAAGCGCCGTCGCCGTGCAGCACCTGCATGCTGAGGTAAGCGCCGGCACGCCGCTTGATATGACCAAACCCGGTGCGGGCTTGCCGAAAGGCGTCACCCGCCCGCTTGAAACCCATCAGGCTGATATGGGCAAGATCGACAAGGACTTCGCGGCCCGCCTGGCGGCCATGCGTGAACAGGCGATCAAGGATCTCGAAGCAGTGAAAATCGCGCAGACCAAGGCCGGCCATCTGGACGTGGCGTTGGCGGTCAAGCAGACGCAAGAGCAGTTGCGTGGCGGCCAGCCGGCGGCGCGCGTGACGGCGACGGTGCTGGTGTTGGGCAAGGGCGCGCAGATCGAGCCGACTGACGAAGCTTTACTGCGGCATGGCGGTACCGACAGCACCATCGAAGCGGTGCTGACGGCGGTGGCCAGCGATGGGCTCATCTTCCGCTGCGGTGCCGGCGCCAACGGCCAGTCGATGGCCATCGTCGCTGACGAGTTGTGGTATGCCGTGGTTGGCGGCCGGGTGCGCACCGTCATCAAAGCCCCATTGAATGGGGCCAAGCCACCTCTGCATCTGGCGGTCACCTTTGCCAAGGGCGATGTGGCTCTGTGGGTCAATGGCACCCTTGCCAAGCATGAGAAAACCGAACTTGAGATGCTCGGCGACAATGGCGCCGGCGGTGGCGTGGGGGCCATGGGCGAGACGCAGAATCACCAGGCCATGCCACACGAGGGCTTCACCGGAGAACTGGCGAGCTTCCGCTATGTCGACCGGGTGCTGTACACGGCGCCGTTCAAGCTCGTCTTTCCGATGCCGGCCAGCGCCGGCATCCGTTGGCAGATCGATCCGCAAGGTCTGCCGTCGGGTCCGTTGAAAGAGTTGGCGGCAGCGAAGATTACCGGCCCCATCAGCGTGAAGCGTTGAGCCTGTTTTTACGGCGCATTGATGGCGGCAACGATATCTGCTAACGGCAGATCGCGGGCAAAGCGGGTGATGGTCGAGTCGCGGCGGATGGCCAGAAAAGGTGTCGCACCGCGATAGCCGAGGGCGGCTAGCGCCTGCTGATCGGCCGCCACCAGATCGGCGACGGCGGCGGTGTCCTGATCGAGACTGGGCAGATCGCCCCCGAGGGTCAATAGTTCCTCACGGGTGAGGTCAGCATGGGTACCGAGTCGTTCACGTAGGAACTCATCGAATCCATCGCTCGAACGGGCGGCGGCAGCCAACGCGCATTGCGCCAGCCAGCGGCTGCCCAGATCAGTCGGGCGTACCACCGGTCGTATTACCAGCTGCACCCGGCCGGCGGCGATTGCCGGCGCCAGGACGTCGAGCAAGGGCTGATGCTGTTCAGCGCAGTGGCTGCATTGCAGGCTGAGGGCGTAGTCGATGCGGATGGGTGCGCTGTCGCGGCCGCGGCGACGGTGGGCATCGGCGCGCTCGCTCAGGGCGGTGGCCGTGGTCGGCGTTGCGCTGACTACATCGGCAACCGCATGATGATGAAAAACCGCGTTGCTGCCCAGCGCACCCAACATCAACAGGAGCACCGTGGGTCCGGCAGCGTCGCCAGCCACCGCCAAGAGGACGCCCAGGACGAGGCCATGCACCGTCAGGCAGAAAGGGCAGACGATACCCAGGCTCCAGGCGACGAAGAGATAGAACAACGACACCCCGGCCAGGCCGCCGGCGAGCATGCCGGTGGTGTTCGACCAGTGCAGACGCCGCCAGGCGTCATGCACGGCACTGAATGCCAGCAGGGCATAGCCCAGGAGCGCCAACCATAACACGTCCACACCGTGTACGCGTTGGTAGTAGCCACCACCTTGGCAAGCGACATCGCACGGCCACCATCCGCTTAAACGCACAGCGATGAGCCCCAGTGGAGCGCAGGCCGCCAGAGCGATGCCCCACCGCAGCAGGTTCATAGCCCTAACATCAGGCGCGGCGTTAAGAGGAGCTCCAAGGTCATGCCGCCGGCACGCGGCTCGCCGACTAATACGGCAATGCCGGCTTTGCGCAGGGGCATGGGGGGGCTGCCGATCAACAACCCCAGCAACGTTCCCAGATCCGGTTCATGGCCGACCAGAGTGCAGTCGCTAGTCGGTAAGAGGGCGATCTGATCGACTGCCGCCCGCGCGCCGGCAGCTAGCCACGGATGAATCTCGACCGGCATGCGCCACGCCCGGCCTGCCAAGATGGCGGTGGCGTGAGCGCGGGCAAAGGGACTGCTGCAGATGACCGCGGTAGACGGTAAGTAAGGATGCACCGCCTTGAGCACCGCCCGCGTGCGTCGGCGTCCTGCAGGGGTCAGTGGGCGATCGGCATCGGATCCGTTCCACTCGGTTCGTTCGTAGGCTCGGCCATGACGGAGGAGAATGAGGCGCATGGTGGATTTTTCGGCCTGGGCGGCCTACGGCAAGCGCGTTGCCCAGCGTATCGGGACGCTATTGTCGTCGCCTCACACACAGGGATATTCATGGCTCAGAAGAAAACCGCTCCGAAGAAATCAGGAAAAGCACCATCTGCCGCGGCGAAAAAGGAAAAGGTCATCCTCGCCTATAGCGGCGGTCTGGATACTTCGGTGATCGTGCGTTGGCTCGAACAGAAGGGTTACGACGTCATTTGTTACTGCGCCAATGTCGGCCAAGAAGAAAAATACAAAGATCTTGAAAAGAAGGCCCTCAATTCGGGCGGTTCAAAATGCTACATCGTCGACATGCAGGAAGAATTCGCGCGCGACTTCGTCTTCCCGGCCATCGCCTGGAATGCCAAGTACGAAGGCCGCTACCTGTTGGGCACTTCATTGGCCCGGCCGGTGATCGCCAAGCACATGGTAGAGATCGCCAAAAAAGAAGGCGCCAAGTTCATCGCCCACGGCGCTACCGGTAAGGGCAATGACCAGGTCCGCTTTGAGTTGACGGCCTATGCCCTGCTGCCCGGGGTGCAGATCATCGCCCCATGGCGCGATCCTGAATTCAATACCCAGATCAAGGGCCGTGAAGACGCCATCGAATACGCCAAGCGGTGGGGCATTCCGGTCAAGGCGACTAAGAAGGATCCGTGGTCGTCGGATGATAACCTGCTGCACATCAGCTTCGAGGCCGGTATGCTCGAAGATCCGGCCGCCCGACCGCTCGACCGCATGTACCAGAAGACCCTGCCTCTGGCGGAAGTGAAGGCCAAGCGCCAGCGCATCACGATCGATTTCGTCGAAGGCATGCCGGTGGCGCTCAACGGCAAAAAGATGAAAGCGCATGAGCTGCTCATCGCTGCCAACGACATCGGCTTCAAGCACGGCATCGGCCGTATCGATATGGTTGAAAGCCGTTTTGTCGGCATGAAGAGCCGCGGCGTCTACGAGACTCCGGGCGGCACCATCCTGCTCGCCGCGCATCAGGACATTGAAGCCCTGACGGTAGGCAAGGACCTGCTGCACACGAAGTACACCCTCGGCGTACGGTGGGCGCAGATGGCCTATTTCGGTTTCTGGTATTGCGAAGAAATGGACGCCTTGCAGGCGTTCTTAAAGAGCAGCCAGCGTCACGTAACCGGTCGGGTGACAATGGAACTCGAACGCGGCAACATGATCGTCGTTGGCCGCGAGAGCGAACATTCGCTCTATGACGCCGCTATCGCTTCGATGGAAGCCGACGGTGGCGCCTACAACCAGAGCGACGCGACCGGCTTCATCCGCCTGCAGGCCTTGCCGCTGCGCGTCGCCGCGCGACGCGACGCCCGTTTGGCTGAGAAGAAACGTAAGTAAACACATTAACCATTACGGTTGGAAAACGGGCAGGGATTTTTCCCTGCCCGTTTTTGTAGGCCTACATCCCTGATGTGGTTACTTTACCGTAAGTGGGTTTTTCGGTCCACACAAGAATTGTGTGCAACTGATGCGTATTAGGTGAATAAAAAAAGGCCCGTGAAAACTGTCAAGATCCCAAAAAGGCAGCATTTTATGGCACAACCGCGGTTGCCTATACAGCAGGAACACACCTAAGCCGTAGTTGTTTCTCTATAATGGTAGGTAGCCTATGCGAGTTGTTCGCCAAGTATCCCGAAAGGAAAATGCGATTCATACGCTGGCTCCTCTTGGGCGCCTGGCTTGGTGGGATTGTCGGGCTGCTGCTCTGCCCAAATGGACCATTGCTCAAGCTGTGGTGGTTAGCGGTGATTCCCGCCACGATCCTCAGCTTCGTAGTAATGGGGCACGATGCCTGGCGGCGTATCTGTCCGTTGTCGGCCCTCAATCAATTGCCGCGTCTGCTGGGCATCGGCCGTACGACGCGTATTGAGCCGACCTCGTGGCTCGCCCGCCATGCGTTGCCGCTGCAGTTCGGACTGCTCACATTAGGGGTGATCCTCCGTCTGACGATGTTGAATCAGTCGAGCTTCGCCCTAGGTATTTTCTTATTGGCGGTGATGGGGCTGGCGTTGACCGTGGGCTGCCTTTTCGGCGGCAAGACCTGGTGCCATTACGTGTGTCCTATGGCGCCGGTGCAAGTGGTGTACAGCGGCCCGCATGGACTACTTACCACGCCGGCGGCCCTGGGCGGCAGTGGCCCGGGTTTGAGTCAAAGCATGTGTCGCAATGGCCGTGATGAGCCAACCTGCGTGGCCTGCAATACCGCCTGCCCGGATATCGATATCGAAAAGAGTTATTGGGAACAACTCGCCACCGCTGAACGTCGGGCCGTGGTGTACGGTTACCTGGGTTTGGTCATCGGCTACGTCGTGCACGTACGTTTCGGTTTCGACAGCCAATGGGCTGCACCGCTGGTGGTGGTGACGATCAGCGGTGTGGCACTGGCTGGTTGGGGTGTGGAATGTCTGCTCAAGGCACAGGAGACTACGCGTCACCATCTGATGACGCTGACCACACTGTCGGCCTTTGTCATCCTGATCGGTGGCGGTTTGTTGCCCTCATTGCCCGACATTTTCCGCCTACCGGTTGCAGCCGCTGCTGCGGCCGCCATTGCCACGTGGAGCTGGAACGTGTGGCGGCGGTCACGCCAGGCATGGCAACGCGAGGCGTTGGCTACGGTCCTGCGCCGGCGCTTGGCCGAACTGCCACTCGAGCTCGCGCCGCATCTGGGTGGCAGAACGCTTGATCAGTTGAGCGCCGATGAAGTCGGTGTCTTGGCGGCGGTGCTGCCCGGACTCAATCGCGATCTGCGCCAGCATCTGTATCAAGGCGTGCTCAGCGATGCGGCAGCGGCCGGACAGCTCGGCTCACGCGATGCCGAGGACATGCTCGCTCATTTGCGCAGTCAGCTCAGCATCGCTGACGATCAGCATCTGCTGATGGTCTCGGCGTTGCCCACCGCTGATTCGATTCCGCGTCGCGAAAGTTATCGTCAGGCGGTAGAGCGCCTGGTGCTCGATGGCTTGGCAGACGGTGAAGATCTGGCGTCGGTGATCGTTCGCCAGCACGAGCCCCTGAGCCAATTACGCGCTGCCTACAGCATCAGTGATGACGAGCAGGAGCAGGTGATCTTCGCGTTGACGCACGGTGATGGCCTGATCGGTCGTGCCGGCACGACCTTGATCGGTGAGTTGGAGCGCGTGTGCGCCGAACGGGCGGCCTTGACCACCGTCGACGGTGCCGACGGCTTCCTCCGTGAACACCTTGAGCAGCGGGGGGCGACCCTTGCCAAGCAGTTGGCCGGAGTGCGCGAGGCACTTGGTGAAACTGCCGCTGGAACCGCCCTTTCGCTGGCAGTAGTCAAGGCGGCGATCGATCCAGCGATGGTCCCTGGCGCCAGCGGCAAGATCGTCGCCCCGCCATTAATCGAGGTCCGCGCCCGCATGGCGCTCGACCCGGATCCGCTGGTGGCCGAAGTCGCCCGGCAACCGCCCCGCCCGGTCATCACACTGCGTTTGGCCCTGTCGGGGATCAATGTGCCATGCACAGAGGCGACGGCGCGCATCGGCCGTAATCCGCATTCGACAGTGGTGGTGACGCACCGACAGGCGAGCCGCGATCACGCCTTGGTCGGGCTCGATGATAACGGCGCGTGGCTCGAAGATCTTGGCAGCGCCAATGGTACGCTCATCGACGGCCGCTTGGTGCGGGGCGAGCGAGTGCGCCTGTCGCCGGTGGCCAACATCCGCATCGGCACTGATGGCCCGTTCTTGGCCGTGGGTGCGCGTGAGTCGATCCCCGATGATCGCGTGACGTTGTTCCTTGCACTGCGTGCCTCGGCCGTCGGTAGCCTGCCGCGCGGAGTCCTATGGGAGTTGGCGGAAAATTCGCGGCTGCGCCAGGTAGAAGCAGGCCAACCCCTGCTGCGTTCAGGGGTACCAATGGATTCGCTGCTGGTGTTGGTATGCGGCACGGCGACGACGAGCGCGGATCCAGCCGGGCATATCAGCAGCGGTGAAACCATCGGCGAATTGGCGCTGATCAGCGATCGCCTGACCACGACCACGATTACTGCCGTAACGCACTGCGCCGTATGCGCGATTCCAGGAGCCAGGGCCGCCAGTTTGCTTACCCGGCACCCCGGGGTGGCGACGGCGCTGCTGGCCCTCGCTGGCCGGCGCTTGAGCAATGCCCCATTACCTCGTCCTGACGACATGGAAAAGACCTTCTTATGTTGACCTTCCGCCTTTCCCATCCCACCAGCGGTGACAAGCAGGCACACATCAGCCAGGATGATCTAAGCGGTGAAGGGGTGACTATCGGCCGCGGCGGGCGCAATCATATCGTACTCGAAGACCCGTCGGTGAGCCGCCTACACGCCCGCCTGACGCTCAGCCAAGGCAGTGTCTACATCGCCGACTGCGGCTCCACCGCCGGCACCATGTTGAACCGTGCACGCCTGATGCCAAACAAAGCCACGCGCCTGGTCGGAGGCGATGTGTTGGAGATCGGCCCCTTCACCATCAACCTCATCCCAGCCGAAAAAAGCGACTCCGAACTGTTGGGTGTGACAGTGATGGCGCCTCCTCCTCTGACATCCTATATGCCGGTCGCGGCCATCGAACCCAGCGGCATAACCCGCTGGACAGGAGGCGAATTGACGGTGCGTGTGGCGCGCATCATCGATGAGACCGTCGATGCGAAGACCTTTGTCTTTGTTGCCGATAAGCCGCTTTTATTCACGTATCTGCCTGGTCAGTTCATCACCGTCCAGGTGCCTATCGATGGGGCGCAAATCACGCGCAGCTATACAATTTCCTCGACCCCGAGCCGGCCGCATTCCCTGTCGATCACCGTTAAGCGCCTTGTCGCCAGCGACGGCAACCCGGCCGGCATGGTCAGCTCGTGGTTGCATGCCCAGCTGGCGGTTGGCGACGCCATCACCATCAACGGCCCATACGGCGAGTTCTCCTGTGTCCGCCACCCCAGTCCGCGCATATTGCTGATCAGTGCCGGTAGCGGCATCACTCCGATGTTGGCAATGAGCCGCTGGCTGACCGACACTACGGCCGATGTCGACGTCGCTTTTCTGCATCATGCGCGCAGCAGCGCCGAGCTCATCTGCCGTCAGGATCTCGAGTTGCTGGCAGTGCATAATCCGCGTTTGCGAGTAACGCTAGCGACGACGCGGCCCGAAGCGGGATCGCGGTGGACCGGCCTCAGTGGGCGCATCAGCGCCGAGATGCTCAAGTTTACTGTGCCAGATTTTCATCGTCGAGAGGTCTTCTGCTGTGGTCCCGAGCCGTTCATGCACAGCGTCAAGTGCCTGCTCGAACGTGAACATTTCCCATTGGCGAATTTTCATGAAGAAAGATTTGGCGCTCCGACGCGCCGCCCATCGTCGGGGCCGTTCGCGAAAAACCCTGGGATAGTGGCGGCCGGTCCGACCACCACTGCTGTCAGCAATGCTGCTGCACGGCCGACCGAATACGGGTTGAAGGCACTGCTGCGGGTCGAAGCTTCACATGGCCCCCATCCATCCACCGGGCATCCAACGAATGGCGTCACGCGTACGGCTTTGAAAGCCGAAAATCCCACCAGCGTGAATTTCACCAAAAGCAAAGCCGTGGTTGCCTGTGCGCCACAGCAAACCGTGCTTGAGGCGGGCGAGAGCAGCGGTATCAAACTCGCTTTTGGTTGCCGCATGGGGAAATGTGGTGCATGCAAGCAGATAAAATGCAGCGGTGATCTGCTGCGTGATGGCTATGACGATGCGGTGCTGCAGGCCAGCGAGCGCAGCAGGGGCTACATCCTCACCTGTATTGCCAAGCCGAGTGGGCGGGTTGAGATTGATGCCTGAACTGAGGAGAGCGGTCAGCTGATGAATGATCGCATGCGTTTGGCCAGTTCACGTTTATTCAATTCTAAACGGGCCACCGCCATGGTCATTTCGTACCAGTCATCAGACGTTTCCGAAATGACACAGTCATGGTCGCGCAAAAATACGAGCGCTGCCAGGAGCCCGACGCGTTTGTTGCCATCGCAAAACGGATGTCCGGCCACCATGTGAAATAAATAGGCTCCGGCCTGATCGATACGCGTCGGATGGATGAGCTGGCCGAAAGCGGTCATGCGCGGCTGAGCCACCGCTGATTCGAGAGCCGGCGCGTTGATCACTCCCGGATCGCCACCGAAACGCGCAATGAGGCCGTGGTGCAATTCGAGGACTTCTTCTACGGTCAGGAAGCGTGGTTCAGACGCGTCGTCACCCGCATAATCGGGCGCGGCTGCGCGCAGGCGCTGGGTCATGGTTGAGCGAGTCGTTTGAAGGCAGGCTCGAATTGATCCATGACCTCGCTGCCGAGGCGTTGCAGGTTCGTGCGGCGTGCGCGGTAGTGGGTCGGCCGCACCAAGAGTGTGTCGCCTTGAACCTGCAACTCGACTTCGCCGCGTTCGCCGATGCCGAGTAATTCGAGCAGCGTCTTATCGAGAATCAGAGCCTGGCTATTACCCACTTTAGAGAGCGTTTTAATCATAGGGATACTCTTTTTGCTGGTGGTATAACCATGTTCATAGAGTGTTTATCAACGTTCAGGTGGAGTCAGTATGTCCAAAGGCCTCATCATAAAACCATTGACCTTGACTGATCAGTCAAGTAAGGTGCTGCGCATGACGCCTGGTTCTGAAACCGTTGCTCTCGATTCGCGCACGCGGCTGATAGCCGCGGCGCGTGATCTGCTATGGCGCAACAGTTATGCCACGGTGTCAGTCGATGACCTGTGTCGCCGGGCAGCGGTGAACAAAGGTTCGTTCTACCATCATTTTCCTTCCAAGGCAGAGTTGGCGACGGCGACCTTTGAAGCCATGTGGGCTGAGTGGCGGCCGTTCTTCGATGGTATTTTTTCCGCGCAGGTTGCGCCACTGAAACGCATAGATGGTTACTGTGCCATCAATGAACAGGTTCAGCGTGAAAAATCCGAGGAATATGGATGTGTCGTAGGTTGCCCGTTCACCAATCTGGGCAGTGAGGTCGGTACTCAAGACCACGCGCTGCAGCAATTGGTGGTGCTCAAGCAGGAGCGTATGTGTGCCTATTTCATCACCGCTATCCGCGACGGCCAAGCTGACGGCAGTATTCCTCCAGGCGATTCGGCCGTCTTGGCGCAGCAGCTGCAGGCGTTCAGCGCCGGCATTGCCACACAGGCTCGCATTCTTAATCAACTGACCCCATTCACAGATTTCGCTGCTGGCATGCGTCGCTTGCTGGGCGTGGTCTGATTTTCTCTGCGCCAGTTATAAACCAACCGGTCAACTCTTGTCCCTTTTCATAGGAATCATTATGTCTCATTCGTCTATTTCCCCGGTCGTCTTGGTCACCGGTGGTACTTCAGGTATAGGTCGAGCGGCGGCTCGGCAGTTTGCTGCTGCGGGCTACCGCGTGGCCATTGCGGGTCGCCGTCAGGCTGAAGGCGAGGCGGTCGTTGCTGAAATCGTTAAGGCCGGCGGCACGGCACGTTTCTTCCGCACCGATGTTACGGATGAGGCACAGGTCAAAGCCATGGTTGACGGCGCCGTTGCAGCTTTCGGCAGACTCGATGCCGCATTCAACAATGCGGGGGTCGAACTGGCGCAGCCGTTGACCGAAGCCACAGCTGAATCTTTTCATCAGGTAATGACCCCCAACGTCTTGGGAGTCATCTTGTCGTTGAAGCACCAGATTCCGGTGATGCTTAAAACCGGAGGTGGGGCGATCGTCAATAATTCCTCGATCCTTGGCCAAATCGGCTTCGCCGGGGCGGCAATTTATACCGCCAGTAAGCACGCAGTGAACGGCGTGACCCGCGTTGCCGCCGTGGAATTCGCCAAGCAGGGGATTCGCGTCAATTCAGTCAGTCCCGGGGCGGTGCAAACCGATATGTTGGACCGCTTTGTTGGCGGGGCTGATAATAGCGAGGTGAAAGAGCACATGGCATCGCTGCACCCAATCGGCCGTTTGGGTACGGTCGACGAAATCGCTGCGGCGGTGGTGTTCCTTTGTTCGCCCACGGCCTCTTTCATCACCGGCCAAGACCTCGCTGTCGATGGCGGTTTCACGGCTGGCTGAACCCTGTTCAGTACGCCGTGCTGAAATTCCTGATCAGCGTTTCAGTGCGTCCTACGCAGGCGGCATGGCCATCGACGAAGACCATGCCGCCGCGCGTATTGCGCTGGTGGCGCCAACGTGGGAAATAGGCGTTCAGTTCTGAATTGGCGTTGCCGTACCAGGTGTTGATCCCATGCACGCCATCGGCTTGCAGATCGGCGCGCCATTGGTTCGACAACTTCAGTTCGCTGATGCCCGAAGTCGAGTACGCCAATAAATCGGTGCTGGTGCCGGCATTGGGTCCCTGGGACGAATCCATGAACGAGATAATTTCACTCGGCCGTGGGATCTGCATGGCGCGGATGTATGACCACTGGCTGCGATCGCCATAACCCGAGGCCGGGTTGGCGCCGACACGGTCAAGACAGTACGGGTGCACACTGCCGTTAGCGCCATAAGTTGAGGGCCATTGGGTGATGGCCTTGACCAAGCGCGCTTGGGGGCAGGTATAGATCTCACGTTGTTTGAAGCCGCTGCCATTTTTCGGCAGATATTCCCACATCAGTTCTGTCCACGGTGAGTTCCAACTGCCCGCCGAGGTTGGTGATTTACTCGCGTCATAGGTTTCCCATTCGATCTTGTTGGGCATCAGCAGGCCGCGGTTATCAGCGGCATAAGCCATGTCGCCCAGACCGATCTGGCGTAGATGATTGATGCAGCCGAGCGAACGGGTGCTTTCACGTACCAGCGCCAGAGTCGGCAGCAGGCAGGATACCAGCACTGAAATAATGACCACGGTGATCAGCAGTTCGATCAGGGAAAAGGCGAGGCGTGGTTGCATGCCCCCAGTGTAGCCGTTGGGTCCCCCCGCGGGCGAAGGGTTCGCTCCGTGTATCGCTAATTAATTCTCATTGTTCGGACAATATGCGCTCTGCTCTGGCCCCGGCCGGAGAGGTCGCGGGTACGGAAATGCGCCAGCCCAATGCCGCTAATACCAAGGCAATTACACCGAAAGCTATGATCAGCCCTAGCGGCGGCTCGCTTTTCGTGCCATAGAGTTCGAGCAGGACAAGGGTCCCGTTGTGACCGGCATGGATCAGCATGGCCGGGACAATTGAGCGCGTTCGCCATACCACCACGGCCAAGAGGACCCCCAGGCAGAACTGTGGTGCAAAGCGCCACGGGCTGAGGTGCAGCACGGCAAACAAAAAGGCACTGACCAAGGCCGCGCCGACCGGGCCGATGCCGTTGCGCAGGCCCGTCAGTAGCGTGCCACGGCACAGCAGTTCTTCACAGACGCCTGGCAGCACCGCTACACATAGCAGCAGCAAGCCGACGCCGCCTTGTTCACGAATGCCGCGAATTACATCGGAGACCTGTTCGCTGCCTTGTTCGAGCAGCTCCTTGCCCACCAGCACCTGCTGCAAGCCACCGATGAGAGCGCTGAGGGCGATCGCGGCCGGCAACCACAACAGCGCCATTGATGCTCCCCGCCAACCGGGATTGGTCAGGTTGATCGCACGCGGACGGTAAGCCCCGAGCCACAGATGCAGCAGGGGCGGCAGGCCGATGAACAGCAGCAATGGCGTGGCCACCATGGTCACGGCGCTGCTGCCAGCGAAAAAGCCGGCGGCCATGGTCATGCCAGCTACCGCTACCGCATATACCGCCAAAGCTTCCAGGCCGCCCGGAGTGATCGGTGCCGCGCCCCACCGGCGGAAGCGCCCCCAACCGGCGCGCACCAGACCCGGATAGCGGAAGCGCTCGCTCTCCAAAAGGCGTGAGGCCCAGGCGACGACGACCATGGCCAAGGTCAGGCTGGCGATGGTCGCCAAGCTCAGATGCAGCCACGGCAGGCGCGGCGATTGCAGGGCCTCCTTCAGTGCCAGGACGACGCCGGTGATCGGCACCAGGTCGAGGCCGATATTGGGCCGCGAACCGGGAATGGCCGCCACCGCCGCTGCCACCAATACCACCAGCAGCAAGGGCGTGAGGTAATTCTGCGCTTCCTTGGCGCTGTGCGCCAGGCCGGTGATGGCCAGGGCCACCGCCGCCAGGGTCACCACCAGCGGCAACAGTACGACGAAGCACAGCAGCAGTGTGCCGCCACCGACGGCAAACAGACTTCCGACATCAACGCCCGAGGTGGCGCCTGCCGGTATCTGCGCACCGACCATGGCGACGCTGCCGGCCAGCGACAGCAGATTGAGGATCACCGCCACCGCCGCCGCCGCACAGGCCACCAGCAGCTTGCCGAGGAAGATGTCACGTCGGCGCACCGGCAGCGACAGCAAGGTTTCCAGGGTGCCGCGCTCACGTTCGCCAGCCAGCAGGTCGAGTGCCGGATAGAATGCCCCGCTGGCGGCCAGCAGTACCAGCAGCAACGGAATGATGCCGGCCACGCGCGTGCGCACGGATTCGGCCGGCGGCGCCAAGCCGACAACGGCGGTCTCGATCGGCGTAGTGGTATCGGCCGGCAAGCCGAAGCCGCGCAGGCGATCGACGATCAGCTCTTTGCGCCAGGCATCGAAGGCTGCCGAAAAGCGGACTTGCACCTCATCGACGCGGTTGCTGGCGTCGTCTTGCAGAACCGCCAGGCGATACCGCTCATGCGGCAATTCGATCACCACCACCGCCGCAACCAGATTGTTGCGGCGCAGCAGCTTCAATGCTTCAGGTGAGCGATCGAGGGGATCCTTGTCGGCAGTGGCGACCAAGTCATGCAGGCGCAGCAGATCGGCCGAGGGCAGGTCGTCGACCACCGCCAGGGCGGTGGCCTTGGTGCCGCTGGCCATGGCGGTGCTGACCGGGCGATGGCTGGTGGCTTTGGTCAGCGCTGGAGCTTCGCGCAGCAGGCGCATCAGCGCCCCCGGCGCCCCGACCACGGCAACGCGCGGTGGTTCACCAGGGGTTGCTTGGGTCAGCTGCAGCACCTGCACCATGAACAGCATGATGACCGGATACAGCAGCAGCGGCAGCACCAGGTTGACGAATAGAGTGCGGCGATCGCGCAGGACTTCCAAGCCGTCCTTGGCAAAGATCCGTAAGACGCCGTTCATGGTTGCAACTTTGCGTAGACGGCAGCAGTGAATTCTTCACCTCGGCCGAGTTCGGCCGGGGCGCCTTGCCAGGTGATGCGGCCATCGCGGATCAGTAGTAAACGATCCGCGACCAGCTCGACCTCGCGCAGCACATGCGTCGATAGCAGGATTAGGCGGCCCGGCCGGCGGGCGGCGCGCACCGCGTCGATGACCTGTTGGGCGGCCAGCACATCAAGGCCGGTGGTCGGCTCATCGAGTACCAACAACGGCGGATCTGCCAGCAAGGTGCGCGCCAGGTTGATGCGCTGCAGCTGCCCGGTGGACAAGGTGTCAATGCGTTGATCGATGAACGCCGCCAAGGTGAAAGCGACCGTTTGTGCCACGATGCGTTGTTGGAGATCGGCCCCGCTCAAGCCATAGAGCTGGCCGACGTAGACCAACAACTCCCGGCCGGTGAGGCGTGGGTAAAGCCGGGTGGTGGTCGATAAATAACCCAGCCGGCCGCGTACCGCTTCGGCATCGAGCTGGGTGTCGAGGCCATCTACCAGCACCCGCCCGCTGTCAGGCAGCAGCAGGGTGGCGATCAAACGCAGCAGGGTGCTTTTGCCGGCGCCGTTGGCGCCGACCACGGCCACCACGCCGTCGCTGCAGCTGAGATCGATGCCGTCGACGGCGCGCACTTCACCGCGGCCCGGATCGTAGAAGCACTTACTTACGTTTTCGATGCGCAACATCGGGACTGTCGATGAACTCACAGACATTCCACAAAGCGGCATGGCTGGCCCGCTGGCGTACCCAGCAGCTGATCCTCACGCATAACGATGGTACCGCGGACGATGGTCGCGATCGGCCAACCGGTGACGTTCATCTCGGCAAAGGGCGTCCAGCCGACGCGACAGGCTTGCTGTGCATGGGTGATGGTGCGTTTGGCCTGCAGATCGACGACGGTGAAATCGGCGTCATAGCCTTTGGCGATGCGGCCTTTGTTGGCCAAGCCGAAGACGCGCTGCGGCCCGGCGCTGGTGAGGTCGACGAAGCGTTCCAATGACAAGCGGCCAGCGGCGACGTGATCAAGCATTACCGGCACGAGGGTTTGCACTCCGGGCATGCCCGAGGGCGTGTTCGGATACGCAACGTCTTTCTCGGCGCGGGTGTGCGGGGCGTGATCGGTGGCGAGGATGTCGACGGTGCCGTCGGCGACCGCCGCCCACAGGGCAGCGCGATGACGGGCATCGCGCACCGGTGGATTCTGCTGAGCGTAAGCACCGAGCCGGTCATAGCACTCGGGGGCTGCCAAAGTCAGGTGATTGACCAGTACTTCGAC
>JAYVTR010000266.1:0-22687 GCA_043788625.1 Planctomycetota bacterium
CAGATCAGCGCAAAAGCGTAGACCTGGACGCTCGCGGCCACGACAACGGCTTGCGCCGTTTGGACACTTCGCAAGGGGCAAGTGAATGCCATTGGGCCGGCGGCTACTCGCTGGCGATCAGTCCGCGAATCACCATGCCATGCCGGCGAGCCGTCTCCGCTTCAACTGTCAACGCAGCGGCGGATTCAAGATTGTTAATGTCACGCGCATGAACGGCCGCTCTTTCGCTGACAAAAGCTTCATGTTCAAGTGCCACCACTGCCGACCACAATCTGGCTTCGCGGGCCTCGGCATGCGCCTCGAGCAAGGTCATCATCGAGAAGGCATGGCCGACGAGACAGCGGAAACGAACCAGCTTTTCATTGCCGATTTTCACTTCCCGCAAGGGACCGTTACAATCTGGACAGAGGTAGGCGACTCCGGCGACTTCATGCACATGGTCTTCCGCTTTGGTAACCTCGGCAGAGGGTATTTTCGCGAGTGCAACCAACAGATCAGACATGTCCTGTGCCGCTACGCAGTGATCGACATCGACGCCGGCACAAGCATGTTTCGGCATATCGGGAAATTCAGCGTCCTGCGGTTCCTGCACCACGGTCAGGCCGCCGGCGCGTTTAATGGCCCACAGACCAGCCGTGCCGTCATCCAGATTACCGGTCAGAACGACACCGATGACACGCGCGCCGAATTCGCGCGCCGCCGAACGGAACAAGGCATCGATTGCCGGACGATGGCGGTTTTCTTTGGGGCCTTGAACTACGCCGACACGACCCTGTTCAAGAATGAGATGATGATCCGGTCGTGCGACACGTACTTCGCCGAATGGAATGGGTTCCCCGTGCACCGCCATGGCGACCGGCAGATTCCCAGCTCTAGTCAAAATTTGTGCCAGTTGCGACGGCCCACGCCAATCAATATGCAGGACAATGAAGACCGCGGCCGGAAAATTAGCCGGCAAACCCGCGATCAAGCGCCGCAGCACATTAACACCACCAGCTGAAGCACCTATGACTAGGATGTCGTGTCCACTCATAATTATTCCTTGAATATAAGCCTGATCAAAAGATGAATGAAGCCAGTAATTTTATTCGCAATAAAGAGGGATTATTTACAGAATATGAGCATCCATTCATGCATAATGCATGAGTAGAAAAACCTTGGATTGCGTCGTGCATTCTTTTATTTCATACTTGATGTAGATGTTGGCAGATCATGTTAAAACCACGCCAATGAAATATCCAGTTGGCATGGTTGTCGCTATTTAAACGTACTCGAACAATCTTGAACTAACTTAAAAATTACAGGTTTTCCATGGATACGACGGCAGATCTGCAACTTGAGACCGCGCGTTCACATAAGGCCCTGCAAGCTTTGCTACACGGGGAAGTGACCGCGGCCGAAACCTATGAATTGGCGATCGAGCGATTAGGGACGGCAGCGCCGGCCGAATTGAAGATGTGCCAACAATCGCATCAAAAACGCATTGAGCGACTGACGCAACGCATCTCAGAGCTGGGTGTAAAGCCTGATGACAGCAGCGGCACGTTAGGTGCTTTCTTTCGCCTGCTTGAAAGCGGGACTCTTCTTTTCGGGGTAGGCGCCGCCATCGGTAGTTTGGAAGAAGGCGAAGACCATGGCCTCGCTCTTTACCGCGAACAGCTTGATGAGCTGGACCCCGAATCGCGTCGCATCGTCGAAGCCGAATTGCTGCCTGAGCAGTTGCGCACGCATGATCTGTTAAGTGGTTTATGCAACCAGCCTGCGCCGGCACTCGACGAGCCACCACAAAAAAACGTGTCAGAGCCGGTCATTGAAGTGAAATCGCCACTGCCAGCGAATATCGAATGAACCAACCGCACCCGTGGCTAGCGGATTTGAACCATGTATCTGCCCACCCAGCGCAAATCGCCACATGTACACGAGAATTGCGCCATCTATGAAATCCTGCCTCCACCCCTTCGATGCTATCGCCGCTGATCCATGTCCATACCGCCAGCAGCCTACCGGCCAGGGCCGCCTATGGTTGATCAGCATCTTGGCCCTGTATCCGCTGCTGACGGCGTTTTCAGAAGAGCACGCGCCGGCGCAACCCACCACGACGCAGAATGAAAGCGAAGCCGGTGCTCCCGTCGCGACGCCTGCCGGGCATAGCCGTTATTGGCAACGCATCACCTCCTATGAGCCGACTTATTTCCTGCTCGAAGCCGCACCGCCCGCATCACGTAAGATGAATGCGAAGTTGCAGATGAGTTTCGCTTTCCAGATCATCGGCGATCCGCAAATGACCATCGCTCCCGGTGACGAACGGGCGACCGGATTTTACGGTGCTTTTTCGCAAACCTCCTTTTGGGATCTGGGCAGCGACTCCAAGCCATTTTTTGATTCGAGTTACCGCCCAGAATTATTCTGGCATCAGGGGTTCAAGCCCGGTCTTTTCGGTAGTGGTGGCCTGGCAGGTGCGGTTGGGCTCAGCCACGAATCGAATGGGCGGGCCGGTGACGATTCACGTAGCTACAATACCGCCTTCATCCGCCCGGTGGTGCGCTGGGATCTCAATGATGATTGGTGGTTCCGCGTTTCGCCACGTGTCTTTACCTATGTTGGCACGCTCGACGAAAACCCTGAAATCAAACGCTATCGCGGCTATGGCTATCTCGACCTGGCCTTGGGCCTGCGCGATGGAGTTTTGCTCACGCTGCGCAGCCGGATCGGCGACCAGGCTGATCGTGGCAGCGTTCAAGCGGATCTGAGCTATCCAACCGATCGGATTACCGGCGGCTGGACGCACGGCTTTGTCTACGCGCAATATTTCTGGGGCTGGTCAGAAAACCTCTTGGCCTATGACCAACGCGTCGAAGATCCACGGTTGCTGATCGGCTTTGCCATTACGCGCTAAGGTCACGGACGCGATCGTAAGAACGCGCAATGCGCACGTCAGTCGAGCCGCCGATCATGCTGAACGCACGGCAGCGTCTGGTTGATGAGTGAATCCATTGGCCGTTGATTGGCATGCGGCATGCATTGAGCCAGCGGAGTCACCCATGACCGCTTTATTCCTCTGGTTCAATGCTGCTTTGTATGCGTTGTTCGGTTTATGGTGCACGCTCAATCCCACCCAGGTCATGCGGTTTCTCGGCCTCGGCATCGCCGCACCGCAAGGACGCCTTGAATTCCTCACCGTCTATGGCGGATTGCAGATGGGATTGGCGGCGTTCTTCACCATCAGTGCGCTCGATCCACGGCTATCATCAACGGCGGTCAAGCTGGGGCTGTGTCTTTACCTGGGTATCGTGGTGTGGCGTTCGATCGCCTTGCTGGTGTTCGGCATACCCGAAGACAAGGCCATCCTAGGAGTCTATGCGCTCGAGGTCCTGCTGTTGATGCTGGCCGGTGCGGCGTGGTTTGAAACCCGCCTGGGTGCGTCTTGAAGCTTATGGAAACCCCGACACTCACCGCTCAATCAGTCGGCTCGCAGCGCTTGGTGACAGCGGTCGGCCCGCATACCAGGCCGGGCTTCATTCCGATGTTGCAGTCATTCCGCGTCTTGCAGCCAGGCGGCTGGGGCGCGTGGCTCGCCATCTGGCTGCTGCAGAATGTGCGCTTCGCGCCGATCTATCTGCTGCCCTTGTTCACTGGTAAGTTAATTGATGCGATCGATCGCAGCCACCCGGGAAAAGCGTATGCCCTGATGCCGCTGATCGCTTTGGCGACCCTCGGTTTATGCGTGGCCAATGTAGTCGGCGATACCACCGGCCGGATCCTGTTGTCGCGCATCAGCCGCGGTCTCACGGCCAGTCTCCGCGATGCGCTGGTGCGCCGGCTCAATCGCATGGAAATTACATTTCATGATCGCGAACACCTCGGTGAACTGCAAAACCGCTTCACCTTGGATATGAATCGGCTTGAGGCTTTTCTTGCCTTCATCGCCGATGGCCTGCTGATGAATGCCACGGTCATCCTCATCATGGCCTGCATCATCACCGCTACGAATCCATTGCTGCTGATCGTCATCGCCGTCAGCGTGACGCTGAACCTGCTGCTGGCGCGCAATCTGTGGGTACACCTACGTTCAGCCCAAGAAGCTTTCCGGCGCGCAGAAGGGCATTTCCTGCATCAGCTGGTCGAAGCCCTGCGCGGTCTGCGCATGGCCCGTGCCCACGCCACCGAGGAATTCGTCGAGTCACGCCTGCGCACCAATGCCCGCGAGGTGGCGCGTCGCGGCATGGCCCTGGACTTCCTCATCAATCTGTTCGGCTCGTCGTCGTGGGCCATCAGCACGCTCCTTAACACCACGGTGATCCTGTTCGGGGTATGGCTGGTGATCATGCCCGGTTATCAACTCCCCCTGCCATGGGGCCTGCGCTATGACATCCATCCGATCACTCTCGGACAGCTGACGGTGATGCTGAGTTATTACGGCATCATCGCCGGCGCCCTGACGGCGATCTCCAACAACGTTCCGACCATCAGCGGTGCGCATGACTCGCTGCACTCGCTGTCTGAGCTGTACCGCAATGAACTCGATGAGGTGCCCTCGGGCGGAACGATCCTTGCCACGATCAATGGGCAGATCGATATGACCAATGTCCAATTCACCTATCCCGGTAAAGAACGTCCCTTGTTCACGGACTTGAACCTGTCGATCGCCGCCGGCAGTTCATTGGCCCTGGTCGGACCATCGGGTGGCGGAAAAAGCACTGTGGCCAGTTTGATCCTCGGTTTCTATCGTCCGCAAGGCGGCAGCATCCGCATCGATGGCCATGACTGCGAGACCCTCGACCTGCGCTCGGTACGACGGCATGTCGGGGTGGTGAGCCAGGACGTGGTGCTCTTCAACGACACCATCCTGCGCAACATCGCCTGGGGGGATCGCAATCCCGACCATGCCCGTGCCGAAGAAGCCGCCCGCCTCGCCAATGCCTGGGAATTCATCGAGAAGTTCCCGGCGCAAATGGATCACGTGCTTGGCGATAGCGGTTCTGGTTTATCCGGTGGGCAAAAGCAGCGCCTGGCCATCGCCCGCGCCCTCTATCGCGATCCCCGCATTCTGATCCTCGATGAGGCGACCAGCGCCCTCGACACGGCGAGCGAAAAGCATGTGCAGGTCGCCCTCAAGCAGGCCATGGCCGGTCGCACCACCATCATCATTGCGCACCGCTTATCGACCATCCGCGATGTCGACTTGGTGGTGGTGCTGGCCGATGGCGGAGTGGTGCAACAAGGCACCTACGATGATCTATCGACCATCCCCGGGCCCTTCGCCCAACTCATCGCCGGCGCTGACTCACCGCCTGCGGCGGGCTGACTGCCGCCTGCGGCGTGATGACTGCCGCCTGCGGCGTGATGCATCGGCGGGGCCTACAGGCCCAGCTTGCGCCGCTTGCGCCACAAGGTCGACGGTTCGATGCCTAGGACCTGCGCAGCTTCCTCGAACGTATCGACCTTGGCCAGGACGCGGCGGATGTGCTCGTTTTCAATCTCTTCGAGCGAATGCGTGCCACCGACGCGCGGGCCGGCGTTCACTTGCGCACACAGACGG
The DNA here is from genome assembly GCA_043788625.1 of Planctomycetota bacterium. Classification (GTDB taxonomy): domain Bacteria; phylum Planctomycetota; class UBA11346; order UBA11346; family UBA11346; genus CAIUVD01. The sequence goes on from JAYVTR010000266.1 coordinate 5,540, forward strand.
GTCGAGAAGGCTTCGGGCTCGACCGTACGCGATGGCCAAAGGATGGTGACGCGTTGGATCTCGTTGCGCAATTCGCGGATGTTGCCCGGCCACGCGTGTGCCAGCAAGATGCGTTGCGCAGCCGGTGAGTATTCCATCAGCGGACCGGCGGCGGCGGCTGAGAACAAGGCCAGGAAATGATGCGCCAGATCCATGAGGTCATCTGGGCGTTCCCGCAATGACGGCAAGGTCAGCTCGACGACATTGAGACGATAAAGCAGATCTTCACGGAAGCGGCCTTCTTTCACCGCTGTTTCTAGATCGCGATTGGTGGCAGCGACAATGCGCACGTCAGCGAGGCGTGTGCGCTGGTCACCGACCCGCTCATAGGTTTTTTCCTGCAGGAAGCGCAGCAACTTGGCCTGGACAGTGGGCGACAAATCACCCAACTCATCGAGGAACAGCGTCCCGCCATCGGCAACCTCAACCTTGCCTTCTTGATCACGGACGGCGCCGGTGAATGACCCCTTTACATGACCGAACAATTCGCTGGTCAGCAGCTCATCGGTGAGCGCCGGGCAGTTGACGGTGACAAAGGGTTCCTTGGCGCGTTCGCTCTGCCGATGCAAGGCTTCAGCCAAGGCACCTTTACCGGTACCCGATTCACCGCGCAGCAACACCGCCACATCAGCATTGGCGGCCCGTTGGATCATGGCAATGGCATGCTGCATCGCCGGAGTGCGTGACGACAACACTAATGTGCCGGTGTTTCCGCTGCGTTCGAAAGCGCTCATGTTGGCAGCCATGCGCCGCTCATCACTGCTGCGTTCGACGACGGCACGGATCAGCGCCGGGTCGACTGGCTTCTGGACGTATTCGGCAGCCCCGGCTTTCACTGCCGCAACGGCGGTTTCAATCGAAGCAAAAGCGGTGACGACGATTATTTGCAGATTGGGGTTGGCGTGCAGTAAGGCCGGCACCAGGTCGACGCCGCTTTCTTCGCCCAACATCAGGTCGACAAAGGCCAGATCGTAGGGCTCACCGCGGGCTCGTCCCAAGGCCCCTTCACGATTTTCGGCCGAATCCACACGGCAGCCGAGCATCTTCAAGGCCGCCCCAAGGGTCTCGCGATCGCTGCGTTGGTCATCCACCACCAGCACGCGCAATCCGCGCGGCGCCTGGAGCACCGGAGTCACAACACTCGTGCCGATGACAGTTCCAACCGCGGCGTTGGGCACGCTCGATGCATCAGAGATAGGTAAAGACACATTCATGAGAAGACATCCGGGTGAAAAACAGTGGAGTGAAGATCAACGGCCGGGCTCAGCTAGGAAAGGCGTACGTGAGACGTACGGCACCTGGATCGAAAGCCAACCGTCATCCTTTGTTGGCACGATCTGTGCCTAAATTCCCATGGGTCTAGAGTGCTAGCTCCACAGCTCTTCAGCACAACCAACTTATGGCACTTTATGTCCACATCACTTCAATCCGAACGGGAGCTGCGGCTGATGGTGGTCGATGACGACCCGCATGAATTCCCCCTGCTGGAAGCCGCATTCGCGCACCTTACTTGTGAGGTTTCGCTACTGACAATTACCATTGCCCATTTGGCGTTAATTGAATTTGTGCTGTGTGAATCGGGAAAAAAACCACATCTGGCATTGGTCGATATCAATATGCCGGCAATTGATGGCTTTGGTCTGGCCCGTGAATTTATCGTCAATGGTCTGCCAACAATTCTCATGTCGAGTCACGTCGATAATAAACGCCGTGTCCGGGCAGCTGACATTGGAGTCCTCGACATAATCCAAAAACCGGGGTGCGTAGACGGTTATGAGACCCTTGCGAGACGCGTGCTCGAGCTGGCCGCGTGGACTTGAAGCTTGCAAATTGCAATGAACCTTCATTTCAACGCACTTCATTGCAGGATGACATGACGCTATTCTCCCAAGGTATTTGAACGAATCCCAATGGCATGAATCAAGCTTGTAACATATATCGATCATCCGATCGCACTCATCCTGCATTCACGGAGTTCACATGTCGTACGTCTCACTTGCCCGCGCCCTTCCTCTTAGCCTTGCATTGGCGTTGGCTATGCCTTTGGCATTGCCCTCACTGGCTCATGCCGCCGACAAAATGGGCGACACCACCTCGTCGACCATGTTAGCTAAAAATGACATCGAGTTCCTCAAAGTCGCCAATCAATGCAACATGCTGGAGATCAAAGAAGCCGAGCTGGTTGTCAAACGCAATGCCAGCGGGGCCAACCTCGATTTCGCAAAAAAGATGATTACCGATCATGAGAAGGTAAATGAAGAACTTGCTGAATTGGCGACTAAAAAAGGCGTCACGCTGCCCACTGGCTTGAATGAAGATATGCAAAAGAAATACGATTCTTTGGCCAAGACCGATGACGCCAAAATCAACAAGGAATACTTCGAGTGCCAAGTCAAAGAGCACAAGAAAGCCGTCAGTGCTTTCAAGGATGCCGCCGAAGATAGCAAGGATACTGATGTGAAGGCATTTGCAGCCAAGCATCTGCCCCATCTCCAGGCGCACCTCGACGAAGCCAAGCGCCTCGAAGACGCACACTGACATTAGGCTGATATCTGTATCTGTGTGGGGGGATGACCAACAAGGTCGTCCCCCCATATTTTTTGCTCATTCTGCCTGGCACCCTGCAAGGCAACATGCACTCAGCGTCAAACTCTGCGCTTTGCAATTTACCGATGTAGGGCACCAGTCGAGACCCAGAAAATACCACTATCGACGTGTGATAATTTGGCATGCGCTGCGCAACATGATTGCTATGAACCAAGCGACTATCGACCGTCTCGTTCCTCAGCGATCAGCCACCGGCAATTTTTCGCACACTCCCTCTGCACCAGCACCCTCTGTTGATCTCACCTTTGTTGAAACTATCGAAACCCTCGGTGCTTATTTAGCCGCTCAGGAGTATTCTTTCACTACCGTGACCCCGGCGACTCATCAACGACTGTTACGGCGCACGGCTGGACGCATGGGCCATACCCTGCGTGATGTCTTTGGCTGGAATCTGCCATTCTCGCAGGCGGCTTTACCATCGGACCTTATCAGTTCCCTGAATCAGGCCGGCTTGATTGCTCCACAGCAAGGCCAGCAACAACAGCAACAGCTGTGGCGTAGCCGCATCCGCTTTGCCACCATTGCTGATCGTCTCTATGTCCACGATGCATTTCCCACCATCACAGAAGATGCCGTGTTCTTCGGACCAGACACGTACCGCTTTGTCGCCGCCGTTAAACGGCTGCTGCGGCCGTGCGGATTGCTCGCTGATGTCGGTTGCGGCAGTGGCGCCGGTGGGCTTGAAATCAGCCAGCGTTGCGCGCAGGTAGTGTTAACGGACATCAACCCCAAGGCTTTAGCCTTTGCCAATGCCAACTGCCGTTTGGCCAAAAACGACCACACCCTGTGCCTGGGTGGGGATCTCTTGGACAATCTTGATCAACGTCCGGATGCCATCATCGCCAACCCGCCCTATCTGGTCGATCCGTTGCAGCGTACCTACCGCGATGGTGGCGGGAGCTATGGCATTGATCTGTCGCTGCGCATCGTCAAGGAGGCCATCCACCGCTTGGCTCCAGGTGGTCAACTCATCCTCTATACCGGGGTGCCGGTGATCGCCGGCCACGACCTGTTCGCTCAGGCTGCCTTACCCATTGCCCAAGCCGCTGATGCCATTGTCGACTATGCCGAAATCGATCCCGATGTCTTTGGCGAAGAGCTTGAGGACGCCGCCTATGGCGAGGTCGAGCGTATCGCAGCTATAGTCCTGTACCTCACCATGCCCTGAATTTCCCAGGTTTAAATTATTTGCGTCACAGTCACGTCTGCTTCACTTCCCTCATATTTTTTTCGATGTGTAAGGCCTATCATGCCCACTCTGCTTGCCCCGTGCACTCCGACGGACCTTGAACAAACCATCTGCCACCAGCGCTTAGCCTTGCACCTGCGCGAGCGCCTGACCCCGGCCGTCACTACCGATCCGCCGGCCTTAGAAAGTTCTGATGTCGCCTTGTTGTGCGGCTTCATTCGCCACGCCCGCGATGAGGTGTCTGAGCAATGCCGACGGGTGCCACTTGATCCGGATGCATTCGTGGATTGGTTCACTGCCTTGCATGAGCACGGACCAGGTCAGCAGGATGAACTCTTTGAATGGTTGACCGAGGCCGCGAACGCTGACGAAATGCGTTGGTTCCTGCGCCAGGAATTGGCTGGCGAGGCCGGCTTTGACGACCTGGTGGCCTTGGCTCAAATCAAGATGCCAGCACGACCGAAAATGGAGATGGCCCGCAATTTGTGGGATGAATTTGGCCGTGGTAACCCGGCTGGCGTGCATGGCTCATTGCTGACACGCATGGCGTCCGAATTGCAGCTCACCTGCAGCCTCACCGACGCTACCTGGGAAGCCCTCGCTTTGGCAAACCTGATGGCCGGCCTTGTGGTTGAACGTTATGCTTATCAAGCGGTTGGCGCACTCGGGGTGATTGAGTTGACGGCTCCCTGTCGGGTTGCCAAGGTCGCTGCCGGCATGCGCCGTCTTGGCATGCCCGCCGCAGCGCGACGATATTACGAACTACACGCTACCATCGACATCGAGCATTCACGACGCTGGAATGCCGAAGTCATCTGGCCGTTGGTGGCTGGTGATCCGCGGACTGCCGAGTTGTTAGCGCAAGGGGCCATGATGCGCTTGAGCGCCGGCCAGCGATGCTTCGCCCGTTATCGTCGTGAGCTGTGGCCTCGCACTCCTGGGGACTAGCTCGGCTACAAAATAGCTCGGCTGCGAAATAGCTCGACTGCGAAATAACTCAATTTGTTACGTAGCTAGGAATTGGTGCCTTCCCGACCTCATCAACGATCAACAGGAGTGAGCCGAGCGGGAGGTAATATCTCACTGTTGGGCACTGGCTGAGCTCGATCGCGAGCACTCGGCTTTTCCGCCAAGAGGATATCCAGGTAAGCCAACGATGGTACCTGACGACCCGCAGCCACCAGGCATACGGTTAATGGAATGGCTAGGAATAAGCCCATTGGTCCCCAGATCCACGTCCAGAACGCCGTTGCTACCAGTACCCCAAGACTGCTGAGACCAGTGCCGTGGGCGAGCACCAACGGCTCGATGATGTTGCCCATCACCAGCTCCACGCACACGAATAATAGCAACACCTGTACTGGAGACGACCAGTCCGGAGATACCGCAATGGCAAACATGCAGGTGATTCCGGCAGCGATGATGATGCCCAGATAAGGCACGTAACGCAGCAAGGCCGTCAGCAGCCCCCACAGCAGGGCATTGGGCAATCCGAGGAAATGAACGGTGATCGAGACGAGGATGCCAAAGGTGATGTTCAATAAACTCTGCAGTAAAAGATACGAACTGATCCGCGAAGTAATGTCATGCAATGCGTCACCTTCGATAGTCGACATGCCGCGCGCCGACATCCATGTCGATAGAACACCGAACCGACGCTGAAGATCAGCACGCTGCACAATCATGAACGTGGCGAGGAGAAAAGTCAGACCAAAAATCGCCAACGGCTGCAAGGCGGTAGACAACAGCGGCAACAGATCCGCGATACCCGCCTGATGCTCGCTGACTACCTCGACCGGCTGGATTGGAGCTTTCTTTACTGTCACTTTCTCTCCGGGTTTACCCGTAACCGTCAGTCCATCTTTCGGGCTGGCTGAGCCGAGCTGCCCAAGCTCGTCTTGGATGACATGGATGGTAGTCGTGGCTTTCGACATCGTCCCGTCATTACTTACCAATTCACTAAGCCGCTGATGGATGTTGTGGCGATATTCGACGAGTTTATCAACGACCTGATTGAATTGCGAAAAGATCACCGTACCGATCAGGACACTGCTGATGGTCAGAGTTCCCACCACCAAGCCGACAGCCAGCAGATTGGGCACCCGACGTTTAACCAACCAACTCACCAACGGCGTGAGGAGCACTGCCAACATGGTGGCCAGGACCAACGGCACGAGGACTTCTTTGGCAATTGCGATCAATCCGAGCGAGACGATCAGCAACAAGGTGCCAACGTGACGATCGAGTGAAGTAGACTTAGCAGCCATGCAACACGTGCTTTCTTGTATGAGGCGGAAGGTGATAAAAGACGTAGAAATGGAGCTTGCCAGTCGAGCAGTAGCAATGCTTAGAAGGCGAGACGTCGGAAGCGTGGTAGCGAATGCTACCACGCTTCCGACGTGACTTTATTCTCGCCTGTTTCCAAACGATTTTTACGGTACTGCAATCTGGTTTTCAAGGCGTGTGATGCCATTGACATGACTGACATGCGTCAGCACTGCATCGGCTTCGGCTTTCGAAGCAACCGGGCCGCGCAACACCACCACCCCATCCTTGGTGATGACCTTTAAATTTTTCGCATTGACCGATAGGGTATTATCATCAACCAGCGCCTTACGGATGGCCTGAGTGACGCCGATGTCGGCATCACTATTGCCTTGGTCCATTGGCGTCATGGCCGTTCCATCTTTGTCGACCTCGTTCTGTCCCGAATTGTCAACTTTCCTCGGCTCAGATGTGGCAGCATCAGTACCACGTGTGGCATCACTGGTAACCCGTGAGGCGGTATGTGAAGCGCCGGCGGCCGCCGCATCTGAAACCGCAGTAACATCTTTCTTCATCGTCGAGGTATCAGATCCACGAGTAGTGGTTGCTCCATTGGTAGCCGGCAACGATGGATCAGCTGCACCTGGGACATCGATCGGCTTAGCCACACCTGGAGTGCTGGGTCGAATCCCGGCTTTAGTGGCTTCATCATTGGCCGTGGCCGCACGCGCCTGATCAGCAGCGCGTTGGCCGTCGCTGGTTGAACGCATCGGAGCATTCGCCGCATCACGATCCGCCGCATGCTGGCTAGAGTTCGATGCAGTCGTGGTGTTCTGATGTCTGGTCCCATCCGCATTGGTAGTGGTGTTGTTGCTTGGGGTTTCGCCACAACCGGCAAGCATTGCTACCATCGCTGCGGCGAGGACGGCTGCCGGCATTCGCTGAGCGACGCGCGTCATGGCTTTCTCGCAGTCGAATTGACCGTTGGACTGTTGTTGGAATTAGCGGTCGAGGCCGCAGGAACCGTGGCTTCACCGGCGGTGGCGATGTCTTCAGCACCTTCCTCGGTGTAGACGCGCTTGGCCAGCTTCACCTGTTCACCGTCATTGGTATGCACTGAGATCAGCACACGACCATCGCGGATTTTGCCTTCATAGCGCTTGGCTTCGTATTCGGGAATACCCATGCCGATCAAGGCGCCACTGACGCCACCCACCGTTGCCCCAACCGCTGCGCCACCGAGAGCGGCCATGATCGGACCAGCTGCAATGAATGGACCGACGCCGGGAATAGCCAGACTGCCGATACCGATCAACCAGCCGAGGCCGGCACCCAGAACGCCACCCGTACTTGCACCGACGGTGGCGCCTTCAGGAGCCTTGGTGTGCTTTTCATGGGCGAAATCGCGGGTCGTACCCTTGTCTGGGAACAGTACCGAAATCGAGTTCGAGCTGAACCCGGCGATGCGCAAGCGCTCAACGATTTGATGGGCCTGGTACTCACTAGTGGCCAGGCAATAAACAGAAGTTGAAGAGGACATGAATGGTTCCTTGTGGTTAGAGGTTTGACGAAGTGCACTCCATGTTGGTGCGCAGCTAGGCTCTCTTTGATCTTCTTTGCACGCCGCGTGCCGATTGAAAAAAATTGAGAAAATATCAATTTAACCACTATTTCGAATTATTTTATCTATTAATAGATACACCCCGATTACTTTCCGATGCAACTTGCATGATGGACAAGTCATCAGCGCTGTGATTTGCCAAGCCGTCGATGGCTGCGCCGCAGCGGGCGCTGGCCAACCGATAAAGTGGTCAGGTACCACGTTCAACCACGACCGTATGCTCACCAGCACTGCGTAGCAGTGGCAGCACCTGGTTCGCCTGCATGACTCCATCCAAAGTCACCTGCCGCACCTGTCCTGCACCAGTGACTGTGATGTGATAGACGGCTTCACCACAGCGATAGGTCAATGAGAAATCCCCGAAGCTCGCTGGTGTGGTTGGCTTGAAATGTAGTTGGGCGCCGTCGCGCAAGTCCAGGCCCAGCAGTGATTCAACCATCAGGCGCCACATCCATCCGGCGGATCCAGTATACCAGGTCCACCCCGCCTGTCCGACATGCCCCGGTGAACGGTACACATCAGCTGCCATCACGTATGGCTCGCCTCGCCAGCGGGCACAACCGGCGGCATCCCGTGCATGATTGATGGGGTTGATCATGCGCATCAGATCGAGGGCCCGCTGACCATCGCCCAAGGCCGCATGCGCCATGGCCGTCCACACTGCGGCATGGGTGTACTGGCCGCCGTTCTCACGCACCCCGGGCACATAACCCTTGATGTATCCTGGTTGCAGACCGCCCGCAGCATCGTCGTTCTCGCCTTTGCCACCAAACGGTGGATCGAAGAGCTGGATGAGCTGATCCTGTTCGCGCACCAGCTCACGATCAACGGCGGCCAATGCCTGACGGGTGCGTTGCGGGTCGGTGATAGCGGTTAGGGCCGCCCATGCCTGCGGCAGGGCATCGATGCGGCATTCTCGACCGGCGCTGCTGCCCAAAGGTGTGCCGTCGTCAAACCATGCGCGCAGGTACCAGTCGCCATCCCAGGCATGCACATCGAGGCGCTTGCCGAGGGCTACCGCCTCAAGGGCCAAGCGTTCGGCCAATACCGCGTCGCCAGCCAAGCGCGCCACGGCGGTGAAACGTTGCAATACCTCGCCCAGAAAGAACCCAAGCCACACGCTCTCGCCCTTGCCATGCGCACCGACGCGGTCCATGCCGTCGTTCCAGTCACCGGTGCCCATCAGTGGCAAACCGTGTTCGCCATAATTCATGCCGCGCAGAACCGCGCGCACAGCGTGCTCGTACAATGTCCCCTGCTCGTCACTGATTTGCGGCAGATCATAGAGCGAATCCTGGCCCATCGGCACCTGTTGCCCATGCAGGAAGGGCACCCGGACATCGAGCACGCCACGGTCGCCGGTAGCCATGACATAGCGTGCCAAGGCATAGGGCAGCCACAGGTAATCGTCTGAAATCCGCGTACGTACCCCACGCCCCAATGGTGGATGCCACCAATGCTGGACGTCGCCTTCGGCGAATTGCCGGCTGGCGGCACGCAGCAGCTGTTCACGCAGCAGCTGCGGGGCGTGGTGCACCAGGGCCATGGTATCCTGCAGCTGATCACGGAAGCCGAAGGCGCCACCGGATTGGGAGAATCCACTACGGGCAAACAAGCGCGCGGCGATGACCTGATAGGGTAGCCAGCCATTGGCCAACAGATCGAAGGCCGGATCGGAGGTATGCACCTGAACGGTGCTCAGCAGGCGCTTCCAATACTCATAGACGATGCTCAGCGAGGTCTGCGCCGCCGTTGCGCTCGCATGCGCGCGCGCTAACCCCCGCGCATGATCACGGCTGGTGCCGGCACCCATGGTAAACACCACGCGCTGTTCCTGACCGGGCTCAAGCTCGACCATCACCTGCATGGCCGCGCACGGATCGAAGCCAGCGCCAGCGCGACCGAGAAGCATCTTTGCCTGCAAGGCTGCGGGGTTGGTGGGGCTGCCAGCACGACCGAGAAATTCGCCGCGATCGCAGGTCCAACTCGCCAGCTTGCGGCTGGCACAGGCAAAGACGCAGCGCTGCGAAAATTCATCGTGCAACGGATTGGTCGCCAGCAGCACTCCATCCTCATGGCTGGTTGCCAAGTGCATGGCGGTGCGTTCACGCAGTTCACCCAAGGTCCATTCGAGATAGAGCCAGGTGCTCAGGCGCCGCGGACGTCGGCTGCGATTGACCAAGCGAAGACTGAAATGTTTCACCGGCTCCGTGGCATCAACCCACTGGTGCAATTCTGCAGCAATGCCTTCTTCATCGCTGCTACAAGCGGTGTAGCCAAAGCCGTGGCGGACGACGTACGTGCCCTGCCCCCGACGCGGACCGATAGTTGGCGACCAGGCGACGCCGGTCTCTTCATCGCGGATATACAATGCCTCACCGGTCGGATCGACGACGGCGTCGCAGCGCCATGGCGTCAATCTGAATTCATGGCAGTTTTCAGCCCATGTATAAGCCGAGCCGCTTTCGCTGATCACCGTACCGAATCCAGGATTGGCCAGCACATTGCACCACGGCGACGGAGTCGACGTCTGCGGCGTGAGGGTAATGATGTATTCTTTACCATCGCGGGTAAAGCCGCCGGTGCCGTTATCGAACAAGAGGTCGTTGACCGGCGCCTCTGTCAGGGCTGCCGATTCATAGCGGATGAGCTGGGTTTCGAGGCGTGGAGCCTGCGCTGGCGTACGCAATCGACGATCAGCATATTGCGTCAAGGTACCGCCGGCATCGGTGATCACCACTCGGGCAAAAGCGAGCAGCAGATGACGGTCTTCTTCGGGGACCTGATCGAGGCGGCGAATGAAAATACCCGCCGGACTGTCGAGGAGCTGCACCTGAGTGCTGGCTGCCACCAGACCGATGACGCGCTCTGAGACTTCTTGGCGGTATACCGACGGATCTTCAATGAGGATGACCAGGTCGACCGCCAGGCCGTGGCTACGCCACCAGCCGTGCGCGCGCACGACCTCGCGCACCAGATCGAGACGGTTGCCGTCGTTGATGCGCAACAGGCAGATGGGCAGATCGCCTGAGATACTGTTGCTCCACAGGCCAGAGCGCGTGCGTCGGTTGCGGAGAATCGTCGCCGAGTTCGGGCGCCGGTGGGCGCTGGCGAAGACCAGGCTGCCCGCAATACGCGCATAAGCCTGCACTTCGGCTTCACTGACGCCAAGTTGCGCCAACACCACCTGGCCATGTGTCACAGCTAAACTGCGCGCCCGATCAGCCAAGTGGTCATCGCGGTAGCGTTCGGCTAAGACTGCGGCCCCTGCCTGTGAGTCGGCCACTGCGTAGACGATATCGAACACTGCCCGCTCGCCCGGTGCCAGGATGACGCTACGGCGCAGTGACAGTACCGGGTCGAGTACCGCTCCTAGGGATCCCGATAGCGGACCGGCAGTCCCCGACAGAGCGATCGGGTTGCGTACCGAGCGACCACGACCGATGAAATTGATGCGTTCGCTTTCGCAGCTCAAGCTGCTCGTCGACTGGACGGTGCCACGAGCGACCAGCAAATGCACCAACCACCGGCGCGGTTCACCCGTCGAACGCGGCCGGCGGCTGGCCAGCAACGCCTCGCCAAGCATGGAGGTCTCGATGAACAGATTGCTGAAAGCCGGATGGGCGAGGTCGGCCGCCATCGGTGCCAGCACCGGCTCGGCGTAGGTGGTGACCTCGATGGTACGTTCAACATCCGAGCGATTGGTGAGGGTCAACCGGCGCAGCTCCATGTCGTCTTCAGGCGAGACGATGATCTCGGTATGGGTGGTGATGCCCTCATCGCTGCGGCGGAACTCGGCCTTGGCCTGGGTGAAGATGGCCTCGTAGGCATCAGCTGGGCGGCCGATCGGCTGGTGTGCTGCCGACCATACAACGCCACTGCGCTCGTCGCGCAGATAGCAGAACTGGCCCCAATTGTCGCGCGTCGCATCCTCGCGCCAGCGCGTCAAGGCCAGGTCCTGCCAACGGCTCAGGCCACCGCCGGCAGCGCTCACCAAAACATGATAGCGCCCATTCGACAACAGATGGACCTCCGGCAACGGACTGAGCGGATCGGTGACGATGCGTAGCATCGGTTCGGACAACAAGCGCTCTTGCGTCTCGGGGCCGGCATCTTCGGTCTTAGCGGCTGCCGGGGCCGGGCGCTCTTGCAGCAACAAGCGATGCGCCTGCAACATGGGATCAGCGAGAAAGCGCCGATGCATCGGCGCACCTTCGAGCACGTGCACATAGGCCAGCAACGCCATGCCCTGATGATGCACCATCCATGAGCGGATCAGTGCGTGATCCTTGCCGCTGGGCAAGCGTGCACGGGTGAAATCAAGCGCCTCACAATAACCATAGCGACCGATGGCACCAAGCCCGGCCAGACGGCGCAGGTTGGCCAACGCCGCCTGGGGATGAGTCAGCAGCGCTAAAGCGGTGGCATAGGGCGCCACCACTAAATCATCACCCAGACCACGTTTCAGACCGAGCCCGGGCACGCCGAAGGCCCGGTATTGCCAGTTGAGCTGGGCATCGGTGATCAGGTAGGCGGATTCGGAGATGCCCCACGGAATCGATTGCGTGCGGGCATAGCGGATCTGCTCATCGACGGCGACATGGTTGGCCGTCGACAGCAGCGTGCCGTGTGGTTCCGGCATTACCAAAGATGGCATCAGGTATTCGAATAACGTACCGCTCCAGCTCACCAGGCAGGTGCCGACGGCGGTGCGTACACCCGGTCGCCCGAGGCGGAACCAATGCTCTTGCGGTACCTGGCCAGTGGCGATGGCGACATAAGAGCCCAGGCGTGCTTCACTGGCCAGCAGATCGTAATAGCTGCGGTCGAGGCGCGCCTCATCGACATGGTAGCCAATGGTGAACAGCTTCGCCCGCACATCGAACAAGAAGCCCCATTCCATGCCCAGGGCAAAGGCATGCGCCCGCTGCGCCAGACGCTCGGCACTGGCGATGTGCTGCTCGCTGTTAGCCGCCCACTGGCGCAACTCTTCCTGATGCGCTGTCAACTCGGAGACTGCTTGCTTGAACCACCGCAGGCTTTCTCCGGAGGCCGTGAAAGCGGCGGTGAAGTTGGCCTGCAACGGCACGCAGGCATCCAACACCTCGCTGAACACCCGCGACTCGGCCTCCGTCGAGACAACGCCCCGCGCCGCATGGCGCATGCGCATGGTCACCGCCGTCAGCAACGGTCGCAACTGGTCGCCACCGGGCAAAGCATCGATGGCCAGCTGCATGGTGATGGCGCAGCCGCGCAAACGCGTCGCTACCCGCGGCTGATGCAGCCGGCGTTCACGCAAACCGGCCGCCAGTACCAGCAAATGACCGGCAAGATTGCCGCTGTCGACCATCGACACATAGCGCGGCGCTAATGGTGAGGCGTTGTGCAGGTCATACCAATTCAACAGATGGCCACGGTAGCGTTCGAGCTTCTCCATCGCCTCGATGGAGGCAGTGAGACGTTGCAGCAGCCCAGCTGTGGTCTGCCAGCCAAAATCATGCGCCGCCAATTCACTGAGCAGGGCAATGCCGATGTTGGTCGGCGAGGTGCGCATAGCGACCGCCGCCACCGGTTCGTCCTGCACGTTATCGCACGGCAGCCAACCGGTGTGCGGGCCAATCTGATCTTCGAAGTAATGCCACGTGAGTCGTGCGCTACGGCTCAGACTCAACTGTTCATCCTCGCTCAAAGCCACGGCATCAATCCGCCTCTCACGCGACAGCCACCAGGCGATGAACGGCCCGCAAAACCACAGCGCGGACAGTGGCAGCATGGCCGGAGCCGCCAGGGGAGATTGCCAGGCCATCACCAACGCCAGCGCCGCCAGCAGCGGATTCATCCACATGGTGCGCATCACCGCCAAGAGGCCGGCACCTGAGAGCCGTTCGGCATCGCTCGACGTCTGCCACTCCAGCAGATGACGACGGCTTATCAGTAGCCGCCACCACGTACGGACGATGGCGTCCAGCGTCAGCAGCGCCTCGAAAGGCAGGAAACTCAATTCGCTCACGGTGGTGATGAGTCCGCGCACCAGGCCGTTCCCCAGGCGTGAAACGTGCTCGGACAAGGGTAGGTCGGTCGGCTTGATGATGCCGCCCAGGGTACCCAGCAGCACTGGTACCACGGCCATGGCCACCACCAGCAAGCTGGCCGTCATGGCGCCGGTTGCTGGCAGCAGCGTCCACGCCAGGAATAAGAATACCACGATCGCCGGCGCTAAAAAACTCCGGCGCAAGTTGTCGGCCAATTTCCAGCGCGCCAAGGCGGATAGAGGATTCAGTGCCTGACCATGCGCAGTGGGGACCGTCGGGAACAACCACGGCAGCAATTGCCAATCACCACGAATCCAGCGTTTGCGGCGCGACGCGTCGGCCAGGTAGCGCGTCGGGTGATCTTCGACCACCAGCACATCGGTGGCCAGCCCGGCGCGGACGAAGCTGCCTTCGATGAGGTCGTGCGACAGAATCGCGTCGTCGGGCAGCTGACCATCAAGCGCCGCGTCAAACGCAGCCAGAGCATAAATACCTTTACCAATGTAGGAGCCGGCATCGAAAAGATCCTGGTACACGTCAGACACCGTTCGGGTATAAGGATCCAGGCCCGGATCCCCCGACCACCACATGGCATACCACGACCGCTGCGCACTGCTCAGATCAATCACCGCGCGCGGCTGCAGCAACGCATGACCACCAACTACGGTTTTGCCATCGGCGGCCACACGAGGAGCTACCAGGGGATGCGCCATGGCCGCGATCAGCGAACGCGCGGCGTCACGCGGCAAGCGCGTATCGGTGTCGAGGGTGATGACAAATTGCACCCCGGACAACCACTGGCGCTCACCGGCGATCAGACGCCATGGCGTGGTGTCTCCGTGCAACAGCAAGCGGTTGAAATCCTCGAGCTTTCCGCGCTTGCGCTCGCGTCCCATCCACATTTTCTCAGCCGCATCCCACACGCGATGACGGTGCAACAGCAGGAAACGTCCCCCGCCGGCGGCGGTGGGGTGCGCGGCATTGAGATCGACGATCGCCTGCCGCGCGCGTTCAAGGAGTTGGTCTTCGCCCTCAAGACTCAGCGTGGTGGCGTCGCCACCATCAGTCAGCAGGGCATACACCAGCTCATCATCGGGATTGGCCAGGGCCCGCACCAAGAGCCCCTCCAACAGCGGCTCGAGATCAGCCGACTTTCGCAGCATCGTCGGTACCACCACCGCCGTGCGCAGCTGCGCCGGAACTCCCCCACTCAGATCCAGACGCGGTAGTGCGCGTGGCGTTGTCTGTCTGCTGCTGAACCAATTGACCACATGCAAAGCGGTCTGGCTAGCCGGCAGCCACGCAGCCAACAGCAGCGCCAGCGCCACCATCCAACCATTGGAAAATGCATCAACAGCACTGGTCATGGCCAGACACAGAATAAATGTCAGGACCATGAGCGGCCCGGCGTAGAACAGGAAACGGAGCGGAGCTCCTGCCCGCACACGCGGGCGCTTCAGATGAAGCTCGCGGGCCAGACGCAGTTCCAGCTCGGCGCGTCCGCCATCAATCAACCACCATCCCACATGATGACTGGGCGGGGGTGTGGCTTTGGTCAGAGCGGGTTCTTTAGAAGTGGACCCTGGAAGAGCAGACCCTCCTGCAGACCGCGCCAAGTCGGCATCCTGAGCCAAAGCCAGCACCGTCGCCACCACTGCCAATTCATTACCTGCCGCTGGTCCCGGACAACGGCGGGCGAGACCTTCGATTTCTTGGCGATAGCGATCACGGGTGGCCACATCCATGTGTGAATAAATGTTTGCCGGATCTCGCCCCAGCGCTGATTCCAGGGGACTCAGGTATTCGACGAAGGCGCGCCAATCGTTGCTGCCAACTCGGCTAAGACTGGAAAAAGCATTCTCGACGGCGATCTGATCGCCAGCCAGTTGTTGCTGATCAGCTCGGATGAGCTCAGCAACGGTGGTGTGGCGTTCGCCGAGCCGTTGGTCGAGCCACTGCAAGACCAGTGCGATACCCGCCTGGTGTCCCTGGAGGCGACGATGCAGTTCAGCAACGAAGCTTGCCGTCAACTGATCGGCTTCGGCATCGGCACGTGCCAGATCAGCCAATTCGATCACCAGCGAGCTGGGATTTTCGTCAGCGACCCGGGTGATCCGTAGCGCCCACTCCTCAGCTGCCGCCCGTTCGCGCTGGGTGCGCTCGACGCGCACCGCCACCCGCCGCAAATTCTCAATCAGGGCCAGGCGCAACATGATCGGCACCGCCCACAATTCACCCAGCGCCAAGGGCGCATGCATTTGATAAGTGGCAATAAAGCGGCTGAGGATGTCATCCTCGACGCGCCCATCGGCATGCGCGATGAGTTCTAAGGCCAAGGCATAGACGCGCGGCAAGCCGACCGGATTGCCCACTGCCAATTGTGGTAGCTGGCGACTATAGCGGCGAGGCAGGTGCCGTCGCACCAACGCAATCTGTTCCCGCACCTGGTGGTGATTGTCGAGCAGCCATTCACCTGCCGGCACGGCGGGCCGTCCGGCAGCGGCAGCATCGCGGAGCTGGGCGAAGGTCTGTTGTAGGACATGAGCATTTTCAGTGAGCCTGGCCAACAACGAACTACCGCCACGGCCACCTTCTACCCGATGCCAGTTCGCCAGATCGATTGCATGCCGTTCAAGGCGTTCACTCGAATAGACCTCGGCCCGTAATAATCCATCACCCGACAGGATGTCCGTAGGCAGAGTGTCTGGTCCGCTGGCATGCGGGAGACGCGATGGAGGAGTCGTGGTTAACTGAGCGATCATGCCTCGCTCTGGCACCAAGTATGCCAAAAGCATAGATGTGATCCGTACGCGATCAGCCTGAGTTCAGGTCGTATCCCTGCATTTCGCAGGATCAGGCACTCAATCTGCGTGAATGCGCACGAGATTTTACACTCACTTCTACTGAGTGCTGGTGCTATGGACAGCATGACGGCACCACATTTCAGCAGCCATTGAAGATACATTAGTAACAACTAGTTAAGCCTGCAGCGGATGTTTTATCCGCTACAGGCTTAACAAAATACCATACTCAACCAACCAAATTATGTCTCATTTACGTGCCAGCTTAAGGTCGCGCAACCGAGCATGTGTCCGATCCTGTGCTGGACGCAGGTCAGTGGCGATCAACCGCTGAGATTCGCTGTCAAGCTGGTCCAGATTATCACGATATTGCTTGAGGCCGATATCTTCGCCTTGTTCGAGGGCAGCGATCACACTGTCGGTACCCAGCAATGACGCACCGCGCTCAACCAGCTTGGTGAAGCCAACCCATACGCCGCTTGCGGTCTCGGGAGTACCGCCCAGCTCAGTGATACGACGGGTTAAGACGGGTACGCGGTTAAGATGGCAATCGCGGTTTTCGATGAATTCAGGAAAGTATTCTCCGCTAAGATG
>JAYVTR010000267.1:0-10260 GCA_043788625.1 Planctomycetota bacterium
AATAGCGCCAACACCCGCAAGATGCTGGAAACCATCCGCGACCAAGGCATCGAAGCCCACCAGGTCGAGCGGGCGGGCGAGATCGACGCCACCTGGTTCCGCGGCCGGCGCCATGTCGGCATCACCGCCGGTACCTCGACGCCCCAGGACGTCATTGAGGACGTCAGCCACGCCATTCGCGAGCTGGTAGGCCCCCAGCGGATTAGATGACCGCTGACTTCCCCTTGCGCGGCTGGTCGTAGTTCTAGGCTTCGCCACCCTCTGAACGGCACTGTAGCTCAGCGGTTAGACCGGAGGCTTCATAAGCCTTAGGTCGAGGGTTCGATTCCCCCCAGCGCTACCAAATTGATGGCGGGCCGTGGTAATTCCACGGCCCGTACTTGTTATACGATGCCCAATCCCTTGCCCGGTGCCCCAACTGATCGCCCTAATGTGCCACCGCCACCCACGGCGTTGACCAATTGCTGCGTCGTTTTGGCGCGTACGCATGGGCCGGTAAATTTGGGTATGATTGCGCGTTTGTGCGGCAATCTCGGGGTGACTGATCTGCGTCTGGTCAGCCCGCAGTGCGAAGTCAACTGCGATGAAGCGCGCATGTTCAGCACCCACTCGAAAGAGTTGCTCCTCTCAGCAGCGATTTTTTCGAGCGTTGAAGAAGCGACGGCTGACTGTGGCTTGGTCATCGGCACCAGCGGTGATTTCCGTACCTCTGAGCTGGGTCCGCACGTTCGCGCCGAACGCGTCCCCGAGTTGCTGGCGGCCCGGCCAGTGGCACGCTTCGCTCTGGTGTTCGGCACCGAAGCCACCGGTTTGAATGACGAGGAGCTACGCGCCTGCCAGGCATGGATCCATCTCGACACCTTCGGTCAAAATATCAGCTATAATTTGGCCAATGCCGTTGCCATCACGCTCTATGTTATCGCCACCGCCAGCGCTCCGCCCGTGGTTGAAGAGCTGCCGGTGGCCGCGCCGCGGGCGATGATTGAGAATCTGCTCGGCTATTGGTTTGCGACCTTGGAGCGGTTTCACTATTTCAAACGTACCGATCCGACGCGTTTCCAGCCGTTGTTCCGCAAATTCATCGGACGTTTGCATCTATCGGTGCACGATGTGCAAATCTTGCGCGGAATGTTGGCGCAATTCAATCTTGGCGGCTTTGGTGACCGCTTCGATAGCAAACCGACCGAGCGTCCGGGCAAACCGCTGATAATGGATGAGCGTTCGCGCGGGTCGCAATTGCTCGCCGAACGGCGCGAATCGTCGACTGAAGGAGAAAGCGACGGCTGATTTCGTATCCGCCGCTCAGGTAGTGATCGATATTCATCATCCCTTCATTACGGCGAGCACGGTTGAGCTGCCGTTTCCGATTGCGGTCAGGCTCCGGCCCGAGTCCACAGGTTGCGGTAGATGGGCTTCGGTCTACAACCCTCCAAGCCCAAGAGCATCACTGGTGAAGCGAGGAATTATGGCTACCAAACAACGTTATATTGTAGAAGCATTGAACCCCAATTTCGGCTATTTCTACCGAGCCGGTAAAACCCTGCACACGAGCAAGACGAAGTTCCAGAACATCGAAGTCATCGAATCGGAAGAGTTTGGCCGAGTGATGCTGCTCGATGGCGTCACGCAAGTGACCTCGCGCAACGAATTCCTCTATCACGAGCCAATGGTGCATCCGGCTCTTATTGGTCATCCGCATCCCACCGATGTGCTTATCATCGGCGCCGGTGACGGCGGGATCTTGCGTGAAGTGCTCAAGCACGACACCGTCGAGCGGGCGGTGATGGCTGAGCTTGATGGCGGCGTGGTCGATTTCTGTGCCAAGTTGATGCCCGAAATCAGCGATGGCGCGTTCACCGATCGTCGCACCAAACTCGAAATCGGCGATGGCCGCAAGTACGTCGAAAAAACCAAATCGAAGTTCGATGTCGTGATCATGGACATGACCGATCCGTTCGGCCCAGCGGTAATGCTGTACACCAAAGAGTTTTTCAACGCCGTGAAGCGCACCTTCAAGACGCCCGATGGCATCTTCGTCATGCACACCGAGTCGCCTATTTCGCGCCCGCGCACCTTTCAGCAATGCCACCGTACGCTGGCCGGGGTCTTCAAATACCGCCGGACGTTCTACCTTTATATCCATATGTACGCGGTGCTGTGGTCGGTGACGGTATGTTCGGACAATGTC
This sequence comes from Planctomycetota bacterium, assembly GCA_043788625.1. Classification (GTDB taxonomy): domain Bacteria; phylum Planctomycetota; class UBA11346; order UBA11346; family UBA11346; genus CAIUVD01. Next base: position 2,189 of record JAYVTR010000267.1, read on the forward strand.
GACGTCAGCACCTTCAACGCCGTCGATATCGGCGTGCGGCTGAATGCCCGCGGTGTGTCAGGACTGAAATGCTATAACGGCGCTACCCATCAGGCGATGTTGACTCCTATGCCATTCGTTCAAGATCTGCTCGATGATCTCGCTTCCGTGCCCGTGATCACCGACAAAAAACCCATCGTACTCGACGAGATAGACATTAACTCGTCGGACAAACTCACCATGACCGAGGCATAAGCGAAACATGTCGTTCTCCGTCGATCCATCACGCATCCGAAGCCTGGCCGCCGAGCATGGCACGCCGTTACTGCTGTTGTCCACCCGGACCATCGTCAGCCAGTACCGGACCCTGCAGGCGGCCCTACCCGGCGTACTCCTCCACTATGCGCTCAAGCCGCTTCCCCACCCAGCGGTGGTCAAGGCGCTGCATGAGATCGGCGCCTATTTCGATCTGGCAACCAACGGTGAGGTCGATGTCGTGCGTGATGCCGGCGTCCCTGCCGAGAAGTGCATCCAGACCCATCCGATCAAGCGCGACAGCGATATCCGCTACACCTTGGCCTATGGCTGCAAAACCTTCGTCTTCGACAATCAGTATGAGCTGCCGAAATTCCTGCCCTATAAGGATCAGGTCGAGCTGTTGATGCGGCTGAGCTTCCGCAATAAGGACGCGCGTTGCGATCTGAGCGCGAAGTTCGGCGTGCAGCCGTCTGAAGCTTTGGAGCTGTTGCGCAAAGCTGTCGCCATGGGCCTGAAAGTCCGTGGTTTGAGCTTCCACGCTGGTTCACAATTGCTCAACAATTTCAAGTATGTCGAAGCCCTTACCTTCTGCCGGCAGCTGTTCAGCCTGGCGGCTCTCGAAGGCATCCACCTCGATACCATGGATATCGGTGGCGGCTTTCCGGTGCCGTACACGGATCCGGTTATGCCGATCAACTATTACTGCCACCCCATCGCCAGTGAACTGCAACGCATGTTCCCCGGCGTGCGCCTGATCGCCGAGCCTGGTCGCTTCATCAGCGCCCCGTCGATGACGCTGGTTTCGAGCGTCATGGGCAAGGCCATGCGCCAGGGGCGGATGTGGTACTACATGGACGACGGCCTCTACGGTTCGTATTCCGGCAAGCTGTACGACCACGGTGACTACCAGTTCACCCCGCTGTCGAAGCTTGAAGGCAAAAGCGGCGGTGAAGAGCTGCTGTCGGTGGTCTCGGGACCGACCTGCGACTCGATCGACGTCGTCTATCAGGACATCCAATTGGCCGAGATGGATTGCGGCGATCTGTGCGTCAGTCCGATGATGGGCGCCTATACGTGGGCCTCGGCCACCGAATTTAATTTCTTTCCCAAAGCCAAGATCGTTGTGATCGATTAAAGGTCGAACCATGCAAACCGAGAACCTTCGCCTGACCCTGAGCGACCGCTTCCATGACCGCATCGGTCTGACGCTGCAGCTCAAATCGTGTCTCCATTCTTCGACTTCGCCATTTCAACACATCGCCGTATATGACAGTACGGATCTCGGCAAAGTGCTGTGCTTGGGCGGTTCAATCGCCCTCACTGAACTGGACGAGGCGTGGTATGCGGAACAGCTGGTGCATCCTGCCCTGTCGGTGCACGCCAAGGCCAAACGGGTGTTGATCGTCGGCGGAGGTGACGGCGGCCTGGCCCGTGAGTGCCTGCGCTATGCCAATATCGAAAGCGTCACGGTGGTCGAGATCGATCGCCAGGTGGCAGAAGTCGCAGCCACCTATTTCCCGGCCCCGGCCGCGGCTTTACGCGACCCACGCGTCAAGCTGATCTATGATGATGCGCACCGCTGGTTGCGCGATTGCCAAGAGCGCTTCGATGTCATCCTCATCGACTCGGCTGAATTGGTCAATGCACCAAGCGACGCGTTCTTCTCGCTATCGTTTGCCGAAACCGTTTTCCGCGCCCTCGAAGACGACGGCATCCTGGTGCTGCCGCTGGGCTGCCCGACCTTCGAGACCGACCTCTGCCGTGCCTCGCTGCGCGCCTTGTCGTCGCGTTTCGCGCATCCCAATGTCTATCGTCTGCACCTGCCCAGCTTGCCTACCGGCGAATGGGCAGTGGCGTGGTGCTCGAGCACGCGCACCCCGGATCAGGTAGCGACCAAGCCGCAGGGCGTCGACAGCCTGCAAAGCTGGCAGCCGGGCTTGCAAGCCGGGTTGTTCGTACTGCCGCGTCAGGTCCAGCGTCAGCTGGGCATCCCCGGTTGATTGAGGTGATGACGTGGCGATGAATGCGACCGCCTCGTCGCTGATTAGCACCGCTGATCTAGCCCGCCTCCACTCGTTGGAGGTGGTCGCCCGCATCGTCGTCGAAGGCCTGCGCACCGGCACGCATCGCAGTCCGCACAAAGGCCACAGCATCGACTTTGCTGATCACCGTGCCTATGTGCCGGGCGACGATCTGCGCCACCTCGACTGGAAAGTCTTGGGGCGCAGTGATCGCCTGGTGTTGAAACGGTATGAGGCGGAAACCGACCTGGGCTGCACCCTGGTCGTCGATGGTTCGGCGAGTATGGGCTACCGGGGTGAACGCGCGCCGGTCAGCAAATACCGCTATGCGGCCATGATCGCAGCCAGCGTCGCCTACCTGGTCATTGAAGAGCGCGATCGTGCTGGCCTGGTGCTGTTTGATGAACAGGCCGTCAGTGAATACCGCCCAGCGACCCAAGGTCAGTTAGTGCGTATCTGTCGTGCCCTTGAAGGGCATACGCCAGCGCAAGGCACCGACATCGCCAAGGGTCTTGAACACGTCATGGCGCCTACCAGCCAGCGCGGCTTGGTCATCTTGTTATCCGATTGTTTGACCGATCCCGCCGATCTGGAGCGCACCATCGATCGTTTGGCGCATCGCGGCCATGATCTGGCTTTGGTATGGGTGTTGGATCCCGACGAAATCGATTTGGCGGTGGCGACGGTATCGAAGTTCGAAGGCCTTGAAGGTGACGGCGAGTTAACTGCCGAGCCACGCGCGCTACGTACTGCTTACCTTGAACAGGTGCAGCTGCATCGCCGGGCGCTGCAGACCTTGTGCCGCAAACGCAAACTGGCTTTTATCGAAGCACCGACTTCCGACCCACTTCACGTCCCGTTAAACCGTTTACTGGTGGCCCTTCATGAAGAACGACGCTGACATTTCTGCCAATTCGTCTCACGTGTATGCGGTCATCATGGCCGGCGGTTCAGGGACGCGTTTTTGGCCGATCAGCCGTGGAGCGGCACCCAAGCAGCTGGTGCGCATCATCGGCGATGCGACGATGATTCAGGCAACCGTGGCGCGTCTGCAGCCATACATTCCTGCGGAAAGAGTACTGATTGTCACTACCGCCGCCCTTGCCGCCGAAACCCGTCGGCAGTTGCCGGCACTGAAGCCTGAGCACGTCATCGCCGAGCCGGTTGGCCGTGATACGGCCGCTTGCGTCGCCCTCGCGGCCTTGGTGATTAATCGCATCGATCCGCAAGCGACGATGATCTTGTTGCCCGCCGATCAGGTCATCACTCCGACCACCGATTTCCAGGCCGCATTGGCGGTTGGTGTGGCCAGCGCTGTGGCCGGCAACCTGGTAACTTTTGGCATCCAGCCCCGCTTCGCCGCTACCGGTTATGGCTATATCGAAGTTGGTGCACCTGTTTCTGAGACTGACGGTATTTCGACCAACCGCGTCGCGCGCTTCGTAGAGAAACCGGATCAGGCCCATGCTGAGAAGTACCTCGCGGCGGGAACCTACCGCTGGAATGCCGGAATCTTCTGCTGGCAGGCGTCGGTAGTCATCGCCGAGCTGCGCCAGCATTGCGCTTGGCTCATGGAAGCCCTCGTTCCGCTTGAGGCCGCTTGGGGCACCGCCAATTGGGAAAAGGTGCTTAATGACGTCTATCAACCCTTGAAGCGCATCAGCATCGACTACGCACTGATGGAAAAATCGCAGCGCATCTGTGTGGTGACCGGTACCTATCAATGGGACGATGTTGGCTCGTGGGATAGTCTCTACGACCACCTGCCGGCCGACGTCCACGGCGTCATCAGTCGTGGTCAGACCCTGGCCATCGATTGCCATGACAGCCTACTGGTATCTGAAACCGGCCAGGTAATCGCCGGCATCGGCCTGACGGGTCTGTCGGTGATCGCTACCAAGGACGCCATCCTCGTGGTGCCCAAGGGTCGCAGCCAAGAGGTCAAGCAGGTGGTCGATGCGCTTAAGGCGCAGGGACGTGCCGAGCTGTTGTGAAATAGTTGCTGTGACTCTTTTGCTGCGGCCACTTTTACTGCGGCCACTGTTACTGTGGCCACTATTACTGCGGCCACCGGCCCAATAACATGTGCGCGGCGGCGGCTTCGGCGCGGCGGCGGCCATTGCTGGTGCCGTTGCCGTGCAGGTCGCCGACCGTGACCGTGGCATAAAATTCCGGGGCATGGTCGGTGCCGCCGCGGCGTTCGCAGGTGTAAACCGGCAGCGCTCGCTGATGCTTATGGCAAAGTTCCTGTAGCCGCATACGCGGGTCGGTGGTGCCGTGCGTGGGGTCGTCGAGCAAGTGGCCGAGCAGGCGTTCAACCGCCGTCGCCAGGGCTGCCCAGCCGCCATCAAGGAAAGTACCGCCGAGTAGGCCTTCGGCGAGGTTGGCCCTTACCGATACCGGCCATGATTCGGGGCCGCCGTCGCCCAACTGGGCGCCAACCAGGCAATGCGGCAGCAGACCGGTGTGGTCGATGGCTGCCGCCAAGACCTCGCGCGAGGCCAGTTTGGCCTTCCATCGTGACAATTCGCCTTCGTCAGCTTCGGGGAATCGCCGGTAGAGCTGGTGACATAAAGCCGCACCAAGCAGGGCATCACCAAGGAATTCAATACGTTCATTGGCTTGCTCGCGTTTTTTCTGAGCGCTGGCCTGAGCACCGCAGCGGCTTGCGTGGGTGCAGGCACGCAACAGCAGATGTTCGTCATGAAAGATATGACCAAGGACATCGGCAACGGCCTGGAGTCGAGCAGCGTCAGCGGTGCGTACGGGATGAGCAGGGTCGGCCATGTGTCACGACAGTAAGCGGATTGCCCACGGGGCAACGAGGGTGGAATCTGGTGCAAGCCGAGGCATCATCCGCACATGGCCAATGTCGTCGCTGCAAGCAAAACCGAAGGCGTCCTGCAGACCTGTAAGGCCTGTGCGCATGAGTTTCGTGCTCCTCACAAGCTGATGGGCAAGGAAATGCCCTGTCCGTATTGCCGGCGGGTGATGCTGTTGAGCGATGTCAAAGCGATCAACGAAGATCGCTTGGTTGGTCGTGAAGTCGCCGGTTGCACTTTGTTGCAGCGGATGGGTGCCGGGGCATTAGGCGTGGTTTACGCCGCTGATCAGAAGGCCATGGAGCGTAAGGTCGCGATCAAAATGCTGTCGAGTAAGGCTGCCACCGAGCCTGAAACAGTCACCCGTTTTCAACGCGAGGCGCGGTTGTGCGCGCAGATCCAACATCCGAACGTCGTCGGCGTGTTTGATTGCGGTCATGAACGTGGCGTGCACTTTTTGGTTATGGAACTGGTTGAAGGCGGTACTTTCGCCGGGCTCATCGAAGAGCACGGCCATCTCAGCTGGCACGATACCTTCGCCTATGGCATGCAGATCGCCCGGGCCCTTGAGCACCTGCATTCGACCGACGTCATCCATCGTGATATCAAACCGGCTAATGTCCTGATCACCTATGAAGGGGTAGCCAAGTTGGCGGATCTGGGATTGGCAAAGCAGCTGGGCGCTGAAGACGTCAGTGCCGCCACCGGTCTGACCATGCAGGGGGTGGCGATGGGTTCACCAGCCTACATGCCGCCTGAACAGATTCGCTCAGCCAAGGATTCGACTGCCAGCTGCGATCTGTACGCTCTTGGGGCGAGCATGTTCCAAGCCCTCACTGGCAAGTTGCCCTTTGATGGCCGTAGTGCTACGGAAGTTATGGGCAAGGTGCTGCGTGATCCGGCGCCTTTGGTCAGTATCCATGATCCGACTATTCCGGCGGGCGTAGTCGAACTGATTGACCGCTTGCTGTCGAAAGAGCCCAAGGGCCGTCCGTCCAGCGCTACTCAGCTCATCAGTGAGATGGAAGCTGTCATGCAGGACCCGAACAAGCTTCATCACGGCGGCCGTACCGCGGTAAAGAAGGCTCTCAGCGCTACTGGTACGGCTGGTAACCCGTCGCCAGAATCGACCGGGTTGCCATTGGTGGCCAAGGTGGTGATGGCTCTTGGCGTGCTCTTGTTAGTGATGTTCTTCTACCTGGTTTTTAGGCACACATGAAGGTCGACTTTCATTTGCACACATGGTGCAGTGACGGGGCCCATGACCCCATCGAGATGCTGCATGCGATACGCCATGCCGGCGTCGAGTCGTTTGCCATCACCGATCACGATACGTGTTCAGGTTGGCGGGCTCTGGCCGGCACTCCCGGGCTGCTGGCCGGGGTCGAGGCTACCGCCGGTCATGACCACCGTGAGGTGCATATCGTCGGTTTAGGCATCAATCCGGATCAGTTGATGCTGTCGACCATGTTAACGCGCGTGCGGGTCTTGCGTGAACATCGCCTGGGGGTGCTGCTGGCGCGTCTGCCGGCCGACATCAGCCGCGGCTTGACCGTCGATGACGTACGTGACCGGCGCAGCCGCGGCGGCGTGATGGCCGGTGAATCCCTGTCGCGGAATCATCTGGCGCGGGCGCTGGTGCAACGGGGTGGAGTGGCGAATTTCCGTGCCGCCTTCGACGATTGGCTGGGCGATGAGCACATGCGCGATCCGGCTCTGCCTGAATTTCCATCAATTGCGGAAGTGACCGCTGCCATACGCGATGCCGGTGGCGTGGCGATCTTGGCCCATCCGGGCATGTATAAATCCGTGCCGGTGGTCGAAGAGCTTATGGACGCTGGTTGTGACGGTCTGGAAGTCGAGCATCCGCATCTCGATCCGACCTTTGCCGGAGCCTTGCGCAGCCGGGCGGTTGAACGTGGCTGGCTGATGTCGGTGGGTACGGATACCCATGTCCTCGGCAGCCGGCGGCCAGGTCATTGCGTGTTGGCGGATCATCTTCTGAACCCATTGCTTGATCGTTTAGGCGTCGCGCGCTTGGCGGCCTGACGTTGGGTGAGGTAGTGGTTTCATACCGGGTGGCCGTAATCCTCAGTGCCTTGGCGCTCAGTGCGAGATGCCTGACCGCGGTTGAGATCCAGACCCGTGAGCACGAGGGGGCTGATCAGGCGGCTGGACCGCCATTGGGCTGGTTGAGCGAAGGCCGTCTGGGCTTTTACGCGTCGAATATCGCCACCTCGAATGCCGAGAATTCGCTCGATCCGGAAATTAGCTCGAGCAGCGATTCAATGCGTTTCGTTACCACCTTCGACGGCACCTTGTGGTGGCGCATGAGTCGCATCGATTCAGTCGAACAGCATCTGCAGTTGCGTTATGGCAGTAGTCATGCTGGTGACGACTGGGTAGAGACCTCAGACGTCATCGACTACGATGGCGTGTTGCGCCATCGCTATCGTCCTCGGCGTGCCGGCTATGCGGCGGTGGTGGTGAATTCGGCTTTTACTGGCCCTGACCCATATAACGACCTATTCGATCCACTGCGCGGAGCGGTATCAGTCGGTCATAGTTGGATGTATGAGGACATGCAGCCGCTGACTGATCGCCTGGAATTACGTTTGGGCCTGCGTGCGCAAAAACGCTGGGGCAAAGAAAATGCTGATTTTATGCGCAAGATTGAGGTAGGTCCGGAATCGTATGTGCGTTATCAACGTAAGCAGACCAATGAACTGTCGTGGTGGGCGCAGGGCGAGGTTTTTACCGAGTTCTCCGATGCCACTCATGTACAAGGCCTGGGTACCGCCGCATTGACCTTGACCCTGAGCAAGCCGATCACCATCGATCTACGTCTGCGTACCTATTACGAGCATCATCCCAAAGATGTGCCGGGCGATCAATCGCGGGCGGGTTACGACCATCTCGGAGTGCGTCAGGAATCACTGATCGGCGTAACTCTGGGCTGGTAGTGTTCTGGTAGTTAGTCAATAGTCGGCTC
>JAYVTR010000268.1:0-8108 GCA_043788625.1 Planctomycetota bacterium
TCTGGGGGCGCGGGCGACTCGCCCGCGTTCGATGACGTGTAAATCGCGGGCGAGTCGCCCGCGCCCCCAGGCTAAAAGCCGATCTCGGCGTAGCGTACCTGCTCAAGGACATTGGCGCGTACACCATGCAAGCGGGCGGTGGCCAAAAACGAGCAGGCATAATGGAATAGCGGCACCAGCGGAGCAGCCTCCAACAGACGTGTTTCGGCTTGCGCGAGCAAGGCCAGGCGTTGTTGGGGATCAGCTTCGGCGGCCAACAGCATCTGATCGAACTGCGCATCGGAAAAACCGGTGCGGTTCATCCCCGAATCAGCTTGGAAGCAATGCAGGAAATAGGCCGGATCGAGGTAATCGCCGACCAATGAGCCACGCGCCAGGTCGTAATCGCGATCGCGGATGCGCGACTGGGCGAGGTTCGCCGGCACTGCCGCCAGATGCACGCTTAATCCGAGGTCACGTCGCCAGCGGTCGCACAGCCATTCGGCGATGCGTAAACGTTCGGGCTGATTCGACGGCACCACCAGTTCTAATGGTGGCAGTGTTTGGACATCGATGTTTGCCGCGGCCAAGCCCCGTTTAGCCGCTGCCAGATCATAGGCGAGCACGTCCAACGGCGGATGATAGCCCAGCTGCTGAGCGGCTAACGGTACCAGGGTGGTCGCCGGCGTACCGTTATCATGCAACAATTCATGCACCAAGGCCACACGATCAACGCTGCGTGCCAGGGCCCGGCGCACCGCCAGGGCGAGCAGCGGGCGCTCACCATGCGCATCGACGCGCAGGCGGTAGATCTCGGTGCCCCACGAGCCCGACGTCTGCAGCTCAGGCGAAGCGGTGCGACGCAGGTCACCGATGACATCGGCGCTGAGGCGCAAAACCGCATCGACGCGGTGATCCAGATACAGGCGTACCGCCGTGCCGGCATCGTCGATCAAGAGCAGGCGCACCGCACCGCGCGCCGGGGCCGGGCCATGATAGGTCGGCGAAGGCAGCAGATCGAGGTGGTGGCGGGGGGCGAAATCTACGCACTTCAGCGGCCCGTTGCCGATGATGCGGCGCGGATCAGTCCATGCCGTAGGTGCTGCCATGCCCGGATGCAGAGGCACAAACACCGGCGTGGCGAGGATCTGCACCAGAGTCGCCTGGGGTCGGCTGCAGGTGATGATCACGGTATGGTCGTCAGGGGCTGCGAGATGGCTGATTGCCGTTAGCGAGGCGCTCGAGGCCGAGCCCTGACGGTGGCGTTGCAAGCCGGCAACCATCTGCGCGGCGGTTACTGGCGTGTCGTCGCTCCACCGCGCTGGGCGCAGCGAAAAAGTCCATAGCGTCTGAGTGGGGTCACTGCTCCAGCTTTCGGCCAGTGCCGGCAGGGGAGTCAAGGATTGTGGATCCAGGCGCACCAGGGGCTCGCAGAGGGCATCGAGCAGGCGGAATTCCTCTAAACTCGAGGCTTGCAGCGGATCCAGGGTGATGAAACCGGCGACGGCCAGGCGTGGCGTATGTGGCGAGACCGCCGACGACGGGCCCCACCACGGCAACGTGGTGCCAAGTGCAAGGAACAGCACAACCAAGATCAGGAGGGGACGCACGGGCCGCCAGCGTATCGCTGGCACGCCGATGCGAAGGGCTTGCCCGCTGGCGGTGTGGGCTACCGTCTGCGTCGTGCGTTGCCCCTATTGCCAACTTGATGATGACCGCGTCATCGATTCTCGCGCCACCGACGATGGCACGGCCATCCGTCGCCGCCGGGTGTGCAATCCCTGTGGCAAGCGTTTCACCACCTACGAACGGGTCGAAGGTGAAGAGACCCTGCGGGTGATGAAGAAGGACGGCCGCACGCAGCCCTTTGACCGCCGCAAGATGCTTTCAGGTATGCAGGTTGCCTGCGAAAAACGTCCGGTGGCGATCGAAGCCCTGGAAGCCGCCGTCAATCGTATCCATCAGCTGCTGCTCGCCGAAGGCGATCGCGAAGTGCTGAGTACGCGCATTGGTGCTCTGGTCATGAGCGAACTGCACAGCCTCGATCAGGTGGCCTATGTGCGTTTTGCCAGTGTGTATCGGCAATTCAAAGACCTTGATGAGTTCATGCATGAGTTGCGGCACGTCATCGGTGGTGGTAAACCGGGTGCTCCCGATGCATCCATGGATCGTTCATGAAGCCACTGGCGATTATCAAACGTGATGGCCGGATAGATCAGTTCGTTCCAGCTCGCATTGGTGAAGCCCTGCACAAAGCCCTGTGCGCGGTCGGTGAAGAAGACCGCGCGCTGGCCGATGAATTGGCGCAGGTCGTCGCCGAACATCTCGAACGTACCACCGATCGCACGCAGATCGCCCTCGAGGAAGTACAGGACGCGGTGGTCCACGTGCTGCAGGAATCCGGTCAATATCGGGCGGCCATCGCATTCGCGCGCTATCGTGACGAGCGCGAACGCCAACGGCGCAGCGATCGCCTGAGCGGCACCACCGAAGCGTCGCCCAATCTGCTGGTCCTTGATGACGAGGGTCGCTATCGTCGCTGGGATCGCACCTGGCTGGCCAGCGTGCTCATCACGCAATATGCCCTTGATGCCCGTGCCACCGACAAGGTCCTGCCGTTGGTCGAAGAGCTGTTGGCAGGCACGGCGGTTGATGAACTGAGCATGCCGGTGCTGCTGAGTCTGATCGACACCGCGCTGGTGCGTAGTGGCATGCATGCGGTCGCCGCCCAGCGCACCGCCATCCGCGTCGACCGCCCGTTGCTGGAAACCCTGGTCACGGCGCCGACGAGCGACGGCGCAACGGTGTTGGCCGATGCCGGTCGGGCGCTGTTTCACCAATGGGCCCTGCAGGGTCAGTATCCATTGGCGGTGCGCCGCTTGCACGCCAGCGGACGGCTGTGGTTCGATGGCCTGGATGATCCCCGCCGCGGCAGCCAATTCACGGCGGTGCTCGATGGTCCGGCCAATCCATGGCAGATCCTCACGACGGCCCTGACCGTCGCCAACGAGGCCAAACGCCATTGGCGGCGGGTGCGCCTGGTACTGCCGCCGAATCTGCTTGGTCACCTGGAACGTGGTGCACGCCAATTTCTCGAACCATTGATGGCCCTCAGTGAACAGGCCCAGGTGTACTTGGCTTGCGATGGGCGCACACCGTTGTTGGCCGATTGGCCCTTTCCAGCCCCACTCCATGGCAGCCGCCGCAATCCGGTGTCGATTGCCGTCGCCCACGATGATTTTCTGGTCATGCGCCAGGTGCAGGAACTGGGTCTGCCGCTGCTGGCTGGTCCGCATCTGTTCGAGCCCGGCTGGAAGGCCAAGGTCGCCGTTGAATTAGCGCTGAATGCCCAAGGTCTCGACGGGGAATTCTCCACCCTCGATGGTTTGGCCATGGGTCTGATCGCGGCGGCGCAAGTACGTCTGGGACATCTTGGCGTCATGGCCGAGGGTGCCGAGATCCGCTTCTCGCTGTTCGGCCTGCCGGCGCACGCCCCGTCGTCGGACTACCTGCAGCGCCAGGTCACCCAAGAGGGACTGCGTGCCGGCCTGACCCTGCGCCGCAGCACGCACTTGTCAGAAGACGCCTGCGCACATCTTGGCCGGTTGCTCGAATAGGGTTGCCGCGTGCTGCTGATCTGGGATCTCGACGGTACCTTGGTCGATAGCCGGGCTGACATCGTCAGCGCTGCGCGTGCCGCCCTCACCGAGCTTAAGCAACCGGTGGCATCGGCTCCACAGATCGCCAGCTATGTCGGTGATGGCATCGGCAAGCTCATCGAGCGTCTTTTACCCACCGGTAGTGCGGTCGAGCGTGAAGAGTGCCAGCGGCTTTTCGAACGGTATTACGCTGCCGGCTGCTGCCAAGCTACCACGGCTTATCCGGGAATTCACACGGCGTTGCGCAGCCTTACCGCCGCCGGTTGGCAGCACGCTATCGCTACCAACAAGACTCAGGCATATATCGCTCCGATCCTGCAGCACTGCGGTTTGGCCACCTATTTCGCGGCAGTTCGCGGTGGTGATGCGCAGCGCAAACCAGATCCCTGGCAGCTATTGGAGCTCATTGGCGAATTAGGCGCCGAGGTCGCCACCACGTGGATGATCGGCGATCATCACACCGATATCCTGGCGGCGCGTGCCGCCGGTTGCCGGGTGCTGTTTTGCGCCTGGGGCATGGGCCACGCCAACGGCTTACCGGCGGATGCCGTGGCCACGGTTCCCGACGAGATCGTCATGCGCCTGAATCCCGGTCGCTGATCCGATGGTCGAGCCAGCCGCGGTCATGGTGCGCGATGCCGACGGCAACGAAGTCACGCCTAAGGTCATCATCAACGCTTATTGGCAACGCTGTTTCCCGATGGCGGATACCCGCCGCGGACGGTTTCGCTGGTATCGTCCGGAAACCCGTGCCGTCATTACCTGGGATGCCTGGAAAGTCCCGGACAGCCTGGATAAGGTCATCCGCAATCGGCAACCGTACCGCATCACCTTCGACCACGATTTCCCGGCGGTGATCGCTGCGTGTGCCGAACGCGATGAGACGTGGATCTCGCTGGGCATCGAAAAGCTTTATGTTGCTCTACACAATCTGGGACTGGCACATTCAGTCGAGGCCTGGGACGACGAAAATCGCTTGGTCGGCGGATTGTATGGGGTGGTGCTGGGTGCGTGTTTCTGCGGCGAGAGCATGTTTCATCGGGCTTCGGATGCGTCAAAGATCTGTGCCGTGCATCTCGTGCGCCGACTCCAGGCCAGTGGCTTTCGCTTGTTGGATTGCCAACAGCAGACGCCGCACATGGGGCGTTTCGGTGCCCGTGAAATTCTCGACAGTGAGTATGCCCGGCTGCTGGAAGACTGTCGAACACACGTGGATTTCTGATGCGTTTGCCATCGTCCCTCTTACGAACGGACTCGATCTATCGTACGTGGGGAACCGAGGGCACGCGTTTAGGCGTCGGGTTCTGGTGCGGTGAGCCGAGCTATTGCGAACGTGATCACGTGACCACGTATTGGTCTTTTGGCTTGGTCTTGCGTGGGGCCGCAGATTTTTGCAATGTGCGTCTCGGGCCTGGGGCTATCTACGTGCGTCATCCGGGAATTTGCCACGATTTCGCGGTGCTAGGAACCGACTACGTCGAATGCTGGCTCGATCTGGGCGGAGCCATGGCGGGTGTTCCCTGCTCGCTGGGAATCACCGATCCGCAACGACCGGTACAATGGCCTGGCTTGGATGTGACCTTGGTGCGGCGTTGGGATGCGTTGCTGAAACATGCGCAACGGGCGGATGCCTTGGATCTTCCGCCTCTGGGCGCGGAAGTCCTAAGCCTGGCCGCTGATGTCATGGCCCTTAAGCGCCGCAGCGGACGTGATCCACATGATAAGCTCATTACAGATGCTTGTCGTATTTTGGAGGCAGGGGCTGATGCAGCGAGGCTTGCTCGTTTAGCGACTGACAACAACTTGTCGCTAGAACGCCTGCGGAAGATTTTCCGAGCGCGGGTCGGATGTCCTCCCGGACAATACCGGGTCCGTTGCCGGATGGATCGAGCTCGCGCTCTGTTACGCGATCATTCACTGAAGGTGGCGGAAATCGCAGACGTCGTCGGGTGTGCCAGCGTGGCGACTTTCTCGCTGCAGTTTAAGCAACATACCGGCACTGCCCCAGCGATTTGGCGGCGTGGAAAATAACCATCGACGATATGTCGATGACCATCGGCATGATGGTGGTAGAAATCACTTCCATTATCCTGTCGGCTATGGATCAAGCCTTCACCCCACACGAGTTGGACATGTTTACGCGTGATGGATTCATCATTCGTCCGCACTTCTTTTCTGAAGCATTGATGGCGCCATTGCGTGACGAGTTGCAATGGTGGTCGCGGCAATCGCCACCACCAGACGCCTATACCTTGCCGATACACGGAAACCTGATTGCCCATGAACCGCTCATGCACCGCATGGAGCAGCTTTGCGGCCCCAAATTTCGATTTCATCACCTCAATACCTACTACCAAACTGCGGGCGATACGGGGGTGCCATGGCACAATGATTATGAACAAGTCGCGTTGCCGATGCCGCGCACGCACGCCAACATCATCGTGCTTTTCTACCCCGGCGGATTAAACGGCGAAGTCGGTGATCTGGTCGTGGTCCCTGGTACGCAGCGCCGCATTGCCGCCTGGGATGCCTATGGTTTTCTCGGGACTGCAGTACTGCCGGGTGAAGTGGTGATTGATCGCCTACCGCCGGGTTCGGCGGTGTTCTGCCATACGGGTCTCGTGCATTGTCGTCGACCACAAGTGGGTGCGGGTCCGCGATATTTTACCGATCTCAGTTATGTCGCGAGCGGCGTACGTTGGCCAGCAACCTGCCAATATGATTGGCGAGCGATGTATCGTTTTTGTCGGGAGCATGCGTACGATCAGGGAGGTCGTTATGCCCATCTGTTTGAGGATGATGATTTTTTTGATTGGCATGCGGCTCAGGCACAGATGGCTGGTCTTCGTCAGACAGACATCTATGACCGACTCAAAGCATGACATCGACCTCAACTCACGATTCAGTAGCGGTTCGTACAGCGGCGTTTGCTCTCTTCGCAACATGTGCCTGCTGGGGACTCAGTTTCCCATTGGTTCGCGCCTTGTCGCTTGATCAGACCATCGAGGTTCCCGAAGCCACGACATGGTGTGTGAGTGCATGGGAACTGTGTCTACGTTTTGCGATCGCGACGTTATTTCTGGCCTGGTGGTGCCGACGGGATCTCGCTCGGCCAACGCGGGCGGAATTCGGGCAGGGGCTCGGCTTGGGCATATATACGGCTGGTGGAATGTTGCTGCAGGTGGATGCGCTCAACTACGCGCCGGCATCCACGGTGGCTTTCCTCACGCAATGCTACGCGGTGTGGATTCCGATCTTGGCGGCCATCCGCCACCGGCGATTACCGGATGTGAAAACGGTGCTGTGTGTCGCATCGGTGGTGATTGGGGTCGGTATCTTGGCCGGCTTCGATGTGCGCACACTATCGATCGGCCGTGGAGAATTAGAAACTGTGCTGTGCTCATTGGTGTTCACCGGACAATTGCTGTGGGCAGAGCGTCCGGCGTATGCAGCAAATCGCGTCGGATTGGTTGCCATTATCACATTTGCCATCGCGTTCGTAGCGATAGTGCCGGTGGTGTTTATAACGGCGCCATCATGGGACGTGCTGCAACGGCTGTATGCTGATCCACGTCATCTCGCCATCCTGGTGGTGCTGGCGGTGGTCAGCACCGGCTTCGGCATGTTGATCATGTTCCGCTATCAACGTTTCGTCGGTGCAACGGCGGCGGCGATCATCTACTGCACCGAGCCGATCTTCACCGCGCTCTTTGCCTTTATATTACCGGGGCTGCTGTCGGTGTTTCTCCACATCAAATATCCCAATGAGACGTTCACGCGCGCCTTGGTACTTGGTGGAGGCTTGATCATCGCGGCTAACCTCGCTATGCAGTGGCGTCCGAAAAAAGCAGTTGTGGTTGAAAAAAAGGCTGAATTGAATAAGATTTCTTGACGTCGATTCGAAATATGTCAGCTAACTGATGAGCGGAATGTATTGCTCGATCTTATGTCGATCAAATCACTGCCAATCGTGCTCTGTGGATCGCCTGCGCCGCCTGGGGTGTCAGCTTTCCCTTGGAGCGCGCCTTATTTCTCAACCAGGCACATGAACTTCATTTGCTGGCTCTTGCGCCGGTGGTCGAGCCAGAAGTCAGCGTGACCCCCATGCTCCTGGTTGGAGTAGGAGCACCGCCGCTGGCGCGTCGAGTCATCAGATCCTCAGCCGCCTGTTTGCCGATGGCGGTCCAATCAAGCTCGACGGTGGTGAATGGCGCGCCGATCCATGCATCAGGATTGTTATCGATGGCGATGATCGAAAGATCCTCGGGTACGCGCAGGCCGAGGCGCATCGCTGCGATGTAGAGGTTCGCCGCCTCGTGGCCACCGCAGGCAATCCAACCAGTGATGGTGGGATGCGCGCGCAGCAGGGCGCAGCTGCTGTCGAGTTCGCGGCCCGGGACGAAGGTAAATGGACCATGGCAGAGTGCACCGGCTTCAGAGGCGGTAGTCACGGCGCCGGTCCAGCGGGCG
>JAYVTR010000269.1:0-6416 GCA_043788625.1 Planctomycetota bacterium
CCGGCATCAATACGCAGCAGCGATGCCCGGGATAGCCGGCATGCAGGGGTGGAGCGGCATATGGCGTTTCGCTTTCGCTCACTCCCTCAGGACCGTTACCGACGATTTGCCGGCCACCGGCTTCGACCTTGCACATGATCCGATCTCCTTGCTCGGCGAACGGGCCATGGCACTCCTCTGGCGGCGCGGTGATGTCGTCCCCGCAACGTGGGCGGCTGGCCTTGCCTACACCCCAGAGATCGCTGCCCAGAGTGTGGGCCAGGATCCTGATCAGGCATTCTCCAGTCTGGCCTTGTACGGCCGCATCGGATGCCTCCCGGCCGGTACGGCGCAAACCGCGCCCGTATCTGGACTCGTCCTGCTGGTGGGAGATGCCAAGGCTGGACCGGTACCCAGCGGTGTACGGCCGGTATTGCCTGCCGACGGCAAACTACCCGAGGCTCTGCGGAGCTCTCAGCTCCTCGCAGGTGGCGCCTTTGATCCGGTGGCCGGCATCGTGCGCAGTGCCGATGGTCAGCTCGCTTGCAATGCCAAGGCCGGATCGTTCAGCGTAACCACCCCACGCAGTGTGGCGGTGGTGCTGCCCGGCAAGAGCACGGCAACGGTCGGCGGACTCATCCTCGCTAATCCCGATGCGGATTCGACAACGGTGATCGTGGCGGCGCTCGACTCCGGTACCCTGTTGACCAGTCATCGTCTGTTGGTTCTGCATCTCACGGATGCGCTCAACAGTGGTATGAGCTTCGCCGACCAGCGGTGCACCCAACTCGATAATTGGGGCAAAGCGCCGGTGTTGGTGCGTGACGGACACCTCATCTTGACCGTGCCTGGCGATACTCCGCTGATCGCCAACGCGCTTGACCTGCAAGGCGTGATTCACGATAGCGTGCAGCTGATTCCGGTTGCCGGAGGTCAGCAGCTTGACGCCCATGTCGCCCATGCCTGGGGCCCGTGCCTCGCTTGGTTGATCGTGCGTTGAATGCTTGGATCAAGCTTCGCCGGACTGATAACGGCGAAGCAAAATTGCTGCTGCCGCTGCATCTGAGCGCCCGGGCTTGGCCGGCCATTCGCCGCGCTCACGCAGCAGATCATCAGCTTCGCTCGATGAATAACGCTCGTCGACTTCCGCCACCGGCAGATCACAGACCTTCGCCAGTTCACGGCGGAAACCCATTACCCAATTCACATTCGCCCCGCGATCGCCATTGGCGTGCAGGGGCAGGCCGAGCAGGATGCCTTCACAGGCGTGCTGCTTGGCGACTTGTGCCACCACCGTTGCCGCTTGCGCGTCATTCTCACGGCGGATGAAACCGATCAGTGTCAGGCTGATGCCCATGGTATCGCCAGTGGCCAGGCCGACCCGCACCCGCCCGTAATCGACGGCGAGCAATTTCTTGCCGTGCAGGTCGGGGCCGGGGGTCTTTTTCAGCGGCGTCTTCATCCTGGTTGCTCTTCCAGGGTGATGCCTACGTCCGCCAGCAGACGCCGTTGTTCGGCCCACATCGCCGCCTGGTCGTCGACATCGATATCATCATAGCCAAGCACATGCAGTACGCCGTGCAGGATGTACAAGGTCAGCTCATCGGTGGCGCTGCGTCCGCGTTCAGCGGCGGCGCGCTCGGCAACGTCTAGGCATACCGCAAGATCGCCGAGATGCGTCCGCCCACTTTCCGGATCGTCACTACCATCGGGGAAGGTCATCACATCGGTAGCCTCAGGAGCATTGAAATGCAGCTGGTGCAGGCGTGCTGATTCAGCGGCATCGATGATCAACACCGTCAGTGCGCATGGTCCCAGGCCGTCGGTGGTGACGGCAGCATCGACCACACGTTGGATGCGCGCCAGGTCGGGCGTGGCGCGGCCGGTCTCGTCGAGCAGGTCGATGACGCAGGCCACGTCGCTCACGCATACTCCTCAAAACGATGGTCAGGGTTCTGCTTGAAGCAGTACAGGCGATCCCATTCGCTGGGACATAGCACCACTGGTCGCCCGCGCGCATCACGGGCGAGCACGCTGCCGTGCGTCGGTTGGAAGGTATCGGGATTGCCGATCAGCCAGCCACTGCAGCGGTAGGGCAGCTCGGTGAGATTGGTCTCGACACTGTACTCGTCACGCAGTCGGTATTGCAAAACTTCAAACTGCAGACGGCCGACGGCGGCGATGAACGGATCAGCGGTGGGGTTTTCCCATTGGCGCAGGACCTGCACCGCGCCCTCGGCGGCCAGCTGGTTCATGCCCTTGTCGAACGGCTTGCGCTTGGTCAGGTCGGCGGGAGCGACGCGGGCAAAGCATTCCGGCGGAAAGGACGGCAATGCGGCGTGCTCGAACGCATCCTTTTGCGCCACGGTTTTGGCGATGATGGTGTCACCGATAGAAAAGCCGCTGTTGATCAGGCCGACCACGTCACCGGGAAAGGCCACGTCCAAGGTGCTGCGTTCTTTCGCCACCAAGGTAGCCGGCCGTGACAGGCGCACTTCACGCACCAGTTCACCACGGTGGAAATGCTTCACCACCAGGTCGCGTTCAAAGCGTCCCGAGCAGATGCGGATGAAGGCCAGACTGTCGCGATGTTTGGGATCCATGTTGGCCTGGATCTTGAAGATGTAGGCGCTGAACGGGCCGCTGACGGGGTCGAGTTCGGTGGCGGTATCGGCATCGCCACCGGCGCTGATCAGGGTCACCGGCCGCGCCGATGGTGCCTGTGCCAGCTCGACGAAGGCGTCGTAGAAGGGCTCGATGCCGAAGTTGGTGAAGGCCGAGCCGAAAAATACCGGGGAGACCTTGCCGGCGCGGAAATCCTCAATCGAAAACTGATTGCCGGCGACTTCCAGCATGTCGAGTTCTTCGGCCAGCTTGGCGTGCGCCTCAGGTCCCAAGGCCGCCAATGCCGCTGGCGAATCGAGGGCGACAGTCTGCATCACGGCGCGTGCTGCACCGCCGACAGCGGCCTTGGTGAACAGGCTCAATTGCTTGGTGCGGCGATCGGCCACGCCGAGGAATTCGCGGCCCGAGCCGATCGGCCAATTCATGGCGCAGGCCTGGATGCCGAGCACCTCCTCGACTTCGGTCATCAGCTCCAACGGATCACGTCCGGGCAGATCGAGCTTGTTGACGAAGGTCAGCACCGGGATGCCGCGCAGACGGCAGACTGCGAACAGCTTCTTGGTCTGCGTCTCGACGCCCTTGGCGGCGTCGATGACCATGATGGCGCTGTCGGCCGCGGTCAGGGTGCGGTAGGTGTCTTCGCTGAAATCCTGATGTCCGGGGGTATCAAGGATGTTGATGGTGTAGCCCTTGTAAGGGAACTGCATCGCCGACGAGGTGATGGAGATGCCGCGCTCCTGTTCCATGGTCATCCAGTCGGACGTCGCCAGTTTGCCACCCTTGCGGCTCTTGACCATGCCGGCGGTACGGATCATGCCTGAATACAGCAGCAGCTTTTCCGTCAGCGTGGTCTTGCCGGCGTCAGGGTGGCTGATGATGGCGAAGGTCCGCCGTTTGGCGGTTTCGTTACGGAGTTCAACTGCTTCGGCGACGACGTCGTTCATGGGTCGGGAACCATGGCACGCACTGGCCAAGGGCAACCGCTACACCAACGGACGAGGGCCATGGTTGCATATCTTGTTATGGTGGGCGCAGGCTGCGTGGGGTCACCCCGCAGCGTTGACGGAAGAGGCGTGTGAAATGCGGCGCGTCGTGGTAGCCGACTTCGGCAGCGATATCGGCGATGCGGCGGTTGCGGTCGGTCAGCAGAACGCGCGCCCGGTCGAGGCGCAGACGGATTACATATTCGATCGGCGGAACCCCAAACCAGCGGTGGAAACCTTCGCATAAATGCTGTGGCGATAAGTGAAAACGCCGCGCTAATCCAGTCAAGGTCAAGCGCTGGGCGACATGCTCGTCGATGAAGCGGCGAATCTCCGGCCATGGCGCCGGGGCATGGCGAGTCGTGGTGCTGACAGCAGCGCGGGCAGCTTCGCGCACCAGCACTTCCAAATGCAGAAAAGTGAGTGTGGGATCGGGATCAGGACGACCTAATTCACGATGCAGGCCATCGATGCACGTCTCCAGCCACTCCGTCTGAAAATTCGCAATCGGTTGGGCGGTGGGCAAGGCTACGGCACCGGCTAAGGCATCGATTTTGGGTCCGCGGACATGGATCCATGAGTGCCGCCAACGTTTTTCGCGCACCCCATACCAATGTCCTTGGTTTGGCGTCCATACCATCAAGAGCGGGCCGGTTATTTCACGGGGGGTGCCATTAACCAATAATTCCGTGGATTGATGAAAGACCATGAACAACCAATCGCCGGTACCGCGCGGCCGATCGACAACGCCCGCAACCATGCTTTCACAACGGCCCATGCCGCGCACCTCGCAGGTGCGGTCAGGTAGGCGATCGCGTGGATACCAAATCTTGAGTTCCGTACTTGCGGCCATGTACCGAAGATACAACAAGATTGAACGAACGCACGCCAAGGCGCCACCAGCCTCGGCGCTATGCTGACTGATGTCACCAACCTTAGGAATTTACCATGTCATTCGATGGTCTTGGCTTGCATCTTGGAAATCTTTCACGGTTATCGTCAGCACAGACACGCTCGCTGTCTCCTGAAAATCCAACTGGTGCAAAAGGCCAGGGCGGCAAGCTCATCGATCCGAATAACAGATCCATGCGTGATCTGGGGCAGGGTTGGAAAGGCCGCGCCTTTGTCGAGATCGCCAAAGGCCAGACCTTGACAGTGGCAGAGATTGAAGGGCCCGGTGCGATTCAGCAGATGTGGATGACCCCCACCGGTAATTACCGCTACACGATCATCCGTTTCTACTGGGATGGTGAAGAGACGCCGTCAGTAGAAGTGCCGATCGGGGATTTTTTCGCCAGTGCCTACACCAATTTCCACACCTTCCGCCAGCTCAGCTCGCTGCCGGTGTGCGTCAACCCCGGCAACGCCTTCAATTGCTATTGGGAGATGCCGTTTCGCAGACATTGCCGCATAACCATCGAAAATCTCGCCGATGAGGCGATGGTGCTCTACTATCAAATTAACTATACTCTGACCCCGGTGCCCACCGATGCGGCCTATTTCCATGCCCAGTTCCGCCGCTGCAATCCGCTGAAATACAAGGATGTCTACACCATCCTCGACGGTGTTCAGGGGCAGGGGCACTACGTCGGTACCTACATGGCCTGGCAGGTGAACAACAATGGTTGGTGGGGCGAGGGCGAAATTAAATTCTACATGGATGGCGACCTGCCAGGTGGGGTGGTCGGACGCAACGTCAAAGAACATGGCGGCGAGCACTACCCGACCATCTGCGGCACCGGCACGGAAGATTATTTCTGCGGCTCATACAATTTTGAGAACAAGGATACCAAGCAGTATCAGGAATTCACCACGCCTTACGCGGGCATGCCGCATGTGGTGCGGCCCGATGGCGCCTATCAAGCCAATACGCGCTTCAGCCTGTACCGCTGGCACATCGGCGACCCGATCCGTTTCCAGGAGGATCTGGCGGTAACCATTCAGGCTCTCGGCTGGCGCAGCGGCGGGCGTTTTCTGCCGGCGCAGGACGACATCGCCTCGGTGGCCTTCTGGTATCAGGCCGGGCCGCATGCGCCGTTCCCGACGTTGCCGAGTCGCGATGAGTTAGAGATTATCTAAGCAGGAGACTCAACCGCGTTCCCAGGTCGCTCCATCTTTGGCGTCCTTCACCGTGATGCCGGCTTCTTTAAGCCGGTCACGGATGAGGTCGCTGGTAGCGAAATCGCGGTTTGCCCGCGCCTGCTGACGAATTTGCAGCACCAGGTCCATGACTTTGCCGAGGGTGCCGTCATCGCCGTCGGTGGTGCTATTGGCGGTATCAGCAGCATCACCGGGCTGGAACAGGCCGATGAAACGCCCGAGATCGCGCACCAAGGTCAGCACCGCGGTCTGCTCGGCACCGGCGATTTTCTTCGCCTCGCTGAGCAAGGCGAATAATTGGGCAATGGCGGCGCCCGTGTTGAAGTCGTCATCCATGGCGGCGACAAACGCTTCACGCGCCTTGGCGGCGAAAGCCGGCAGTGGCCGTCCTAAGACTTCTGCCAGCAGTGGCGTTCCGGACTGCGCAAGCAGCTCACCGAGCGTCGCATGCATGCGGCCCAAGGCAGTACGGGCGGCAGTGAGTGCACTCGGCGCGAAATCATTTGGTCTGCGGTAGTGACCCTGCAGCAGCAGGAAGCGCACCGTCGACGCACCGTAGGTATCGAGCAGATGATCAGCTTGGAATTGTTTGCGGAAGGTGGGATCCTTCATGCGTTCGTCGCTCTTGCCGACCTTCCGCCCTTCATATTGGATCAGGCCGTTGTGCATCCAGCAGCAGGCATAGCCGCCGCCGTGGGCTTCGCCCTGGGCGATCTCATTTTCATGATG
>JAYVTR010000270.1:0-4879 GCA_043788625.1 Planctomycetota bacterium
CCCAAAGAAGCATTTCCTGCACGCCGTGCCGGGCCTAACCTGGGTCCATGCCCGCCGACTCCGAAGTGCTCCAACTCTGGTGTAGATTGGCCGATTTAACCGTGGGCAAGAGCAGCTTTCATAGCGCGCTCGCACGCCGTTGGGATGGCCTGGGCGTGCACCGCCACAGCCTGACTACCCTGGCAGTTTGTTTGGATGGTCAGGCCACGGTGGCGCTGGGCCCGCACCAGGAGCAACACCTCGCTGCCGGTGAGGTGGCGATCATCGGGGCGTGGTGCTGGCATGCCCACCCTCCACCGCGGCACGGCGCGGTAGTGATCATCGGCTGCACCGCCCAGGGCATCGAACCGATCATTGCCTGGCGCGGTAGTGAATGGCGCATGCAGACCGATAACCAAACGGCCGGCCGGCTGCTTGCGGATATAGGCACCTGCACTGATGAAGCAGCGCGCATGGCAGCGCTGAGGACCCTGCTGCACCGCCTCGGTGAAACGACGCCGGTGATGCAGAACATCCCGCTGCCACTGCTGCGTATGACCGATTTCCTGTGGCTGCACCGGACCTCGCCGATCAACGCCGAGGAGGTGCTGGCAATCAGTGGACTCAGCCCACGCGCCGCGCACACCCTGTTCGTGGATCATTTCGGCACCACGCCAAAACAATACCTCTTGCAATGCCGCCTCGCCTTGGCCCAGCGGCTGCTGGCCAAGGGCGGCACGCCGGGCGACATCTGGCGTGAATGCGGTTTCCGCTCACGCGCGGATTTCACCCGCCGCTTCCGCCTCGCCTGCGGCGACTCGCCGCGTAAGTGGGTTCGTGGGAATCATTGCCATCGGCCCACGAGCTTGGACAGGTTACCATGCACTGGCCCTGCATGAGCCCGTCCTTATCCAACACATCAAAGATTGCTCAATAGTCTCGTGGTAGAAAAGGCTCTGCGACTATCTGATTTTTTGTAGCATTATATGCATCATTCAACGCGTGTAATCGATTCGCTGTCGTGCGTGGTCGAGCACGAACTGGGGGATGAGCCGTATACCGTGACTGCTTCAACTTCCTGAGCAGGAAGCGGAAGAAGCTGAAGGTGTTGAAGGTGTTGAAGGTGCTGATCAGTCAGCGGCGTGATGTGGAAATCATTGCTATGCTCA
This sequence comes from Planctomycetota bacterium, assembly GCA_043788625.1. GTDB lineage: Bacteria > Planctomycetota > UBA11346 > UBA11346 > UBA11346 > CAIUVD01. The sequence continues at coordinate 1,149 of JAYVTR010000270.1, forward strand.
CGTGCACCACGGTGGGGTGATGGCTGTCGCGGTACACCCATTCGCTGATCTGGATATGTGCCCGGGAGAAGGCGTGCCACGCACCGGGCCACCACGACCTGGTGAGAATGCCCTTGCTCGTTGCATCCAATCGGTCTGTTATAATTTGACAACGATGACAAATTAACAGGAGTTCCTTTATGTCCGGTTACGAATCGCCTCAGACCAATGCCTGGCTGCTCACCAGCCGACAGCTCATCGGAGCCCTCTTCATCCTGGGCGCGTCCTGCGCCACGGCCGCGGACGCGCGCCAAGGACTCGGCGGCGCCACTTACACCATGAAAGAGATGCGCGTCTGGGCCAATGACCTCGCGCTCCACAACGGCTATTACGCGGTGGGCGCGATGCAGGCCAGCCTTGGCGCGAATAACCACTTTTCGCCGGGCGACGGCGCGCGCATCCAGCAGCAGGCCGATGCGTTCAGGACCAGCCCGGCGGCGCGTACCGCCGAGCGCTGGAATTCCTCGCTGTTGCTGGTCTCGGCCACCGGCGTGGTGATCAAGGACGGCACCAGCCTCGCCAGCACCCGTGACCCGGGGGGTGATGGAAAATCCCTGCGCGACTGCGCCTTCGTCTCAGCCTGCTTCCGCGCCCGGGGAGACGACGTGCAAGCGGGTGCGTACGCATCACCGGTCATCGCGGAGCTCCTCACCCATGCCCGTGAGACGCTGCTCAATTTCGCCGGCCGCAGCGTTCCCGGACGCAGCGGCTACCGCTGGCCGATGCAGAAAAGCGACTACCTCTCGTCCGGATCGAATCCCAGCTTCGCTATCGCTGAATGGGTGGGGCGCCTCTTTGTCGGCTACGACTACGTCCGTCCGCTGATGACGCAGGCGGACCGTTCGACCATGGACGCATGGTTCCTCGGCGCAGCGCGCTGGACTGCTTTTCAGGTGAATATCGAACAACAGCAGCTCTACGGCAACGGCAGCACCGATCGCCTGTCCGGCACGCTTCCGTGGTTCGACCACTTCGCGGATGCGACCGCCGGCCTGACGCGGACGGACGCCGGCAATCAGGTGCCGCTGTACCAAGGCGGCCCCCTGTGCGGCGGCTTCAAACGCTACTTCTTCACCAACCGCCACCTCACCCTCTCCTCGGTCCCCTACCTCATCGGCCTGGACCAGGGCGATGAGGCCCTCATCAAGACCGGCGAGTTCTACTTCGCAGAGACGCTCGCCTTTGGCGTCTTCCCCACCGGCGACCATGTGGATCTGACGCGGAGCTTCAGCGATGCCACGCCGACAGCGCCCTTTCCGGGCGAGGCGGAAAAGGGCTTCAACTACTTCATGTCGGTGGTCGGCCGCCTGACGCTGATGGCCGAATGGAGCAGCCGCGCCGGCCGCGGCCTGGCATCATACGGCACGCTCCAGGGCGCCTTTGGCACTTCCGATGGGACCACGCGCAAGGACCTGCACCGGATGTGCCTGCGTGCAGCCAGCTATTTCAATACGGCCAACGGTCCAGGGAAGTACGCCTCGATCACCGCCACCACGGACCCGGACCTGCTCATCGACGGCATCCACCCGGGCATAGCCAACGGCGTGGCGGTCTCGGATTCCTGGCTCGCGGGCATCAACATCGTCTACAAGGATCCGCTGCTGCGCGGTGCCTATCAGCGCACCGCCACCGGCACCCGTCCCTATCCGCAATACCCCCTGTCCGTCGGCCCCAACCAGCCGTGGAGCGCCCACGCTGAAGCGATCCCCGGCTCGCTCTTCATGTACGGCGGACGCGAAGGTTCGGAAGCGTCCGACTACTCGGTGACCAGCGCTCCCCGCGGCTTCCACTCAACCGCTGCCACCGCCACGAGCATCGCCCTGGCGTGGACGGATCCGAGCACCATCGATGATCGATGCTCAGCCATCGAGATCGAGCGGGCCGCGGCCGCGGCAGGTCCCTATGCGGTGGTCGCGCGCCTCGCGACCGGCGCTCCGCTGACGGCGTCGTCGTACACGGTCGACGGACTTGCGCCGAGCAGCACCTCGTGGTTCCGCATCCGCGGCGAAAGTCTCGTCGACCGTTCGGCCTACAGTCCGGTGCTTCAGGTGACGACCACCGCCGGCCTCGGGACCGGCCTGCCAACCGGCTGGAATGGAGCCGTGGTCGGCAGCGCCACCGCCGGCTCCACAGCGTTCGCCGACGGCACCTGGACCATCAGCGGCTCCGGAACCGACATCTGGAACGCCAGTGACGGCTTCCGCTTCACCTGGCGGGAAGCCAGCGGAGACGTGCGCATCACCGCGCGCATCATCGCCATCTCGAACACCGATGCATGGGCCAAGGCGGGCATCATGATCCGTGAATCGATCGAGCCGGCGGCGCGCCACGCATTCACCTGCGTCACGCCGGGCAACGGCATCGCCTTCCAGCGCCGGTCCGCCGCTGGCGGCACCAGCGACCACACTGCCGGCCCGCGGGCGACGGCTCCGTACTGGGTGCGCCTGGAACGCAGCGGATCGACCGTCATCGGCTCATGCTCGAGCGATGGCGCCACGTGGCAGGAGATCCGCCGCGTCACCATGGACCTGCCCACCACCGTGCTCGTCGGCGTGGCGGTCACCGCCCACCACGACGGCATCCTGTGCACCGCCACTGTCACCGATCTGCAGGTCACTGCGGCGGCGGCGGCGGCCAACTAAGGAATCCCCCATGCGCCTAGTCCTTCTCGCCATCACCACACTCCTGCTCGCCGCGTGCGGCGGCAGTGGACAACCCTCGACCGCTGACGATCCAGCGGTTCCCAGTACCGTCATGACCCGTGCTGTACCCGGCGGACGCATCGACGTTACGGCACTAGACGGTGGCGCCTGGCGTGTCACCACCGATCTGGAAGGGATCTCTGGAGTCGAGGTGTTCCTCGGAGTCGACTACGCCGGCGCCACACCGTTGGCGGTAGCCGCCGCCCCGGGTGGCTCCTGGGTGGTCCAGCCAGGTGGAACCGCCGGTCCATTCCTGGTGCGGATCACCCGCTCCGACGGGTCGCAGATCGAGACCGGTGCGGATGATTTCCCACGTGAATGATCCGTGTTGCCAGGCGGTCGGCGGGCCAGGGAGCGCCTTGATGAGGCTCTGAAAATATTTCCGGCACGGTGCGCTTTGACACGATGCGGGGTGAGAAATGCGGGTGAGGAATGCACGCTGTGGGACTTTACACCCAATGCGGCCGGTACGTCCTGGTTGATTACCGCCACGCGACCCATCGTGGAAAACGAGTGCCATCGCGACGACGCGCGGCACTCTCAGCCCATGCCATCCGCACGTGCTCGTCGCGCTACCATCGCGGCGCTCTTCCCGTACCTCTGCCTCGCGCTCGCCGGCTGCGGTTCGTCAGGTTCGAGTCCGGCTCCGCTGACCGGCTGGGCGGCGATCCGCGCGCAGGCCGCACCGGTGGTCGCGTTGACGACGGTCTTCGGCACGCCGCACGTGCAGCCGATCGCGCTCGACGGCTGGGAGGACGGCGTCTTCATCAGCCGCGATGGCCTGCACCTCTACGCGGTCTATGTGCCGGCCGACCTGCTGAGCTTCACGATCGCCGGCGGCGACCAGACCACGTCGGCATCCTACCTACGCGGCCCGACGCTGGGCATGGACCTGCACACCAATCCCGTGGGCACGACCACGTGGATCCATGGCGACATCATCCACGCCACGCGCGCGAGCACCGCCGCGCCGTTCTCGGCCTGGCAGCT
>JAYVTR010000271.1:0-5045 GCA_043788625.1 Planctomycetota bacterium
GTCAGATCAGCGCAAAAGCGTAGACCTGGACGCTCGCGGCCACGACAACGGCTTGCGCCGTTTGGACACTTCGCAAGGGGCAAGTGAATGCCATTGGCCGGTGCGGTACGCCTGCGCACTTTGTCATCGGGGGACAGGTTACGCCGGACCAAACTAGGAGTTTTGGTCGTTACCATGAAATTACCGCATTTGGGAATTTGGCTCACCAAGTTTCTTGACAGCAATTGCAGCCTATTGAACGGACCTGACCTAGAATCTGCTGGCTGATTGGCTAGGTACCTTTCATCTCAACTACTATCATTGCAAAATTAGTCGTTGAGACCGCTTTACGATGCAGATTGCAGGTTAGCTCCGTCTATTTCAGCCGTGTTTAGTATGGAATCGGTGTATTCAATCATCCCTACGTGGCACAGATCCTGCTGACCTCTCAATGGCACGCTGGTATGAAATCAGTGATGGCTGTTACCGATGGCTTCCAGGAAAATCATTCGGTTTATTCGGGAAGAATATCCACCTCTGTTTTGAAGGAACTCTCCATGTCCCTCCGCCTCCCATTTTCCTTGCTCTTGATGACCGCACTGGCCTTTGCGCCATCGGTGATCCAGGCTGCTGACGAAGTGAAGTCCAACCAGGAGCAGACCAAGCCCATAAACACCACCTGCATGATGTGCGGTAAGGACGTTGGCGCTGACAGTAAGAACCTCACCCTCAAAGTCAGCGACGACAAGACTTCCAAGACGATGACCATGGCCTGCTGCAGCCAGGCCTGCAGCGACGAGTTCATGAAAGACCCCGCCGCAGCTATGAAACCTCACTTTGGCAAGAATGCCGCCGGCCCAAAAACCCTGTACAAGTAAGCATCAAAATGGCACACACCACCTATCTGTCAGGTGGTGTGTGCGGTTGCCGCGGAACCCTGTGTCCTGGATGCGATGGTGCCTTCAATCTGCCTCGGCTTGGTCACTATGATTGTGGTCGTGACCCACAGCTCAAGTATTCGGCAGGTCTTGGCTTCCACATCCCGCTCATGAACTTGAAAAAATAAAGTGCCTCGGGACATGGCGAACCGATCCTGCCTATCGTTCGCATTTGCGGCAAGAGATTCGCCACCTGGCGGAATAAAATTTGCCTGTCTGAAAGGCTAATGCTTGAGACCTTCGACATGGTAGGCCGAAGGTGACCGACCAAAAGCCGCGGTGAAGAGCCTGGTGAAATGATGACGACTCGGCAATCCCACCGACTTGGCGATAGCGGAGACATCTATATCATGGTCACGTGCAGCGCTCAGCAGTTCGGCGGCCATGCGCATACGGAAAGTCGTCTACAGCTGCATCGGTGTCGTCGCTCGTTCGCGTTGGACGATGCGGCACAGGTATGTCGACCTGAACGGCACCGGTGGATGTGTGCAGACTGCCATTGCCATCGACCCCATCACCGCTGACAACGGCCCGCTGGCATTGATCCCGCGCAGCCATCTGCGTGGCCATCTGCCGCATACGAAAGCCAAGGTCGCAGCTGAAAGCTTCGATGCAGCGACGGCTGAGCGGCCGTTATTAGAGCCGGGTGACGTGTTGCTTTTCGGGCCTTATACCATCCACGGCAGCGAAGCGAATCGCTCGCGCATCGCCCGGCGTTCGTTCCTCAACGGCTTTGCTTTTCCGGGAGCGACCAAAAAAATATTTGCTTCGGCTGTCGATGGCGAAGGTCAGATGATTTCCGTCTGAACGGGCGCTCACTCTGTCTTTACCACGCCACATTTCCGCCTCCGTCACGCACCCCTGGCCTCGACAAAGAGTCCATTTTTATAACCGTCAGCGTCGTATCTCACTGTTTGCGGTTGCGGAAATCTACCAGCGGCTCCAGGGCCACCCGTTCAGCCGCCGCCTGCGTGCGTGCGGCCCGCCATTGATCAGCGTGGTCTGGATCGCGGTTGGCGATCTGCTCCAACAGCCCCTCAAATTCTTGCCGCGCCGGGATGTATGCCGGCGCCAGGGCTAAGCCCCGGCGCATCTCGCTGACTGCGTCCAGCCAGCGTCCGGCCACCAGGTAATCTTGCGCCCGCAGGCGCGCGAGTGACAGCGCATACGGTAAGCGTGGCCAGAGGGCATCGAGCTGCGCCAAACGTGCGGCCGAAGGTGGCATAATGCTGATCAGCTGGACGGCAGTGGTCGGATCCGTGGCGCACTGTGACAAACCGGTGGTGACAGCCATGTGCAATAACTCAGTGCGCGCACGGTTGTCGGTCGCTGACGGCTCGGCTACGCCCATCTGGTTGGCGAGCGCGGAAAAACCGTCATCGGCATGCAGCGGATCACGGGTGAGCCGCAGAGCCCGTATGATGTCTTGCGCATGGCGCAGCTCCAAAGCGGTGTGCGCCCACTGCAACCAACCGAAGCCCAGAGCAAAAATAGCGACGAGCATGACCAGGCCCAACCCACGCCCGACACGACGCTCGGCCGCCTGTCTGCCGATACAACAGCTGCCGGTGCCACAGCTCTCAGCGCCACAGCTGCCAGCAAGCACCGCCACGGTGATCAAGGTGCCCACCACCGCAAAACTATGTAGATCAAAATCGATCAGGCTATGCACGACTAAAGCCGCTACCGCCAGACGCAGCCACGGTTTTGGTACAGGCTGCAGGCCACGCGTCAGGCGTAGCAACATTGCCATCCACAAGCCCACCACCACTCCCCAGGCGGCTTGTCCTAGCGGACCCTCGCCCCCCGGCCACCACCCGAGATTTCCGTCGAGCATGCCCAGCAGACACAAGTACGCCGTGATCACGATCAGCGCCAGCGGCGTCAGCCAGGTGGTCTGCCCGCTGTCGGCTCCGTTATCAACTTGGACTACGGTGAATTGTTCATCGCGCCGCGGCCACGCCAGCAGCACCAACAATGCCACCAGCAGCAGGGCCACCGGCAGGCCGGCAACCACTGCCGTTTCCAAGGGCTCATTATGCACCAGGCGTGAGGGCTCGGCCCATAGCGGCAAGACGCCAGCCGAACGCTCGGCAAAGGCCCCGATGCCCAGGCCGATGAACGGTGCTTCGCGCACCAGCGTGATGGCCCCTGACCAATAACCCCAACGCACGCGGGCACTGGCATCGACGCCATCCGACCACCCTGGCACCAGGAAGAGTGCACATACCGCCACCATGCCCAGCGGCAGCGGCAACCAACGCCACCAGCGCCGTTGATAAACCAACCACCACACGCCTCCTACCACGAGTGCCGCAATCAGTGCACCTTTGCTGCGCGTCGCCAGAAAAAGTCCGCTGCCGGAAAGCGCCAAGGCTATCCATAGCAGGCGGCCCGCACCGCGTTGCCAGGCCGCACCCAGCAGCGGAATGACCGTCAGCAGCAACCACGCGGCCAGGGCGTTTGACAAGGTGAACGTACCAAACCAACCGCCACGGCGGATGCGCTCCAGCAGGTCATTGGCAGCGATGCCTTCGGCGGCCACCGCCGCATCACCCTGGGCCGAGTCATCGGCCATTTTCGGCAAAACATAGAGGCCTTGAACCCAGCCGATTGCGACTTCGGCGCCGAGGCCGGCGATCAGCGCCGACCACGCCACGCGTTCACGTCCGGGCAGGATCTGCAGCAGATAGGCGCCCAAGCCGAGGTGCATGAGCAGCTGCCACATGAAGGCACTGCCGGTAGCGGGAATCGGCGCGCGCAGGGACGCGGGCACCAGCGCCAGCACCAGTCCGGCGAATACCAATCCCGTCCACGACCAGCGCAGCGTGGTTCTCAAACCACCAACGAATTCGCCGGCAGTAACCAGCAGGGCCAATTGGATCAGCGCCAGATACACCAGGTTGGCCGGCGAAGCAGCGTCGCCATCCCACACCAACGGGCGCAACGCGATGAGGACCACCATCAGCGTGGTATGAAAGGATCCGAGCAAGCGCAGCAGGCGTTCACGTTCGCTCAGCGGCTGTCCTGGCTCACTCGGTGTTGACTGAAGCGGCTGCAAATCTCCACTCACGTGGTCGGTCCATGATCACGACTGGTTTCCAGCAACACGACCGCCGCCAACACCGCGACCGCCTGCAACAACACCAAGCCACCAGCCAGACTGTCGCCGGTGCGCAACTGCATGGCGCCTACCGCCAGCGCCAGGTGCAGTGAAAGCACCGTCGCCAAAGTTGCCGCCGGGGTCAAGCCCAGACGCGATAAGCGATGACTGATGTGATGACGATCACCCTGCATCAACGGCCGATTGCGGCGCAGACGCTTCACCACCACCACGGCGGTGTCGAACAGGGGAATGGCGGTGATCAGTAACGGCGTCGCTATTGCAAACGGTGAACCGTTGCCGCTGGCAGCCGGCCAAAAGGTAACGCTGAGCGTGCCGACGCCGATGAGGAAGCCCAAGGGCAGACTGCCCGCATCACCCATGTACACCCGTGCCGGTGGCTTGTTCCACCACAGATAACCAACCAGGACTGAGATGAGTGCCATCCACAGCAGGGCCAGGCCGACGTCACCGGCCCACAAGCTGCCCGACAACAACACTACCGCTGAGATCACCGCGCACCCCGCCGCCATGCCATCGGCATGATCGAGCAGATTGTAAGCATTGCTGACTACTACCAACCAGCCCCACGCCAAGCCATAGGCCAGTACCGGCCACGGGCGCAGGCTGTCGATCGCCAGGTCGCTGCCCCATACCGCCAGGGCGCACACCGCCGCCTGCACCAGCAATTTCGGCCGGGCGCGCAAGGCATGACGATCATCGATCGCCCCCATCGCCAACAGCACTGCCGCGCCGACGAACACCGGCCACAAGGCTCCGTGATCGACGCTTGGCGAGTCCATCAGATTGGGACGCGCGGCAAACACCCATAGACCAATCGGCAAGGCGATGGCAAAGGCCACCGCCATCGCCGGTCCTCCGCCATAGGGCACCGCCCGCGCCTGTTGCTTGTGGGCTTCTGAACCCGGACGGTCGAGAAAGGCCAGACGCGGAGCGAGAAACATCGCCGCCCGCGTCAACACCAAGGATATGACCCCGCCGATGAGGGCAGTCAGCAGCAGGGC
>JAYVTR010000272.1:0-5040 GCA_043788625.1 Planctomycetota bacterium
ATAAATGAAAAAGCCACGGCAGATGCCGTGGCTTTTTCATTTCGTCGGTGACGGTCGATCAGAGATTCTTTTCAATCTCTTCGAAAATCACCACATCGGCCTGGACCACGATCATGCTCTTGAGCAGGGTTTCCTGGCTGCCGTTCTTCGAGAACAAGCGGCCGAGGAAGGGGATGTGACTCAAGAACGGCACACCGGTGTGCTCGCGCACCGATTCGCCATTGGTCATGCCGGCAATCACCAGGCTGCCACCGTCGGGGATGGTCACCGAGGTGCGCGTCGATTGATAGCGCAGTTCGGGGATCATCAATGGCGCCGAGCCGGCAAAGCCGCCACCGATAGGCGGCTTGAAGTTGGGATCGATCGGTCCACCGGGGAACGAGCCGTTGGTCGCCGGGTTGAGGGCTCCGCCAAAGCGCCGCCACAGTTTGACCTGGGCATTGGTCGGACGCAGGGTCATGGTGATGTATTTTTTGTCGGCCGAAGCAATCGCCACCACGTCAAGCACGGTACCGTACGAAAGTACAGTCACGATCGGATCGTATTGACCTTGGACCACGTCATAGTCGGCGACGTAAGCCTGCTGATTCATATTCACCAAATGCGCCTGCTGGCCATTGAACATGGTCAGATCTGGTTCGTAGATGACGTTGCCTTTGCGCTCTTTTTCAACCGCCGTCAGCACCGCGCTGGCATAGAGGTTGTTGCCGAGCGACCAGGCCTGGCTGCCGAACTGCAGGCCTTCGCCAGGACCTGGTGGCTTTAACGATGAATCTGAGGTGTAACCGAGCAGGTTGTTGTTCACCGTCGCGGCGGTGTTGGTATTGGTCGATTGGTTACCGTAGAATGCACCAAACGGCACCGCACCAGCCCCAGCTACGGGCAGGATCGGGGCGATGCCCGAGCCGGCCGGGGTTGCTGGTCCGACAAAGTTATTCCAGTCGACGCCAATCTGTTCAAGGGCCGAGTTCTCGATGGTGAGGAACTTGCACTTCACATGGATCTGCGTGCCCTTCTGGTTACGCAGTGAACGCAAAAGCTCGTCGACTTGCTGATGTACTTCAGAAGTCTGCGTCACCACCATCGAGCCGTTGTATTCCCCGATGTCGATGCCAGTCATGGTCCACGTCGCCGGCGCTACGACCTTTTTGATGATGTCGATGAACTCGCTGGTCTCTTGTTTGTCGCCGGTCTCGATCGGCGGCAACATGGTCGCACCCTTGCCGCCTGGCTCAGGAATGTCGAGTTCGGGTCCGGGGAAGCTCTGCATGGCATGCGTCAGATCGCGCACGTCATAGATCTTCATGTAGACGTCGCCGCGCAGGCCTTCGGCGTTGGAGATGTAAATAGCTTCGTCGCGCAAAGTGTAGTTCAGTGCCGTCAACTTCATGATGAAGTCGAGCACGTACTTCAACTTCATGCGATCAACCTTGAGGGTGATCGGCGGCGGGCTGGCGGCCAGCACCTTGGGGTCGAGGACGATGTTGGCGTTGGTGACTTTTTGCAGGAAGGATACCACCTCGGCGAGGTCTTGATCCTGGAAATCGAGGGTGATCTCCTGCTCGAGCTGGTTCTTGATGTCCTTGCGCCAGGTCTGGTCTTCACCCTGGTTGCCGCGCACTGGCGCGCTGCGTCGGGCATCGATTTCCGGCCAATCGCTTGAATAGGTGATGATCTCCATCTGCGGCAGCATGGCTGCGCGGATCTGTTCAGTCAGCAGCTTGTGTTCTTCGTCCCAGCGATCGGCGGTGACCTGGCGCAGATAAGCATGACGTTCACGTTGGCATTTGGCCAACAATGACGCTGCCCGGTCTTCAGCGCGGTTGATCTTCAGCACCTGGTCGCAGAGGAGGATGGCCTCGTCGAAGTCACGGCGATCGCGTGCCCGTTGCGCGCGTTTGAGCATGGCGTCGATGCGGTCACGTTCGATCTGCAGGCTGAGGTCGCGCAATTGCTGCTGTTGATCGAGCGCGTTCTGGCTGCGCTTGGTGATCGCCTCGCGCTCCTGCTTTTCATGGCGGACGCGATTCTCTTTGATCAGGGTTTCGGCCCGGCGCATTTCCGGTTCACGTGCAGGATCCGCAAACGGCAGCGTTTCAAGGCGCACCGAGGCTTGCTGGAAGAGACGTTCGGCTTCGGTGTAGTCACCGGCTTCCATGGCCTTGACGCCATCGTCGAGGCGGGCGACGGCTTCCGTCTTCAGCTCCTGCTGACGTACGTTGAGCTCATCGGTCATCCGCTCAATCGCCGTCGAACGGCTATCGCGGGTCAGGCCAGCGAGGGCTTCGACGTCTTTCAATGCCTTGCGATAGGTTTCATTGGCCGGGGCGTAATCGACTGCCCTACGCAAATCAGTGACCGCGTCGTCGAGGCGCGCCTCGTCGCGGGCCTTCATGCCTGCGACATAGGACGACTCGGCCAGGGCCTGGCGCCGACCGTCAGCGGGGCTGACTTCCGGCATCGTCCCCGGCACCGGAGTCGTTCCCGGCGCCGGCTGATCGGCTGCGGCAAGCGGCATTCCGCACAGCGCGAGCATGGTCAGCGTTAGGGCACCATTCGTGTGGGAAAAGGTGCGTGAGAAAACGCTCTGGCGCGGGGTGGTCACAGCTTCGCCTCCTGTTCGTCGTATGAAATGATCGTGATAGTGGCCATCAGGTAGAGCTTTTGGTGATCGCTATACCGGCCGCGGTGGCCGAAGAGTCGGCCGAGATAAGGAATATTGCCAATGAACGGTACCTGCGATGAGGTATTTTCATCGGCGGCTTTGCCGAAACCACCGATCAACACCGAGCCACGATCCGGGATCGTCAAGGTGGTGGCGGCTTCTTTCACCGTCACATTCGGCAATTCAATCGGATAGCTCACTGCGTCAGTGATGCCCGGCTGGTTAGCGTTGGGATTGTTAGGGTCGTTTCGAGTTCGCCCGCCAGGCACCACACGTGAAGCGGTGATATAATCAGTGAAATATTTTACTGAGGACGTTGCTGGCTGGAAATCGAGGGTGACATATTTGCGGTCAGATGAGACGAACGGTTTGACGTCGAGACTGGTGCCGGTGGTGAGGACCGAAACCGTGGGATCAAGGTTGCTGGATACGACTTCGTAATCACTGATGTACGCCGATTGGTCACCGGTGAAAACATTCGAGCGCACGCCGTTGATGGTCGTCACCGAGGGTGAGGTCAAGACCCGTCCGCGCAGGTTGTTCTCGGCAGCGGTCAACACCGCTGACAGCTGCACTGGGCCAATTAAGCCGAAGCTGAGCTTGAGTCCCTGGCCAGTGACGCCGGAGCTGCTCTGATGAGTCGTTGGTGGCAGTGGCGTCACCGTACTGCCAATGAAAGTTGAATTGTTGTTCTGCTTGGCAAGTCCGCTGGCCGGTTGGGCAAAAGCGAGCTGGGTGCCATCAATGGTCCAGTCGATGCCGATTTCCTCAGCGAAACTGTCATCGAGCACCAGCCAGCGGGCGTCGACCCGCACCATGAGATTCTGCGCCTGTTCCTGGCTGCTGATGAACTCGCGCAAGATGCGGTGGGTCTCTGGCGGCGCGGTGATGTACAGCGTATTGGCGCGGATGGTGATGCCGTTTTCAGGTATTGCCCACACCGACGGGGTGACGTTGGCCTTGAGCAGGTCGACGACTTCTTCGGGAGTAGGGGGTTTGACCTTATCGGCATCATTGGTGGCAAACAGAGATTTGCCGCCACCGGCATTGGCATCGCCCAAGGTCAGTTTTTTACCGGGTTGATCAAAGCCGTGATGCACCAGGTTGGCGACATCGTACAGGGCCAAGGTAGTCGCTTCGACGGGTGGCGTGCCGATCCATACCGCACCGTTGACCAGCGACCAGTGCGTGTCCATCAGCTGACACAGCCAGCTCAGGGCATGTTCAACGGTAAGGTTAGGCGCGTGCAGGGTGATGGTGCGATCGGCGCCGGCGGCCAGGGTCGGATCAATGATCAAGTTGATGCGATTATCAGTAGCCAGCGCACGCAGGACATCGAGGCCATTTTGGCCGTCCACGTCCAGCGATGTACGCCGGCGCAAACTGTCGCGCAGTGTGGAGCGCCATTCAGGCTCGGCGTTTTTATCCTCGGTATGGCGATCAAGTTGGTCGGTAAACGGGTGACGCGTCACCCACGCATCAGGATAGACGGGCCAGCCATCGCTACCGCTGGGAATCAAACTGCGGCTGATGCGCTCGCTCAATTCCTGTTGGCTATCGATAGCCGCCTGCTCGGTAGTGAGCTTGCGCTGCGTATGCACCGCCGTGAGGAGCTCGCGATACAAGCTGCTGATTTCAACATCATCGGGCTCGCCATCGAGCAGCCGGCGGCATTCGGCCAGAGCTTGCTCATACAAGGCTTTGCGCTGCAACCCCCGGATGCGCGCCAGGCGCTCGTCGCGATTGGTAGCGCTCGCAGTCAGGCCGTCTGCAACGCGCTCGCGGGCCTCGGCCAAGGCATGGGCGCGGCTGGCGGCAGTGAGTCGGGCAATGGCTTCAACATTTTCACGACGGTAACGGGCGATGCTGCTCTCTACACTGACCAAAGCCGTGGCGACGGAGTTGGCGGCATCCAGCTCGCGAGCGATCAGGTTGCGCCGCACCACTTCAAGGAGCTCACTGGCATCGTTGAGGCGCCCCGCACGGGCCATCGCATCAGCACGAATCTGACCTTGATGGATCTCGGCCAAGGCCCACTCGATCAGTACCGGTGCCGGCGTGCTGCTGGGAAGTGGCTTATCGGTGCCGGCCAGACGATCGAGTTCAGCGAGCACCTTGACGATGCGCCCATCATGCGGCGCGCTGAGCTGCGCGTGCATCAGCAAGTCGCGCGCCTCTGAAAATCGTCCATCGGCGATCGCCGCCTGGGCGGAGACTACCGCCGCCTCGGTTGACGCCGAGACCTGTTCGCTCGGGGCGAGAGTCTCGGCGGCGGCCAGCGGCGCGCCGATGCTGGCGAGCAGCACCAGGGCTATGCTGCCAAACCGACCGTGGCGATCGCGGCTCGACGGGTATGCGGCAACGCGGGCTAAGCC
>JAYVTR010000273.1:0-10615 GCA_043788625.1 Planctomycetota bacterium
TCAGCTTCTACAAACTACATTCGGTAATGAATATGCGGATGGGGCCGCTCGTTGGCATCACGTAAGATGGAATGAGGTTTGTTCAGCAAGCCCTATTTAGGGTAGAACTAGCCGTTCTGAGAAAGCGATGTTTCTTATTTCGGTCTTATTAAACGCATTTTCTGAGGTACAATAAAGGTAATGAGACAGGTAGCGATTATGATGCATATAGCATTGCACTGCATCTGGCGCCTTTGCAGCTTGGACACGCTTGCGCTTGGTACCGCATCAGGTCGGTGCGCGGCGGTGCGTCGAGTTCAGCGTGGATCGACCCCGATAGCTATCAGGCTTTGATCGTCGGCCACCGGCATCTTGTCGCGGTGCGCGTCGACCGCCGTGCGAATTTTTTGAATAACGGCATCCGGCCCTAGCGCACCGGCGCTTGCCATCAGTTCTGCGATGCGCTCCATGCCGAATTCCTCGTTGTGCTCATTCATGGCCTCGCACAAACCATCAGTTGAGAACAGGAAGATGTCACCCGGCTCTAACTGGGTTTCTTCGAGGCTTAAGGCGCGGGCAAAGACTTCGTGCACCGGCATGCCGATGATCATGCCGGATGGCTGGAGGGTCTCGACGAGGCCGGTGGCACTGTGCCACAGTAAGGACGGGCCATGGCCGGCGCGAATCCAACTGAGGATGCGGGTTTTGGGATCGAGTACGCCATAGGACATGGTAAGAAATCCGTAGCCACCAAGATCGTCGGCCATCGAGCGTTGGATCTGGATCGCCACCTGGCGCGGGTCTCCGTATAGCTTGGCGAAGAGCTCGACCAGCTTGTTGGCGATCGCCATGAGCAAACCGGCGCGCGTCCCGTGGCCGCTGATGTCGCCTTGGGCGATGGCTAGGCGGCCATCGTCGAGACTGACAAACTGGTTGAAATCACCGCTGAGATTGGTGCACGCATCGTAAGAAGTGGCGAAGTGAAATCCGGGAATCGTCGGTGGATGGTACATCAAGGTGCGCTGGAAGGCGCGCAGCTGTTCCAGCTCACTTGCCTCGGATGCGGTGACCGCGATGACTTTTGACGATGGCTCGTTGGCAGGGCTCACGGGAACGGTGGCGCCCACCACCACGGCCTCGACTTCAGACGTGGTATGGGCCCCGGCAGCGAGTCCTGCGCAGTGACTGCGGTGATTCTGGACGTGGTTCAAGACCTCGCTGCCCTCGCCAGAGAAATCCTGAATTTCGAGGCAGCCAGGACACACCCAACGCCCGTCCTTCACGCGACATTGCCATCCCGGATCGTGAGCGAGGTGGAAAGCCGTGTCGGCATGTTCCAGGGTGGAGCGGCGCAGGGTGGCGGCCTGTATGGCCAGCGGCTGATAAGTGGCAGGGGGCCGAGTGGCAGGCGATTGAGTGGCAGGTGGCAAGTTGGTAGGGGAGAGACATGCATCACGGAGGTGATCGCGGATGGCGTTGAGCATTCCCAAGGCGTCGCTGCGCGGATCTGCATGCACCACCTGCAGGCACACCGGGCACACCCACGTCCGCCCGTTGCCGGCAAATCCCTGCCAAGCGGAATCGGTGCGCAGCAATCGCCGCAAAACCTCGTCATTGGCAATTGGGCCAAGACTATGATGCATGATGGAAGAGGGCATCGTGTTGCTAGGCGATGATCGGTATGGGAGGGTCGTAGGGCAAGCCGAAAGGCGCGCGCAACCGCACCTGACGTCAAGGCGAAGCTTTTGAGCGTATGTTCTCAGGTGATGACTTCGCTTGTGAGTCTGCGTCTAGGCAATGGTGTGTCCGCCCGCCACAGCTATACCGACACTCAGTAACTAGGCGAATAGCGCAGTGGGAGAGCTGAATATGATGCGTCTCTCATCCGGTGATTCCTCGAAGTCATGCACCGGATGTATGAAATAAGTCGTGAGACTCGTCATTGAGCCAGGCGACCTGCGCCGGAGTCAACACGACGTCACCAGCTGCCAGGCAATCATATAGCTGTTCGGCGCGGTGCGGGCCGACGATGGCAATAGCGGGGAATGATTGATTGGTGAGCCATGCCAGGGCGATGCCATTGGCGGTGCTGCCAAGTTCGTCGGCAAGGTGCTGGGCACGGCGGCGGCGTTCGCGGTTGGCTGCCGTGTCATAGTCAGTGACATCCTTACTGAACCAGCCGCGTGCCTGGCTGGTATAGGCCATGCTGCCCAGGCCGTTGTGACGGTGCCAAGCCAATAGGGTGGCGTCGGCGTACAGGCAGCCAGGGACGACGGCGACGTCGGTCCGCCGCTCGGCCAGCGACCATCCCGGTTGATCAGCGCAGAAGCCATTCCAGCCACGGCTGCGAGCATAGGTGGTGGCGGCATCGAGGCGCGCCGTCGACCAGTTCGAGGCGCCATAATCGGTGATGCGCCCGGCGTGGCGCTGATCTTCGAGCCAGTTGATGATCTCGCCCACCGGGATCTGTTCGTCGTCGCGATGCAACCAGTACAAACCGACATGGTCGCTGTGCAGACGGGCAAGGCTCTGGCTCAGGTCATGCGTCAGATCGGCCGGGCGCAGGCGCGATTGGTGCATGCTTTCCATGCGTGGATGGCCGCCCTTGGTGCTGACCACCATGGTGGCGGTCATGGCTCGTGCATGCAGCCATTTCCCGAGAGTCTGTTCGCTGCGGCCTTCGCCGTCGGGCAGCCATTCAGCATAGCAGTTGGCGGTATCGAGCACCGTGCCGCCGCCGGCGGCGTAGGCGTCGAGCAAGGCGAAGGCGGCGTCTTCAGGAATACGCGAGCCGAATTCGGCGGTGCCCAAGGCGATTACCGACAGCGGTGGCAGGTGCGGTGTGAGTTGAATGTTACGCATTATGCTGCCGCCGTGGTATCAGCCGAGGCTTGATAAGCCGCCAACCAGGCGCGCAACGGCACGTCTTCGGGTTGCGGCAAATAAAAGGTGCATTCGCTGACGTAGTCGCCGAGTAGCTGGCGTTCGATCGGTGTGCAGGTGCGCAGCAGAGCGTGTTCGTGGTGGAGGTAATCGATGGGGCGCAGCCAGCGTTGCGCGTAACCAAGGTAGATGTTCTTGCGTGCCAACGGCGAGATATTGGGGCCGACGCTGTGCCACAAAGCCTGCTGGAAAATGACCACGTCACCGGGCCGGGTAAGAACTTCAATGGAGCCATCGGGATCAATGGCGGCCGGGTCGCTTTTGATCGGGAATTCGGCGCGCATGTGGCTGCCGGGGACAACGCGTAGATTGCCGCGTCCGGGTTGGCTGAGATCGGTGAGAAAGATGCCGACCTTGGTGTATAGCCACGGGCAGGTGCCATGCATGGCGGGGATCTGCGCACCGCCATCGCGATGCCACGGTGACGGCTTGTGATCGGTAGCGGTGCCCGGGCGGGCAGTGGCGCGTACCATGCTGTGGGTGGTGTTGACGTTGATGTCCGGGCCCATGAGGTCGGCGATGAGCGGAAAGAACTGCGGATGGGTCAGCAGGTCCTTGATCTCGTGGTCTTTGGCTACTGCATTGCGCACCTCGACAAAACCCAGCGGCCCGGCTTGCTTGGCGTCACGCTCCAGGCGATCGAGGCGGTCTACGACTTTCAGCCAGCGATTGATCTCGGTCTCAGTAAGCGCGTTGGGCAGGATGAGGAAGCCGTCACGCATGAAGGCCAGGCGCTGGTCCGCACTGAGGCGCGCCAACGCGGCGCTGCTCAGCTGATCGCGTGGGCGCGCCACGTCCGCGGTACTGGCAGCGAGGTAGAGGTCGGTGGGCTCGTTCATGCGATCGCTCCTGGGAATAAGGCGGCTTCAACGGCAAGCCGTGCATGGTGCAGAAGGTCGTGAGCTGGTTGCTGGGGTCGTGGCCCGGACAAGGCGAGGACCAATGGCCGGCCATCACTGCTGCGCAGAGGCAGGCTGGCCGAAAGGTGGCCGCTGCCCTGCCAGCCGTCCAACACGAGGCAGTCGTGCACCAGGCGGCTGCGCGCAGCAAGCAGCACACCGGCTTCGTCGGCGGGCACTGCCGCGGTGGGTCTTTCCCAGCCATACCAGCGGCGCGAGGTTGCCAGCAAAGCCAGGGCGGTGGCTTCAGGCAGGTCGAGCATGATGCGCAAGGCGATCGACGACAGATGCAGGGGATAACCACCAACCACCAGCTCGACGGGTTCCTGGCCGGCATCGGCGGCCAGCCAATACACCAGCTGATGCTGGTGCAGGGTGGCAAGCGACAGGCGCATTCCCGGCAGCCGATCGGCTTGCGCGCCGAGAGCCGCGCGCGGCACGGTCGTCAGCGGGAAGTGTTGCCGCACTTTCCCGAGCATCGTCACCATGCCCAGATCAACACTGAACGAATGGTAGTCGGGTTTGCGCAGGTAGCCGGCCTTGACCAGCCCTGAGAGCAACCGTGACACCGTACTGGGGTGTTGGCCGGTGCGTTCGGCCAGGGAGGTGGCCGAGATCGGCCCATCTGCCTGCGCTAATAAGCGCAACAGTTCAAGGCCATGAAGCAGCACTTTGGCGCCGGGTACAGCCGTGGTGGGCATACCTTATCAATACTGCAAAATTTGCAGTGTCAATCAAACGCGTCTGACGACTAGTCTTTTTCGGCGGTGGTATCGTAGGTTTTGCCGGATTTTCCGAAGCGGGCCTTATCGTCAGGCATCAACGGTTTCATGCCCGGAAAAGGACTGCCGCCGGGAAATCCACCGGCGAAACCGGCCATCATCTTGCCCATGCTGCGTTTGACGATCACGGACATCACCGTGGCGCCAAGCTTGCCCAACAGCGCCTGCACTGGTGGCAACAGCAGCAGTAAGCCGGGGATGTCGCTCAGCAGCCCGGGCAGACCGAGCAGGATCGCCCCCAACACGCCGACCACGTGACGGCCAGCGGTGCCCTTCAAGACCCCGGGCATGACTTGTGCCAGATGCCAACGTCCGATTTTGACGGCGAGAATCAGCGACACGACCATCCACGCCAAAACGATAAGGTAGCCGCCGCTGCCGACGGTGGTTTCGAAATGGCTGTTCAGGAAGCGGCTGGCGCCGATGTAGGCCAGGACTTCCACGCCCAGCCAGGCGAGGACGACGAAGAAAAATAGGCAGCCAAGGTTACGACCCATGCGGTGCTCACTCAAAAAAATCGGTTAACGCCCGGTGGTCTCGATCTTATCGAGCCCAATGCTGGCACAGAAATCGATCAGCTCGCCAACACGATTGTAATCAGCACCCGGTTGGGTGATGATCTTCAGATAGACCCGCGCATTACCGGTGGCACTACGGCGGTTTTTGTCAGCGACTTCTTGCAGTTCGGCCTGTACCTGATCATAGATCATCGCTTGGCCATCATACATGTAGCGGTTGATGTCAGTCATCACCGTCACGGTATGTTGCGGAATCGGATCCGGCCGATTCCAGCAGCCATTGAGCAGGATGCAGCTCAAGGCTAACAGTGAGCCGAAGAAGGGCCGCATCTCAGCGTACCAGTACTGCTGGACGTGTGAGCAGCGCACCTGAAGGGGCGGTGACGGTGATCATCGGCCAATCACTCGAGGCCTCAGTGACGACGAAGCGTTCGAAGCCGGTTTTGGCATCGCCTTCAAGGACGAAGGTGTCTTCGCTCTTGGCGCCGGTGATCGACGGGTTCCAGGCGACAGCTTGGTTGGCGACGACGACGCGCTGCTCGCCCGGCGTGGCGACGAAGTCACGCCCGGAATAACCGGTAGGCCCGCCTTGGTGATGCAGCTGCCATTCCTTGGCAAAGCCCTCTTTCTTGTACTGCGCTTGTCCGTGGGCCAAGACGTCGCCGTAGGTGGCGCCGGGGACGGTGGCTTCCCAATAAGCGGCTTCGATGCGGCACACTGCCTCGTGGCGGAAGGCGAGGTCTTTTGGCAATTTGCCGAAATGCACGAAGCGCGTCAGGCTGGCGATCATCCCATGCCGTTGGCCGCAGATGACCAGCATGGCATGGCGCTTCAGACGTTTACTGGTGGGCGCGGGATGGCGGTATTCGGTGATGCGTTCGTCAAAGGCGACCAGCAGAACGTGTGGCTGGATGCCGCGGCAAAGCAGGTGGCGGGCCATTTCCGATTCAGCGTGGTGTTCGCTGTCGCCGGCCTGTAAAGCGTGGCAGACGGTTTCCATGACTAACGAGCAGTCGCGGCCCAAAGCCTTGAAGCGGCGGATTTCCGGCTCGACGAGTTCGGCGCGGCAGGTCTGATTGAAGTCACCGGGCAGCGGCCGGAGGCCGGTCATGTTGGGCAGATCGGTGGCCCAGGCTGTCGACTGGGCCTTGGCCGGCCCGCCGGCGAGCTTGGTGACCATGGCACTGAGTGGCGTCGTCCACGGGAATACTTTCGGAGTGAACGCCGACACCGGCTCTTCTTTGACGAAGCGAACCATCTCGATGTTGTTGGCTATCAGGTATGCCCCGCGGGCAGTGACGGCCAGCGCGCCGAAGGCCTCATCGGTCTGACTGACGATATGCCCGTCACCGCCACCGCTGAGCCAGGCCCAGTTGGCGCGCGAGCCGAGGACAATGCCCTCAAGCTTCTGCTGTTTGAGGTAGGCGCGAACGCGGGCGAGCTTGATGGCGGTTTCAGTCATGATGGCGATCTACAGAAGGGGTCAGAGCTTGGCGTCGTGCTTGAGGTCATCGGCGGGACGGGCGCCGTCACGACTCACGCTGCCTTCAGGAACATCGACCTTCTTATCGGTCTTGGTCTTGTCGTCACCTTCATCCATGCCCTTCTTGAATTCCTTGATGCTGCCCCCGAGCCCGCGCATCATTGACGGCAGACGGCTGCCGAACAGCAGCAGAGCGATGATCAAGATAACCAGCCATTCCATTCCAGCAGGCATACCAAAGGCGGAGATGATCTGAGGGTGCATACAGGTAACCTTGAGACAGGGCGTTGGCGTCACGCGCCGGGAATGCGAAGGAAAGTCACGGTAGGCAGCGAGCACCTGAACGCAACGAGACCGCCGGTTTGCCAAGCGATGACAACGCCCAGAGGCAGAGGTTTGCCTCATCTCGACCAGGCAGGAACATGTGCCCATGCAGGCTGGTGAACATGAGGAAAGTGGTATGCAACGGACGCTGCCGTGGGCGAAGCATAGATTGGCAGCGGAGAGGTTTCTACGTATGCAATGCGAGACTAGTCAACGACGCTCGTGGTAATGGAAGTGGGGAGCATGGCAAACAGCCCGGTGCTGGTATTGGGCATGCATCGCAGCGGCACATCCTGCGTCGCTGGCATGCTTGCTGCCCATGGCATTGCGCCGGTAGGCAGCGTGGTGCGCAACTGGGACAACGCTCGGGGACATTTTGAAGCCACCGCCGCCGTGCGTCTTAATGAAGCAGTCTTGGCGCACAGCGGAGGGCATTGGCTATCGCCACCGGCGGCATTGTGCTGGACGGAGACACACGCCGCCGAGCGCGATGCGCTGTTGGCAGTCCCTGGCAGTTTGCTCAAAGACCCGCGGACGCTGTTGACGCTGCCGTTTTGGCGCGCCTCAGCTCTGCCGCTACGCTTGGTGGGTATCATCCGTGCCCCGCTGGCAGTGGCGCGTTCGTTGTCGTCGTGGCGGCAAATGCCGTTGACAGCCGGCCTGCTCTTGTGGCAGGCGCATAACACGGCCCTGTTGGCAGCTCATCGGGCGGCCAGCGAGCCATTTCCAATGCTTGATTTCGAGCAGTCGGAAAGCGATTTTTTGGCGGCGGTAGCTGTGGCTTTTATCGCCCTTGGGCTGCAACCCAATGCGCAGCTGATGCGTCAGGCCTATGGCCGTGAGTTGGTGCATCACGATGGAGGATCGACATCAACCGGCGATGACCCGCTCGAGTTGACGAAAGCGCAGGCCCTGTACACAGAATTGCGTGCGTGTTGCGGCAGTGGAAATAAGATGCTTTTTGCGGTGCCAACGCATGTTTTCCCCTGGCCAGCCATTACCGCCTTACGCGCGGCTTTGGCGGCAGGTGACGCATCGGCGGCGTGCCGGCATGCGCATCAGGCGTTAGCCTCAGCTGGTGATGTTGCCGCTATCGCGGTGCCGGTAATCGCGGACCTGTTGCGGGCCGGGCGCAATGAGCTGGCCGCACAGGTATTGGCGACGGCTCCGCCAATGCCTAGCGGATTACGCTGTTTGTTATTGGGAAAGATCGCTCTTGCTGGTCATGAAGCCGATACGGCTGTCGATTTTCTGACCCAGGCCTGTGGCGTACCCGAGCCCTTTTGGGAAGCGCGTCAGCTACTGCCGCAAGCTTTGCGTCGAGCTGGTGCGCATGCCCAGGCGCGAGCCGCACAGCTGGCCTTGATACCCGACGCACTCTACGCGCATGGCCTGCTGGCGACCTTGGCGGAGTGGGCATGGGCTGATGGCGATTACGCAGCGGCGCTGAGCTGGTCGCAGCAGGCAATCACCGCCGCCCCGCAGCGCCGCCGCGGGCGTTTACGCGCCCGTCGAGCGACCTGGTTGCGTCAGGGTGGTGACCTGGCTGCCGCCGTCGAACAGCTCGCCCTCGCCAACAACGAAGACCCCGCTTATTTCCGTCCCACCAAGGCCTCATCGCATGCTGGCCAAATCAGTACAGACCTCTCTTGACAGATCCCCGAGTCACCTAGGCTCCCACTCCCTTCGCAAGAAGGTCAGTCTGCCCGCTTAGCTCAGTTGGTTAGAGCATTACCTTGACATGGTAGGGGTCAGTGGTTCGAGTCCACTAGTGGGTACCAAAACAGAAGACTGTACGAACCCGGCACCTTCACAGGTGCCGGGTTCGTTTGTAGTGGGGATGAACAGCTCAAGGCGCAGCATGGGCCGGTCAGAGTCCGAAAGATCAAAACGGGCCACTTTTACCAGCCGCTGCAGCGCTTCGCGTTGCTGCGGGGCAGGCAGGTGCGGTAAGTCCCCCAGGAAACGACGTACACCGTCAGCGATGGTTTCGGCTTCCTGGACGGTGAGCCGGCACGCGGCCAGCTCGCCGTCCAGGCGGGCGACTTGCAATTCGTTGGCATCGATGGTGGCCTGAACCGCATTGATGCGTTCGGCCAGCACCCGGCGGACGATGCCCGGCTCGCCCGCAAGATCGATCAGTCCGTCGCGCTTGTAGCGGTGGGTGGCGGCTTCAGCGACCAGTTCGGCCCGTCGATCCATCAGCGGTTGCGCCGTCCCCTGGGCGGTGCGCGCAATCGCCACCATGCGAGCAGCGAAGTCACCGTGCGCACGGGTGGCATGGACCGTGCCGGCGATCAGTGCCTGTTCGATCGCCTCGGCCGGCAGATCCTTAGCGGTACAGCGGCCCTTGTTGCGCTCGACGCAACGCAGGTAGGGATACCAGCCGTTACGGCCCTTAGCGTGGAGGCCGCTGAGCAAGGTATCGCAGACCGCACAGCGCAAGATGCCGCTACTGATCCAAACCCGTTCGGTGCGATGGCTGGGCAAGGAGTCGCCATCTTTACGAAACGGGGTACGCCGTGCGCCAAGGATGGTGCGCACTTCGTTGAAGGTCACCGCGTCCACCAGCACACCAATCAGGCTCTCGATGCGCAGCAGGCGCGAGACGTGCGTTGCGCCCCAATCCTTGCGCATCTCCTTGTTGCCGCGCTGGAGCACCCCGGCCTGATTCAAGAAGGCGGCCACGTCGCGCAGGCTGCCGCCCTGCACCACCATCGGCCATGCCTGGGCCACCGCGTCGGCGTACGGACCACGCACCAACCGGCGTTTGCCTTTGTCGCCTTCCAGGGCGCAGCCGGTGGGCACGCGACCACCGCAGAAGAAGCCCTTCGAGCGAATGTGGTTCATGCCCATGCGGACGCGGTCGCTGATCTTCTCGCGTTCCCATTGGGCAAAGAGGCCAGCGAGGTAGACGAATAGGCGACCGTTGGGCGTCCGCGTGTCGATGGTTTCGCCGACCGATAACAGCCCGGTGTCGGTGCTGTTCACGCGTTCCACGATATGGTGCATGTCAATCGCGCTGCGGGTTAGGCGATCTAGACGCGATACCACGAAGCCGCCTATGGCGCGCGCTTCCATCAATTCCATAAGGCGGCGCATGCCCGGACGTTTGCGGATGGTTTCGCCGGAATAGCCGTCGTCGTTGATCACTTCCAGAAATGGCAGGCGCATAGCGATCAGCATGGCGCGGCATTGCTCTTCCTGCGCGGCCAGGCTGACGCCATGTTTCGCCTGCTCGTCGGTGGACACGCGCAGGTACACCACCCACGGGCGCTGGGCGGCGGCGTCATCAGGAAAAGCCAGGGCGGCAGTGGGGGAAGGACGGGGAATCGGCATGGGGAATTTCTCAGCGGGCATGGGAAGCTGGATGGTGCGTCGCGGAGTGCTCGGGGGCGTGGCGCAGCTGGCGTATGCCGCGGCGGAGACGATGGCGGATCAGGTGGCGTTGCTCCGGGCTGAACAGGCCGGCTTGCAGGACATCCGGCATGCTGGTCCCGCTTACCGACAGGAGGCCGGTTTCCGTGGCTGTCATGTGGTCCATCAGGTGGCATAAGGTGGCCGCATGGCGAGTCAGGCGATCCAGGGATGACACCGCGAGGCCGCCGATGAGGCGTGCTTCCATGAGGGCCAGGATGCGGCGCAAGCCGGGACTGGCGCGGAGCGTCGCGCCTGACGGTCCTTCAT
>JAYVTR010000274.1:0-1774 GCA_043788625.1 Planctomycetota bacterium
GACATCACGTCCTGGTGCGCGCAATTGGTGTGCAGAAGACCTATCAACGCGGTGTCGAGACCACGCATGCCTTGAAGAGCATCGATCTAGAAATTTTCCGTGGCGAATACATCTGCGTCATGGGCCCTTCAGGCTCGGGCAAGTCGACATTTTTCAATATGATCGGTGGGCTGGACAGTCCGACTGCCGGGCGTGTTTTCATCGACGAAGTCGATATGGCACAGCTGAACGCCGATGAGCTGGCTTTTTTGCGTTGCCGCAAAATCGGCTATGTCTTCCAAAGTTATAATCTCAACAGCGTCATGACGGCCCTCGAGAACGTCACCCTGCCAATGACCTTTGCCGGCGTGCATACTGATGAGGCACGTCAACGCGGCATGCAGCTTCTGGAAATGGTTGGCCTGGGCGAACGTTGGCAACATCGACCCAAGCAGATGTCTGGTGGTCAGCAACAGCGTGTTGCCATTGCCCGGGCATTGGCCAATCGTCCGTCCTTGCTGTTGTGCGATGAGCCGACTGCGAATCTCGATTTCGCATCGGGCAAGGATGTCCATCGCATTCTACGCGACCTGAACCGTGAGAGTGGAGTGACGGTCATCTGTGCGACGCATGACCACGCCATGCTCGCGGTTTCTTCACGCATGGTGTGGATTGCCGGCGGCTTGATCGACAAGGTCGAGATCACCAAGAATGTCGAGATCAAGAAGGCCAGTTTAGGGGAGGACGAGTGAGGATGCATCAACGTTTCCATGCGCTGTGCCGATATGCGCTAGTGTGCTTATGGTTGCCCTGCGCCATCCTCAGTGGAGGTGGTCGATTGTCTGCTGCCGAGGTGGCGCTGTACGACCAGGTGATGACGGAGTTCTCCAAGCACGACAATCGCCTTCCCGGCTCACCAGGCTGGACGGCCTGCGCCGAGGCTTTAACGACTGCGCTGGCACCGCATGGCATCGACCTCAAGCGCCAGATCTATCAAACAGCGGTGCCGACCACGGTTACCTGTTCGCTCATGGTTGACGGTGTTGCCATCCCCGGGGTCTTTCCTCTGGCTCCTAACGGCATCGCGCCAACCACCACCTGGGATCAAACACTGAGTGGTGAGATCCACTATCTCGCTGATGGCGCCAGCCCGCGCCTGGACGGCAAGAAGCTCAAAGGTGCGATCGTCCTGCTCGATTTCGGCAGCTCAGCCATGGCTGATGTGTTCGCACTGGGCGCACAGGCAGTGGTCTTCGTCGGTAATGACCGGGCTACGCAATGGTCGGTGGCCAAACATTTCACCGAGTTGACCTTAGCCGTGCCACGGGCGTGGATAAGCCATGCCGACGCCGAAAAGGCAGGCTTGTTGACGGGCGTCATCGCCAAGCATGGCAGCCTGCAGATAGCCACGCGGTGGCAAACCGTCGCCACTGCAAATTTATGGGCCATGATTCCGGCGGTGGCCGATGCCGATGCGGAATTGGCGACGCAGACCATCATCCTTTCTGCACAGCTGGGGACCTTCGGCGCGGTACCAGATTTTTCACCGCAGCAGCGGTGGGCTGCCAATTGCGCGTTGTTGGCAGAAACAGCCGCGCGTCTGCGGGCAGCAGGACCCAAACGCAATATTCTGATCGTTTTCATCGGCAGTCATTATGCCGCCCAGGATGGGGCGCGTGCTTTGTATTGGGTGGTTAACAAAGTGATTATCGGTTCACGCGACCGGGAGCCCCTAGTGGCGCACGATGGAATCGCATCACGGGCTGAAAAAATTCAGATCGATGTAGATGCCGCC
>JAYVTR010000275.1:0-5036 GCA_043788625.1 Planctomycetota bacterium
GCAGGCCACCATCGACCGCCAGCACCTGGCCAGTGATCCATGCCGAAGCCGGTGACAGCAGCCAGGCAATCGCCGCCGCCTGATCGTCGGCAGTGCCCAAGCGACCGAGCGGATGCATGGCGGTGATGCTCTTGCGCATCGCCTCGTTGGCGATCAAGGCGGCGGTCAGCGGGGTTTCGGTCAGCGCCGGCGCGATGGCGTTGACGCGCATCCCGGCCCCGGCGTAGCTGGCGGCCGCCGCACGTACCAGACCTTCGATACCGGCCTTGGCAGCGGCGATGGCCTCATGGTTGGCCAAGCCCAGGCCGGCGGCAACTGAACTCACCAGCACCAGCGAGCCATGCAGGGGCAGACGCGCCATGACCTGCAGCACCAGGAAAGCGCTGTCGAGATTGGTGGTCTGGATCGCCCGCCATTCGGCAAAGGTCATGCGATGGGCTGGTTTCAGCAGCAGCGAGCCGACGCAGTGGGCAGCTCCGGCCAGGGGCGGCAGGGTCACCAGCATCTTGGCCAGCTCGTCGGCGCCGTCTTCAGTGGTGAGATCGGCAGCTAAGTAGCGGTAGCCGAGGGGCCTGAGGGTGCCAGCATGGCGTCCTACCAAGGTCAACTCATGACCCTCGAGATGACGGATGAGCGCCTGACCGATACCGCCCGCGGCGCCGGTGATGAGATAGTGGGACATGGAAACCAACTTTGTATTTGTAGTACTCAAAACGTGGTTATGAATCCCAAAGACGTTTTGTCGAGCCCAAATTCGCAGCCGATTGCGGCCACTCGTGCAGTTTGAAAGGACCATCAATCGTGCCGGAATCCATCTCGCCATTGCCACCTGTCCCCGCCCTTGAATTGCGTGGGGTCAACAAGTCCTTTGCCGAGCGTCACGTGCTGATCGATGTGCATGCCGTCGTCCAGCCCGGTGAAGTCGTGGTGCTGCTTGGCCGCAGCGGCAGTGGCAAATCAACCATCGTCAACCTGGCGGCGGGAATGGAGATCGCTGACTCGGGGACGGTCATTGTCGCCGGTCAGATCCTCGCCGGCCTGGGTGAGCGCGAGCGCACCCTCGTGCGGCGGCGCCACATCGGCCTGGTCTTCCAGTCATTCAACCTGCTGCCCGAATTGACGGTGCATGAAAATATCCATCTGCGCCATGCGCTTGATGGCCGTGATGGCCATGCGCGGGTCGAAGAGCTGCTGGACGAAGTCGGCCTGGCCGGTCGCGGGCATGAGCATCCCGACCACTTGAGCGGCGGCGAACAGCAGCGCGTGGCGGTGGCCGCTGCATTGGCGCACGATCCGGCCCTGGTGCTGGCCGATGAGCCCACCGGCGCCCTCGATCATGCCACCGCCAGCCTGGTGGTCGATCTGTTGGTGCGCCTCACCCGTGGCCGTGGCGGGGCTCTGGTATTCGTCACCCACAATCCCGAATACGTTTCAATCGCCGATCGCGTATGGCAGATGGACGATGGGCGTCTGCAGGCCACCAACGGCGCGCGGTCTGGGGCATGAGATTGCTGGCCACCGTCGCCTGGCGCTCGCACCGCCGGCATCCCGGACTGGCGCTGCTGGCGATCATCGGCATCGCCCTGGGCGTGGCCGTGTCCACCGCCATCGCCTTGGCCAATGCCGCCGCGCGCCAGGCTTTCACCGATTCGCTGGGTGGCCTGGTCGGTCATGCCACGCATCAGGTGGTCGCCGGCAGCCACGGCCTGCCTGAGACGGCCTATGCCGCCATCCGCGTTGCAGCGATGGCCCATGGGGCGGCGGTGGCGCCAGTCGTCGAAGCCGAAGTGGCAGTGGTCGAGCGCCCGGGGCGCACGCTGCATCTGTTGGGCGTCGATGTCTTTGCCGAAGCGCCGTTCCGCGACGCCACGCAGCCGGTGCTGCATGGGCGCGCCTTTCCCGTGGCGCGCTTGCTCACCGAGCCCGGTACGGTGGTGCTGAGCCAGACGACGGCAGCTGATCTGGGGTTGAGCGAGGGCCAGACCTTCCACATCCGTCACGGGTCGACGATGCCAGCGGTGACGCTCATTGCCACGCTGGCCGATAGCGGCAACGCCGTCACCCGTCAGGTGGCCTTCGCGCTGTGCGACATCGCCACAGCGCAAGAGCTGCTCGGCCGGCCGGGGCGGGTGGATTACCTCGACGTACGCATGGATGATGAAGCAACTTCAGCCGCAGCGGCAATTACGGCTGTCCTGCCCGCTGGTGCCGAGCTGGTACCAGCCAGCCGCCGCAGCGACAGCCTGCGTCAGCTGACCGAGGCTTTCCACACCAACCTCAGCGCCCTCGGGCTGATCGCCCTGGTGGTGGGTATGTTCCTCATCGCCAATACCGCCAGTTTCGCGGTGGTGCGGCGGCGTGAATTATTTGCCCGCTTGCGGGCGCATGGGACCACCCCTGGGCAGATCCTGGGCATGGTCATGGGCGAGGCGCTGACCGCTGGCGTGCTCGCGTCGCTGCTCGGGGTGCTGCTGGGCACCGTGCTGGCCAAGCTGCTGTTGCGCCTGGTGGCGCGCACCATCGGTGATCTGTACGCCAACATCGGCCAACCGGTAATTGCCATCGAGCCGCTGATCATCGTCCAGGGCTTGTTGTTGGGTATTGGCGCGACGTTGCTGGCGGCATGGCTGCCGGCCCTCGATGCCGCGCGCAGCGCCCCACGGCTGGGGTTGGTGGCCAGTACCCATGAACACGCTTGGCGACGGGCCCTGCCGTGGCTGGCGGTGGGCGGCGCCGCTTTGCTGGGCCTGTGCGCGCTGATCCTGTTCGCATGCCCGCCGACCATCAACGCCGGCTTTGTCGGCCTGGGCTGCGGGCTGATCGCGGCGGCGCTGGTGGTGCCGGTGCTGGTGGTGCCGGTGGTAACGGTCTTGGCGTGGCCATGGCGGCGCTTTCCGGTGGTGACCCTAGCGGCGAGAGCGGTGGGGGCGAATCTCTCGCGTACGGGCATTGCCGTGGCCGCCCTGAGCGTCGCCTGCGCGGCGGCCTTGGGCATGACCTTGATGGTCGCCTCGTTCCGCCTGGCCTTGAACACCTGGCTGGCGACGACGCTGACCGCGGATGTCTATGTCGCGGCGCCGCGCTTGATCGCCGCCCGCGTCGGCGAAACACCATTGGCGCCGGCGGTGGTCGAACGGCTGCTGGCGGTGCCCGGCATCGCCAGCGTCGTGCCTAAACGTGATGCCATCATCAGCGTGCAATTCCCCAACGGCGTCAGCGATGACGCGACCCTGGCTGCGTTCACGCCTCGCGCCGAGAGCCGCGCTGCCTTCGTGGCCCGGCCGGCGTTTGCCTCGGAGGCAGCGCGCGACGCGGCATGGGTGGCGTTTGCTGCGGGCGCGGTATTCATCACCGAACCCTTCGCCACCCACCGTCACCTGCAGGTCGGCCAGGAGCTGATCCTGCTGACCCCCGCCGGGCGTCGGCCGGTGACGATCGCAGCGGTGATGGTCGACTACAGCAGCGATGCCGGGGCGGTGTACCTGCATCGGCAGTACTACCAGAACTGGTTTGCCGATGATTCTGTGACCGCCTTGGCGATGGATGCAGCGCCTGGCATCAGCGCTGATGAACTCAGCGCGCGCCTGCGTCAGGCCGCTGGCGACGCACCGTTATCGATCACCTCCAGCCGGGCGCTGACCGTGGCCTCGCTGACCGTCTTCGATCGCACCTTTGCCATTACCACGGTGATCCGCTGGTTGGCGGCGGGGGTGGCAGTGCTCGGCCTGATCGCCGCCTTGGCAGCGGTGCAGGTCGAGCGTGCCCGTACCACCGCGCGCTTACGTGCTTGTGGCGTGACGCCGAATGAAGTCATCGGCTTGGCCCTATATGAATGTTTATTCACCGGTGCTGCCGCCGGGCTGCTGGCGGTGCCCATGGGCATGGCCTTGGCGGCGGGTCTGACGCATGTGATCAATCGCCGTTCATTCGGCTGGTCGATGGCCCTGGACATCGAGGGCTGGCAGCTGCTGCTGACGGTGGCGCTGGCCGCCAGTGCGGCCGTTGCGGCCGGTTTTTTTCCCGCTTGGCGCGCCAGCCGGCGACCTTTGGCCGAGGCTCTGCATGCCGATTAAATGGATACTGTTGCTGATCGTCGTCGGCCTTGCTGGCTGTGGCGATCAACCCGCGACAACGGCGGTGGCGCCCACGCCGATCACCTCACTGCTGAGCCTGGAGGCTGCCGGGTTCGCCATTGCCACCCAGCCGCGCGCGTTCAGTTTCCCCGCTGACCATGGCGAGCATCCGGATTACCGCACTGAATGGTGGTATTGGACCGGCAATCTTACTGCCGCGGATGGCCGGGCATTTGGCTATCAATTCACGATCTTCCGTTTTGCGCATACGTCATCGCAGGTGCCGCGCAGTTCAGCTTGGGCGACCTCGGAAACCTGGTTGGCGCACCTCACGGTCAGCGATATCGCCGGCGGAAAATTCTATGCTTTCGAGCGTTCCGCACGTGGGGCAGTTGGCCTTGCGGGGGCGACCAGCGCACCGCTGCGCATCCACTGCGATGGCTGGGAAGCCCGTGGCTCCGAAACAAGCGGATCGGAAACAAGCGGATCGGAAACAAGCGGCGATCCGCTGCGCATCCATGCCGAAACTCCAGACGTGGCCCTCGATCTTCAGCTGCAACCGGGCAAGCCGGTGGTGCTGCAAGGTGATCATGGGCTGAGCCGCAAAGGTGCCGCTGCCGGGGCCGCGAGTTATTATTACAGCCAGACGCGCATGCCCACCAACGGCACACTGCGCCTGGGCGAGCAGCGTTGGGTGCTCAGCGGCAACAGCTGGATGGACCGCGAATGGTCGACCAGCTCGCTTGAGCCAGGAGTCAGCGGCTGGGATTGGTTCGCCCTGCAGCTGGCTGACGGCCGGGAACTGATGTTCTATCGTTTGCGCCGCATGGACGGCAGCGCCACCGAGTTCAGCAGCGGCAGCCTGGTGGCGGTTGATGGCAGCGTCACCCCGCTGTCGGCTGCGGATGTGACCCTTGCCAGCACGGCGCAGTGGACCAGCCCCAGCGGCGTCACCTATCCCGC
>JAYVTR010000276.1:0-5567 GCA_043788625.1 Planctomycetota bacterium
ATGGGCAAGCGACGCTTGCTTTTACCAGCCCGCATGTGCGCAGCGTACGCGAGCGCTGGCGCATCAATGGCGTGCCTGCGACCCTGTCCCAGCTGGTGCCGGTGGCGCAGCACGTCGCTGCCGTCGAGGCTCGCAGTGGCCTGGGATTGACCTATTTCGAGCGTACTGCGGCCATGGCGGTGCTGCTGGCGGCAGCAATTCCCGAGTGTTTTCTACTCTGGGAAGTTGGTTTGGGCGGGCGTCTTGACTGCGCCAATGCCCTCGACTGCCGACTGGCCATCATCACCCATCTGTCGCACGATCATCGCGAAATCCTGGGCCCGGATCTGCCGGCTATCGCTGGTGAAAAATTGCCCATCGCGCGTCGTGGACGGCCGTTGTTGCTGGCTCCACAGTCGCCCGCTGGTGCGGCCGCCTTCGCCCAGGTCTTGGCGCTGCAATTCCCCACTGGTTTAGCGGCGACCTGGATCACCCGTCATGCCCGTCCCTTCGACCTGGCGCTGCTGGGTGCGCACCAGCAAGACAATGCCAGTACGGCCTTGGCAGCAGCGGCGATCCTCATACCGCAATTTGATGAAGCCGTTGCCCGCCGTGGTATGGCCACGGCGACTTTGGCGGCCCGCTGTCAAATGGTGGGCGTTGGCCGCCGCCGTTTGCTGATCGATGGAGCACACAACGGGCCGAGCATCGCCGCGACGCTGGCTGTCGCTCAGTCGCAGTTGCGCCCGCCGTGGCGGCTGGTGTTGGGCACTGCCACTGATAAGGAAATCGATGAGATTTGCGCGGTTTTACCGCCCCAAATCGATATCATCCGCTGTGCTTACGACTCGCCGCGTGCGCGCCGAGCGCAGCAATGGCCGTCGGGCTTGTTGGCTACGCCATGGTTTGCCGATATTCGTGCCGTGCTCGCCCATCTGGCAACCCTTGATGAGGCGGACGTGTGCATTACCGGCAGTTTCTACCTTGCCGCCGAAGCCCTGCGCGCGGTGGGCGCGGAAGCGATGCACGACGGATGAGTTGCGGTGATTAAAGATAAGTAATTGCGAGAAAAGCGCCGAGGGCGAGTACCGCAAAGCCCAAGGCCAGCCACGGCAGCAAGCCCATGCCCGGCGACGGCGGATGGTCAATGAAGGCAGTGCTGATCACCGGTAGCTGGGTTTCGCTAGAAGACGTCGCCACCGCCGGGCTGGGCTTGCCGGCAGGCGGCACAATGGCGGACCGTTGCGAATGCGGCGCGTTGGTGGGAAGAGCTTGCGGAGTTGACGTATAAAGTCGTGTCGATGGTCGTTCGGTGATGGGTTTTGAGGTCGGTGTGATCACCGTCGATGCATTGCGACTGGCAATGAGATTGCTGGCCGGGAGCTTGTGAAGCGCCTTTAATTCGGGGTGCAAATCATCGGCAATTGGCCCCACGGGCGCGACCGGCGGCGGACTACTTGCGACATGGCCACTGTTCCCATGGCCAGCCGCATGACCGCCGGGCTCTGGCGGCGTTGGTGGGTGTGCGGGTGGCGCATTGAGGTCTTGACCGTCAGCATTGAACTCGCCCGAGCGCTTCACCGGATGCTTCAGCACCATGGGCTTGCGCAACAGCCGTGGCATGGACCCGGATTTGTGATCGATGCCGGTGAGGGCCTCGTTGCAGGCAGCGATCAAGGCTTCGAAAGTGGTGTAACGTTTTTCGGTGCTTTTCGCCATCGCTGTCATCACCAGCTGACGCGTCAACTTGCTGAGGCTGGGGACGCGCTCACCGGGGTCGGGGACGGTCTCAGTCAAGTGTGCGCTCATGATCGCACCCGGGCTTGAGCCGGAGAACGGCGTGTGCCCAGTGAGCAGATGATAAAGCGTCGCGCCGACGCCATAGATGTCCGAGCGGCAGTCGAGATTTTCACCCCGCACTTGTTCTGGGCTCATGTACAGGGGGGTGCCGATGGTCATCCCCGTCTGCGTCAGCCGGTCGTCATCGCTATTGGATTTTACCAGGCCGAAATCGATTAATTTGGCGGTGTCGGTGATGGGAAATAGATCTTCGCCGGTGCGCCGACGCAGCACGAGGACGTTTTCCGGCTTGATGTCGCGGTGGATGAGATGGGCCGTGTTCCATACGTGCTCCAGGCCTTCGGCGATCTGCCGGGTGAGGTTTAGCGCATAGTGCTCGGGCAAGACGCGATGCTCTTTCAGCAACGACATCAGGCTCGGCCCCTCGATATATTCCATGGCGAGCCAGCAGGTACCCTCGGTCTCTCCGCAGGCGATGATTTCAGCGATATGTTCATTGCGCACCTTTTCCAGGGCGCGTGCTTCTCGATGAAAACGTTCGATGAAATCCTTATCGTCGGCCAAACGCGCATTCATGGTCTTCAAGGCGACCTGACGTTGGCTGGCAATGTGCACCGCCAGAAACACCGTGCCCATGCCGCCAGCGCCGATTTTCCGCAGCAGCTGAAATTCAGGCAGGGTCGCCTGATTGCGCACGATCGAGTCGAGATCGGCGACCTGATCACG
The DNA here is from genome assembly GCA_043788625.1 of Planctomycetota bacterium. Lineage (GTDB taxonomy): Bacteria > Planctomycetota > UBA11346 > UBA11346 > UBA11346 > CAIUVD01. The sequence goes on from JAYVTR010000276.1 coordinate 2,506, forward strand.
TGGCAGGAGGCGATTGTCGAGAAGGAATTGCGCCAACAGGGAGCGCCCCGCAGACGGCAGGGGATCCTTAGCGTTGATGACGCGGACCTTGATGTGATCTAGCTGCGGTCGTGAAACCCAGTTGTTCGCCAGCATAATGTGGGCTGCGGCATCAAGCTGACTGGCCAGCGAACCAGTAAGGCCAGGACCAGTCGACGCGGCGGCACTCGAAACAGACAAGATTTTGTTCCTAAGAACGAATTGTGAGCCAGGTGGCGTGAAAGCCGCATCCGTTCATATCAAACGAATGCCTGCCAGGAAATGGTAAATAGAGACTTGTGGTCGAAGCGCTATCAAGGGCTACGGCGATGATGACTTGCGGTTGTCCAAACTTTGGCGTATAAATTGCTACACGAACCGAGGGGATATCCTGATGTCGCTGCAGATGCGGCAAAATTTCAGCATGCGGATGGAGCAAAAGCTCAAGCTCACCCCGCAGATGATCCAGTCGATCGAGATTCTTCTGTTACCGCAGATGGCTCTCGAAGAGCGGCTTATGAACGAGGTCGAGGCCAATCCGGCGCTTGAGATCATCGACGGCCCTAGTGAGTCGTACGATGGTCAGATGGCGCATGGAGGCGAATCGGTCGATCGTTTTCATGATGCCGATCTCGACTGGTTCCGTACTCGGCGGGCGGCCCCGCGCGATGAAGACACACCCGATAAGATGGAGGCGCTGGAGGCCACACCCAACCGTTCACCTTCATTGGCCGATCATCTGATCGATCAGCTGCGTTTCGTCGAATTGAACGACGAAGAGCGTGAATGTGCTGAAGAAATCTGTTGGCATCTCGATCGCCGCGGCTACCTGCTCGAGCCCTTGCCCGAGCTGTTCCCTGAAGAAAAGCTTGAAGCCGCTGAACACGCCTGGGAAACCGTACGTGGACTTGAGCCCATCGGAGTCGGCGCCAAGAATCTGCAGGACTGCCTGCTGTTGCAGCTGAGCAAAGAATCTGGCGATAATTCCTTTGAGCTGGAGCTGATTCGCAACCACCTCACCGATATGTTGAAAAACCGCCTGCCGGCGGTGAGCGCGGCAACCGGCCATTCCATCGAGAGTTTGCAGGAAGCGGTCGGTGTTCTGGCGAAACTGGATCCCAAGCCAGGCCTGCCATTTTCACGCAGTGAAAACTCCATCGTCGTCCCCGACGTAGTGGTCGAGTGCAACGAACGTGGTGAATGGATTGTCAGCGTTCCCGATGGTCGGGTGCCCAAGGTGCAGGTCAGCGATTCATACTGGCAGCTTTACGATCACGGCATCGCCGACCCTAAGGATAAGGCCTATCTCAAGGATAAGCTTTCCAGCGCCAAGTTCATCATTGATGCGGTGAACCAACGTAAACGGACGTTGCTGAAGATCGTCACCGAGATCATCAAGCATCAGACAGCATTTCTCGAGGGCGGCGTTGAAAACCTGCGGCCACTGATGCGTCAAAACATCGCCGATAAGATCGGCATGCATGTCGCCACGGTGTCGCGAGCGGTGAAGGACAAATACATCCAGACGCCGTCGGGCATCATTCCCTTGGCCGACTTTTTTTCCGGCGGCATTGCCTCATCGGATGGCAGCGAGGCCGAAAGCTCAAAATCGGTGAAGTTGCGCATCGAGAAGCTGATCAATACCGAGAACAAGAAGACCCCTTTGTCCGATCAGGAGATCGCCGACATCCTGGCCAAGGAAGGCCTCGATATCAGTCGCCGTACAGTGACCAAATACCGCATTGCCGAAGGGGTTCCCAGCACGCGTCAGCGACGGTTGTTCTGATGTGGCGGCGGGGGTTTGGTTCGTTACTGGCCATGTCTTTGACGCTTTCTTTGACGCTGTCATTGGCAGCCGTTGAAGGGCCGATCATCGATATTCCAGCGCCACCTTCCGCCGCTGAAGACAATACGATTGAGCATGTGCCACCGGCGGCACCAGCCAAGCCCATGGCCATCGAATTCACTTGGGAAACCTACCGCAGCGTGGTGGTGATCGGTGATGGCGTAGGGCAATTGCGGCCGGCGTGGGTGGCGACTTATGATGAGCCTTTGGCGATGCCTGAGCTGCTGTTGTTGCTCGACCCGGTCATAGGCATGTTTGGCTACTCTCAAAATGCAGCAATTGTGTCAGAGAAATTGGTCGTCGCCTATCGCGCGCAGGCCTACCTGGATGCTGCCGGTCGGGTACACGTCGATGCACGTCGAGCGGTGATCAGTGGGCCGCAGGCCGAACAGTGGTCGCCGGACAGCTTCGTCTTTACCTTACCGGATCGGGTTGAGACGGTCGACGACAATGCCTCTGCGAATGGTGGCCATGTCGAACGGGTTATTATGCCGGCAACGAATCCGGGCCTTTACCAAAGTCTCCTTACCAAGGTGCAAGTTGTCGTCGGGGACGGGATCTAATTGCTGCTGGATGAGTGATTCCGGTTGAACCGTGAGCCGTACCACCACCCTGCCGCCGACATGACTACCTCGCTCATCATGCACGGCGCAGCCGGTCGCATGGGCCAAAAGATCCTGTCGCTCGCCGCCGAGGATGCGGCCTTCACAGTCGTCGCCGGCGTCGATCGCCAACCGGGCTCGCTGCGCGCCTTGGGTGTCGCGTCGGATGCGCCTCTCTTCAGTGCTTTACCGGTACAGCCCGGGGCTGTGGTCATCGATTTTAGTCACCATACCGCTTTTCCGGCAGTTGCCGCACATTGTGCGGCGCACGGCATGGCGCTGGTGTCCGGCACCACCGGCATCGCCCCGGCGGTGCTCGAGCAGACCTGTGCCATGGCAGCAGGAAAAATTGCCGTCTTGCACGCCATGAACATGAGTGTCGGCGTCAATGTGGTGTTTCAGATGGCGGCTAGGCTCGCTGTGGCCCTGGGTGGTGACTACGACATCGAAGTCGTCGAAGCCCACCATCACCATAAAAAGGATGCGCCCTCAGGCACCGCTTTTGGCATCACCGATGCCATCTGCGCCGCCACCGGACGGACGCGCAGTGACTTGGTGCACGGCCGAGAGGGCGACGTCGGCGCTCGCCGTAAAGG
>JAYVTR010000277.1:0-8357 GCA_043788625.1 Planctomycetota bacterium
AGGACGCGATCAGCGAGTTCGGATTCGTCATTCAAGCTGCGCGATGGATGTTCACGCCGAGCAGGCATTGTTGGGAAGGGGCTTTTTCAGGGTCAACTCCATCGTGTTAATCGCCAGAAAATTAATCAATGTCATTAAAAAAATGGCCACTGAGAAACCAATAGCAGTTAACATCAAAGGCATTTTTCGCACAAAGTATAAGACCCACCCAGTTAGGCATATTATCGAAATAAGTATAATGCCGCAAATTTTCTTGCTATGAATTGGCTGCACTGCTAAAAATATGGTAACTAAACCTAACCCTAAAAACCTAACCCTAAAAACAGTAACCAATTGTACTTTTTAAAGGCTTCCACTTTTATTTCACAGCAACAAATGGCTTATTTAAATTTACTCGATAAATGCGTCCTGAAATTATAATAGTCAGTCCCGTTGTCAAAAGGAATAGGATGTCGTAAATTTGCACATCCATATGAAATCCATTTAAGACACCGAAGATTAATAAACCTAAGGCGCACACTAAATTAAACGCTCCCATGATTAGATAGTGATTACCAAATGATTTGAATAAAGAAAAAATGAACTGCATTCCAATAAATGTAAATCCAATTGAACACATTACTAACCAATATGCCATGGGTCGACTATAAAGGACGTCTTCTCCAACAATTGATGCCAATATTTCAAAAGATTGTTTAGACGGCATAAATGCACCGATAATACTTATGCCCCAACCAATGCCCGACAATATGGTGGAGAAGAAATAGAGTATTTTTATAAAAATTCTTGTAGTCATATTGGTTAACGATTTCAACCGAGTAATTTCATTGTTTTACAGTACTATTCAATACCCACATATTTATGCAGCTGCGCACTCAAACGACACCCACGCGTATAGCACAATTCCAAGCACTGCGCGAGATGCCGTTGGTACAATTCGCCGCTGGGCCCGGCATCCGGGCATGTGGGCTGCACGAAGACCGGCTTTCCACTCGCCAGAGCGCGCTCTAAAAATCCGCGCTGATCGGGGATCAGCACCTTCCACCAATCGGGCTCGACCACTACCGGCTGATCACGTACGGCCTTGGGACTGCAGGAGATGAACACGTTCGGCGGACGCGGAGGGCACATGCGCGTGCCATTGGTTTCTATATCGACCCACACAAAGCGTTCGGCCAGGGCGGCAATCAAGGCCGCATCCGCTTGCAGCAACGGTTCACCGCCGGTGAGCACCACACCCATGTGGGCGGAAACCGGGCCGAGCGCCGCGAGGCGAGCCACGATCTGTGCTATATCCTGGGTCTCGCCGCCGCGGAAATCGGTATCGCAGTATGGGCAGGCCGAGGCCGCGCGGGTCTCGGGCCGGCCGTCCCAGGCATTGCAGCCGGACAGACGAACAAACAAACACGGCATGCCCTGATGCAAACCCTCGCCTTGCAGCGTCGGGCCGAAGACCGATTTGACACGATAAGTGGCCATCGGGCCCCTCTTTTTTAGCGCGGTGTTACTTGACGATCAGGTAGTACAATTTGCCTTCGGCATATTGACCACCTGCGCGACGTTCGTTGGCTTCGCCTTCGCCCATGTACAGGTCGCAACGGCCCGGCGCACGGATGGCGCCACCGGTGTCCTGATCGAGGCGCAGGCCGACATAGCTGACGCCTTTGTTCGGCGCGTCCTTGAGCCTGGCTTGGTCTTCACTGCCACTCGACAGGGCGGTCGCCGCCACCACCGGCCCACCAGGTGGGAAGATGGTCTTGTCGGTAGCGATCGAGACATCGGCGGTCACCGGTTGACCGATGGAACCGTATGGCCCGCCCTTGGTCTCAGTGAAGAAGATGTAGCGTGGATTGCGTGAGGTATAGACCGACACTTCTTCGGGATGCACACGAAAGAATTCGCGAATAGTGAAGAATGACAATTTATCGCTGGGGATCTTGCCGTCTTTAACCAGGTCCTGACCGATGCCCTTGTACTGGTAACCGTTGGTGCCGGCATAGCCGATTTCCATCGAACCACCGTCAGGCAGATGCAACTTGGCGGAGCCCTGTACACGCACCAAATAGGCTTCGTACGGATCTTTGAGCCACACCAATTCCTGACCCTTCAACATGCCGCTGGTCTCGATGGTCGAGGCGTCGGGATAAGGATTCATGGCCGGCGACTGCTTAGCGATCTCGACACTGGTGGTCATTACCAAATCGGCCGGGCGCTTATAGATCGGATAACGGTAGACGTCGGTGGCGGTGCGGCTGGCATCAAAGATTGGCGTATAATAGCCGGTGAACAGTACGGTGCCCTGGTCATCGCAACCGATCGACATGAAGGCACGGAATTTCTTTTTTACTTCCACATTGAATTGCTCATCAGTCGAGGTCGAGGTCAACAGACCATCGATAGCCTTCAGGCTCGCAATTACCTGACCCTTGTCGACGCCGCCGATGGCTTGTGGAAAGGTCGATTTCTTATCAAGGAAAGCCAAGCTGTTGGCAATGCCGCGATGGACGGCGGCGCGATCCGTCAGCGTCATGTTGGGCATGGTGGCGATGTCGACTTCGCGCAGCGCCAAGGCGCCTTCTGGCAACGGCCGGGCGTAGTCCTTCTTCTTGGCCTTACGTGCACATGACGTGGTGGACAAGGCGAGGAAAGGAATCAACAGCACGGCGAGAGCAAAACGCATGCTGCGGCAGCATGGGAGCCGGAGCTCTACGGCAAGGGGACCGCTTCATCCCATGACCGTCCTACGCGCAACTCACCGATCGCCCACGGCTGTAAGGCAAACAGCCTAAGACTATCAATGCCCATTGGTGGCAGCGTCAATGTCGCTTGCGGAGGTGGTGCCAAGCCAGCCGCTGATGGTGATACCCACCATGAAACCACCGTCTCTTTTATTGTGAGCACGAGGTGCACCACTATTTGTTCCTTGGTTGTAAACTGATGATCTGGTAGATTAATAAATCTTGTAATATCAGGTGCAAATTCGAGAGACAAGCCGCCCCGTGTTCCTGCCCGCCCGATAAATAACTGCTCTTGTCCCTGATCGAAAAGCGACAGACCCGCAACATGCTGCATATTCTCATTGCTGCGCAGGTACCAAGACAGCCAAATATCCCCATGCTCAAGCCGTTCTTTGAAGCTCCGGTACACCGGTTCGCCGCTGACCGTCACACCAAAACCAGGAGCCGGGGTAAACGCCTGACCTCCCCATTCACCACCCCAGCCCTGGCTGTGCCCGTAAAAATCTTCATAGGCGATACTCGCTATGCGCTCGTTGCGAAACTGCACCTGTGCCTGAATCGATGAACTGAGCACATAGTCCTTGCCTGGCAAAAGAAAAACCGTCGCCGACGCTGGTACCGCGAGCTCGCCGCTGCCTGTTGTTGGCTTCGGAACACGAACCGGTATGTCCACGCTGGTTGATCCGGCGGGCACCACCACCGTCTGCACCGACAAGCCGCTGCTGCGGACGTTCACCATTATCGATGTGGTCGAGGCCCAGTTAGTGGTGATGCGCAGCAAACCCGGTTTTTCCAGTACGGCCAACGCCACTACGGTATCAATGCGCACGGTCGGCAAGCCCACATTGGGCAAGACGCTCACCACCGGCTTTGTACCGATCGCCTGGCCACCAGCTGACTGGGTGCCGGCCGCCGTGCCCGACGTTCCCGCTCGATTCGTGAATATCCAGGCGAGCCCTAGAATGAGCACCACTGCACCCGCTACCAATGCCGGCACGGTAAGGTTTGACGGGTTGCTGCCGCGAGTTGCCTCAGCTGGGGTGGCACGCTGATGGGTGACTACCTGGACACGTCGAGTGTTGACGCCGAGAGCTTGCACATCTGAATCGACGGCGCGCATGGGGCCGCTAATCGTTTTCAGCGGACGTGATGGCACCACTCCGACTTGTTCGCCGACCGTGCCCACGACCTTGCCCATGGCGGTGCGCAATTGATCGCTGCGCTGAATCGAACCGACCTGCAACTCATGCTTGAGATCGGCGACGGTAAACGGTCCGGATTCGCCGGCATTTGATAAGACAAAAAAACGTCGATCCAGCATAGCGAGCACGCTACCGACACATGCTGCCTAACGCTACTGCTCAACCACCACGTCTCCGGTGCCCCGACATACCGCCTGGCAAGCCAGACGCTCGCCATCTTTGCAGCCATGCATATTTTCCATGCCGGCTTTCGCCGATAAGTGCTCCATCCCTAATTTCACCGTAACTTTGCACGTTCCGCACGAGCCGGACATGCAGATGTAGGTCACTGTGCTGCCGTGATTCAACAGCTGCCCCAACAAGTCGGCCCCCTTCTGCTGAGGGAAAGCCGGATCATGGTTAAAAGTGATAGTTGCCATATTTTCCCCGCGCTTTTAGCCGACGACGATATTGATGATCTTACCATGAATGACGATCAGTTTGCGTAAGGTTTTGCCGGTGATCAGCGCCTGCACATCGGCGTGCGCATTCACCGCAGCGTCTAGTTCTGCACCACTTAAAGTACGTGCAAAGACTACCTTGCCGCGCACCTTGCCGTTGATCTGCACCGGGTATTCGACCTCGTCGGTGGCGATCTGTGCCGCGTCATAGGTCGGCCAACCTGCGGCCACGACATCTTCGCTACCGGTGAGATCGCGCCACAGTTCGGCAGCGATGTGCGGAACCATCGGCGCCAACAAGCGTACCAGGGTGACCAAGCCGAGCTTGGCGATGGCCGGCGCCAAGACATCTGGCTTCAGTTCATTGGTCAGCTCCATGCATGCGGCGATGGTGGTATTGAAGGAGAAATCCTTCTCCATGGCATCGGTCGCACGTTTGACGGTGGCGTGAACCTTGCGCACAAAGGCCTGATCGGCGCCGCTGAGTTCACTGACATGCCCAGCGAACGGCATCGTTTTTTCCAACCGCTCCTTGTGCTCTTGCGCCAAGACCCACACGCGCTTGAGGAAGCGATATGCACCCGAAACGCCGGCTTCGTTCCACTCGAGATCGAGCTCAGGTGGAGCGGCGAACAAAGCGAACAAGCGCGCCGTATCAGCGCCATAGGCATCGATCAGCACCTGCGGGTCCACCGTGTTGCGCTTCGACTTCGACATCTTTTCTACGCGGCCAACGATGACACTTTGATTGTCGACCTTGGCAATGGCAGTGATGACCTTGCCCTTTTCGTTCTTCTCGACCGTGACCTCTTCGGGATAGAAGTACTGCTTCTTACCGCTGCCGTCGTCGCGGTAATAGGTTTCCATGCACACCATGCCCTGGCACAGCAGGCGTTTAAACGGTTCGCGCACGGAAGTGTAGCCGCAGTCGGCCAGGGCCTTGGTGAAGAAGCGCGCGTACAGCAGATGCAGCACCGCGTGCTCGATACCGCCGATGTACAGATCCACCGGCAGCCAGTGATCAACCTTGGCCTTGTCCAAGGGAGCGGCGCAACCGAGATCGGCCTTGGTGTTGTCATGGCAGGTATAGCGGGCGAAATACCAGCTCGACTGCATGAACGTATCCCTGGAGTCGGTTTCGCGCCGCGCCGGTTCACGGCCGTGGATGGTCTTCACCGTCAGCGGCGAGCCGTCATTGGCGGTGGTCATCCACGTCGGATGTTTTTCCAACGGATTGCCCTTGCCGTCAAAAGTCACATCCATCGGCAAGGTCACCGGCAGATCACGTTTCGCCAACGGCACCGCGCCGGCGGTTTCACTGTAGACGAACGGAATCGGATTGCCCCAGAAACGCTGGCGGCTGATGCCCCAGTCGCGCAGGCGCCAGGTGACAGTTTTGCGCCCCTTCCCAGTTTCCTGCAACCAGTCAGTTATGGCCAGCTTGGCAGCTTCTGATTCTTGACCGGTGAATTGCGCCGAATCGACAAGCACGCCAGCATCGGTGAAAGCCGCGTCAGCCGCAGCCGTACCTCCAGCTGGAGCCAGTGCCGGAGCGATGACGTGCACGATCGGCAGAGCATACTTCTTAGCGAATTCGAAATCACGTTCGTCATGCGCCGGCACGGCCATGACCACGCCAGTACCGTAATCCGAGACCACAAAATTAGCGGCGTACAACGGCACCTGAGCGCCATTCACCGGATTGACGGCGTAAGCACCGGTGAAGCAGCCGAGCTTTTCGGCGGCGTCACCTTGGCGTTCTTGTGCCGGCGTGCGCCGGACCAGCTCAGCAAATTCAACCACAGCCGCACGATGGCTCTCAGGCACGATGCGCCGCAACAGCGCATGGTCAGGGGCGATGGAAACGAACGTCACCCCGAAAATAGTGTCCGGACGGGTGGTGAAGACGGTCAGCTTGGCATCGGCGTGACCGACGACAGAAAAATCAATTTCGGCGCCGATGCTCTTGCCGATCCAATTGCGCTGCTGGGTCAGCACCGCATCCGGCCAGCCTGTTTCACCCTGCAGTTGTTGCGTCCCCTGTAGCAGCTCTTCGGCGTAGGCGGTGATGCGCACATACCACGTCGGCAGCTCTTTTTGGATCACCGGCATGCCGGTGCGCCAGCATTTGCCGTCGATGACTTGTTCGTTGGCGAGCACGGTATTGAGCCCGGTCGACCAGTTCACCAATGAACTTTTGCGATAGACCAAGCCCTTTTCGACCAAGTCCAAGAACACTTCTTGTTCACGCTGAGCATAGCCCGGATCACTGCAGGCGAATTCCCGCGACCAGGCATAGGAAAAGCCCATGCGCTTCAGCTGACCACGCATGTAATCAATATTCTGATAGGTCCATTCCTTAGGGTGCGCATTGCGCTCGATGGCCGCCTGTTCGGCTGGCAAACCGAACGAGTCCCAACCCATGGGGTGCAGCACATGGAAGCCGCGCATGCGCTTGTAGCGCGCCACGGCGTCGCCGATGGTGTAGTTGCGCACGTGCCCCATGTGCAGCTTGCCGCTGGGATAGGGGAACATCTCAAGGACGTAATAGCACTTTTCGCGCGGCAGATCGTCGCGCACCTCGTGCGTCTTGAGCGCTTCCCAACGCGCCTGCCACGCGGTCTCGATGGCGGTGGGTTCGTAAACTCGCATTTCACTCATAAATAACCTAAGCCGGGCCTGGTACGTGCGACCAGAGCACTGGGCGCGCGGATGATGGGAATCTGCACCGGCGGGCAATCCAATTAGTTTTGACAGGGAGAGCGATGCCATCTTCTCTCATCTCGACTTCGCCATACGCTGTACGTATGTCCGTGCCCGACCTCTCACCTCACGCCCTGGCCAGCCTGCTGGCGATCGCTGAATACGGCTCGGTATCGGCGGCGGCCCGCGCCCGCAACCTGACCCAGCCGTCGATCAGCCGCCAGGTGCAGGAGCTTGAGCGACAGCTGGGCGCCCACCTGGTCGAACGCACTTCGCAAGGCGCGCGCCTGACGCCGGCCGGCGAAAGCCTGGCCGAAGGCGCGCGTGAATTGCTGACCGGCCTGGCAGCATTGCCCGACCGGGTGCGCAGCCGCCAGGGCGAGGTCAGCGGTCGGGTGCGCCTGGGGGCCATTGATTCGATCGGCATCTATATTTTACCACCGATCCTGGCCAAGTTCGTACAAGCCAATCCGCGCGTCGACGTGCAGGTCGTATGCCAATCGAGTCCGCAGCTGACGGCGATGCTGCTCGACGATGAACTTGATGTCGCCATCGGCACCACCGAACATCCCAAACTCACCTGTGAACGTTTATACCAGAATCCGGTGGTGGTCGCTTATCCGCCGAGCATGCCTGAAGACCGCGTGCCCGACACCGTCGCCGAACTGGCCAAGCACCGCATCGTCACCTTCAGCCAGGGGCTGACGATTCGCACTTTGATCGACCAAGCCTTTACCAAAGCCGGTCTGACTTTTTCCCCGGTGATGGGCCTGGCGAACGTTGAGGTCATCAAGGCCATGGTGCGCAGCGGCCTGGGCCTGGGCATCATTCCCGACGGCTGCGTCGCTGGCGAATTGCGCACCAAGCCGATTCGTGATCTGCATGTCGGACGCACCATCCGCCTGCTATCGCGGCCCAGCTCACAAGGCTTGGCGACCAAGAAGATGGTTGATGCTTTGCGGAAATTACGGCAGCCATGAGATATGTGATAATGATGCTGATGACCTTCAGCAGCCTATGGGCGGTCGAACCCACAGCATCAGCACCCGCTGATGGAACCGTGATGTCGCCCTATGCCGCCGAGTTCTTCAACCGGAAAATCCAGCCACTTTTGAGTCAACATTGCTATGAGTGCCATGGCGATGGCCATCATAAGGGCGGTCTGAGCGTTGCTACGCTGGATGGTTTCATGGCCGGCAGCAATGGCGGTGCGGTGCTGGTTCCCGGTGATGTCGCCAAAAGTCCACTGATTGCCGCTGTTCGCTGGGAAACTG
>JAYVTR010000278.1:0-1572 GCA_043788625.1 Planctomycetota bacterium
TCTCCTGAGATATGCCGTGAAAAGACGGCCGGATCGCAGCGAATCACGAGTGCGGAAACACCCCAATGGCAGGACTCGGGTTAAGTGAACACCATTGGCACACCGCCCCCAACCACCCACGACGATGAAGCCGCCATCCGCCAGCTCATCAAGACGTGGTCGATCGCTCTTGGAGCTAGGGATCTCGATGGCATCACTGCTAACTATACCTCCGAGAGCGTGCTCTTCGATGCCGTGCCACCCTATAAGACGATTGGCAAAGACGCGATCAGGCAGCTGTGGGCACATTGCCTGCCGTATTTCCCCGAGCGCTTTGTCTCTGAGCACCGCGATATTTCCATCCACGTCTCTGGTGATGTCGCCTGGTCTCATTGCATGTACCACTTCGTCGTAACCCCGCCCGATCATCCCTGTGCACGGACTTGGTTGCGGGTGACGGTCGGCTATCGCCGTACGGCGGGAAGTTGGCAGGTACTGCATGAGCACGTTTCACTGCCGTTCAACCCGATGGATAACCAGGCGTGGATCATCAAGGACCCAGCCATCGTCGACATGCCTGATTATGGTGAATTATGCAAATAAATGCCACGCTGGTTAGCGACTCCAGCACCTGCCAACCATGAATTATATGTTGCTCGTCTACAGTGCGGAAAGCGCTTGGACTCGCGAAGAATGGCTGGCGTGCACGGTTGCCTCAGGCGCTGTCTGCCGCGACCTGCAAGCACAGGGGGCGTTCATCGCCGCTTCGCCGTTGCACCCGGTGGCGACCGCCGCCAGCGTGCGCGTGCGCCACGGCTCACCCCTGGTGACGGTCGGGCCATTCGCCGAGACCACTGAGCAACTCGGCGGTTTCTTCCTCATCGAGGTGCCCAACCTCGACGACGCGATTAACGTCGCTGCCCGATTGCCAGCGGCGCACAAGGGCACCATTGAAATCCGCCCCGTCCACCGCCTCGACGGTCTGCCCAGTGCTCGCTTTACCGCACCGTTACCCGACCCGGCGCAGCAGACCCGCTACATGCTGTTGTGTTACGACGACGAGAAAGCCTGGCAGGAGCAAGGGCCGGCGGCGCTGATGGCGGCGCAAGCCGATGCCGGAGCGCTGACGCAGCTGTTGGCGGCCCGCGGCCAGTACGTGGCTGCTTCGCCACTGCATCCCGTATCTACCGCCACCAGCGTGCGAATTCGCCATGGCAGACGGCTCATCACCGATGGCCCATTCGCCGAGACTCTCGAATGCCTGGGCGGCTACTACCTGATCGACGCTCGCGACCTCAATGAGGCCATTTCCATGGCCGCTCTGCATCCCGGTGCGGCTATCGGCACCGTCGAAGTGCGGGGCCTGGTCGATTTAGGTCGTTGACCACTGCGACCGAGACCGGGTAGAGACCACATGAAAACGATCGAAAGCGGCGTACACGATACTTCATGTCCATCAATGCAGCGGCTGTCTGTACTTGACACAAGGAGCTTGAGTTGACCCTGAAAAAGCCCCTTCCCAACAATGCCTGCTCGGCGTGAACATCCATCGCGCAGCTTGAATGACGAATCCGAACTCGCTGATCGCGTCCT
>JAYVTR010000279.1:0-11632 GCA_043788625.1 Planctomycetota bacterium
GCCAATTAAGGAGGCTGAAACTTACCTTGTTGAGCAGCAGGCCACGAAGCAACGGTGAGAGACTCAACAAGGCGACTTTGACGAGATCGCCCAGCGCGCGTAGTCCGCCTTCAGTGGGCGTCTTTGGGAATGCTACAGACGAAGCGAAAACCGATTCGTTCGGAAGCCTTCCGCGCATAATCCCGGCGCGCCGCACGGCAGTCTTCTGGATCATCCGCGAATGAACCACCACGGATGACCGCATTGCCCTGAGCCACTGGCGGTGGATCAGTAACTGGCACGGTTGGGTATGCAGCGATCCCATCGGCCGTCCATTCGGCGACGTTGCCGTGCATGTCATAAAAACCCCATGCATTGGGCAGGAACTGCCGCACCAGATGTGTCTCTTTGCCGCCGTTGCCGGTGTACCAGCCTTGCACTGCAAGTGGCTTACCACCGCTAAAAGGCGTGAAGCTGCCGGCGCGGCAAGCGTATTCCCATTCAGGTTCGGTGGGCAGCCGCGGCGTGAATCCGGCTGCCCCGACGGTAAACCGCGTCAAAAAATCATAGGCATCGGCGCGTGATACATTTTCAACCGGGCGATCTGCACCCGGGAAATAACTTGGATTCCTAGCCATGACCGCCACCCACTGGCTCTGGGTGACTTCGGCTTCTGACATCCAAAAAGCCGAAAGCGTAACCTGGTGCGGAACTTCGTCGCGGCTGCGATCGACCTCGTCCACCGGGCTGCCCATGATGAATGACCCCGCCGGACACGCACGCAGGCGAAAGACCGCGCCAGCGCAGGACACATCAACAAAACGCCCATGCGCATCGGTGTGGATGCCCATGTCTCGGGCCGCAGCAGGCGGATTAGAAACCGACGTATCAAGCGCAAGCGGTGCCACCGGGGTTGCCGGGTGCTGCTCCTGTCGCAGGCCAAATGCCACGCCCGCCACCAGCACGGCTGCGGCAACACTGCCGGCAATCCACCACCATCGCAGATGACGCCATCTACTGCCGGTAGGACGCTCTCCTCGCTGCAGCAGCTCGAGATCGGCGATCAACTCATCGGCGGCCTGATGGCGCACGGCAGGGTCTTTCGCCAGCAAGCGGGCGATGACCGCTGCGCAATCGGCGTCGATGTCGGGTGCGAAGCGCCGTACATCAGGGGCCTTCTCATGGATGTGCTGATAGATGACACCGCTGGAATCGGCGGCGACAAATGGCACGCGTCCGGCAAGCATCTCAAAGAACACCACGCCGAGCGAGTAGAGGTCGCTGCGCTGGTCACACTCCACTGACCGTGCCTGCTCGGGGCTGAGGTAGGACAGGGTGCCCATGATGGTGCCAGCCACGGTCAATTCCTGGTGATCGCCGACATTGCGCGCGAGGCCGAAATCGGACAGCTTCAGCACCCCATCGGCGCCGATCAGCATGTTCGCCGGCTTAACATCGCGATGGATGATGCCGAGACGGCCAGCAGCCGACAGACCGCGGGCGGCCTGCATCACCACATCAATCGCCTCCGCTCTCGTCGCCCGCCAACCAGAGCGCAGCTTACGCGCGAGGTCGGTACCCTGCACCAATTCCATAGCGAAGAACTCATGCCCGCCATGCGATCCGGCTGAGATGACATGCACCACATGCGGCGAGCTGATGGCTGCGATCGCACGCGCCTCGCGCTGAAAGCGGGCACGAAATACCGCATCGACGCTGATCTGTCCGGCCAACACCTTAATCGCCACCTGACGATCGAGACTGATCTGCCGACCTAAATAAACTGCCCCCATGCCGCCACGGCCGAGCAGCTGCCCAAGCCTGAAATCCCCCCACTGGGCACCCTGAAAGCGCCCTGTCTCGCGATCGGATGCTTGGCGATCGGTGATAGTCAGCGCGGTAGCTGATCCGTCGAAGGTCTTGGTCGGCGCATCGCCTGCCGCATATCCAAACGAAGAGCCGGTTGACGTTCCAGCCAAGGAACCAGCCGAGGAGCCAGCCGATGAACCAGCCAACGAACCGCCCTCAATCACTGATTTAGGCGTGTCGCTAACGACTTCGCCGCCATTAATACGAGGCTTGGTACCGCTCACGGTCTCAGGACCCATGTTGAGGTGCACCGCACACCGGCCACTGTGCCAGCGGAAACCGGCGCTGTATCAGCGGAAACGGCGGAACATGAAACATCGCCAACCATGCAGAAAATGTGCGACATATCCGAGATACCGGTGGGCATTGGCTGATTAATCCGCTCGCCAGGCCGGGATAATTGAACGTAGTCCATGAATTTCCAAGGGCGTAAGGTGCTGCTGCGGGCGGCATGATCCGGTAATTTATAAAATAACCACAGGTGATACGGAGCAATATTGCTGCCGGGATGAGCTATGAGGATTGGCCCTTTTACCAATATTTTGGCCTGTAATCGTTAAATGGGAACATGGCCAAATCATCTAGGGTCCTCTCGCAGTGCACATTGACTACTTGTGTAGTATTTTATATGAGGCGAACACGAGCGAGAACAAGGATAAACCTATAGATCAACAGAGTGACGGTTTATATGCCTTACATAGCGAATGTGAAATTCAATAATGTACGCAATAAAAGATGATTGAGGTGAACGACTGGACCGCCTCAAACAGACCCGGTGTAGGAAAAGCTCAGCGCTGCGACGCATCGACCTCTTGTTGGGGTTGAGGGTGCTCAGCGGCCACGATCTCAGGAATCCACTCTTGGATCTGACGGATGCGGGTCTCATGCAACGGATGCGTGGACATGAATTCCGGGTTACTGCCTCCGCCCTTGGTAGAAGTTGATTCCGCCATACGTGTCCAAAAGCGGATCGCCTCCTGAGGGTCGTAGCCTGCCCGCACCAAGTATTTAAGACCGACGTGATCCGCCTCACTCTCGTGCGAGCGGCTGAACGGCAGCATCATGCCATACTGCGCTCCGGCACCGATCAGGCCCATCAAGGCCCGCTGCTGGTCACGGTCGAGGTCGCCCATAGACCCCTGTACCCCAAGCATGGCGGTCTGGGTCATATTCTGCTGCAGAACTCTTTCTGCGCCGTGGTGGCAGGTGGCATGGGCCATTTCATGGCCCAAGACCACCGCCAGGCCCGCGTCGCTTTGGGTGAGGGGTAGAATGCCGGTATAAACGCAGATCTTGCCACCTGGCAAGCAGAAGGCGTTCTGTTGGCTATCATCAAGAACCGCAACCTGCCATTGCAGTTGTGCGTCGGCGGGCACGACGCGCTCGAGGCGTTGACTGACGCGCATCACCTGCTCATAGGCCGGACCTGAACTGATGACCTTGGACTGGGCCGTGACCTCATGGAACCCCTGCAGGCCCAATGCAGTTTCTTGATCTCCCGAGAGCCCCAGATGCGCAGTGCGCCCAGTCTCGGGGTTGGTGAATTTGTCTGAGCCCAGGTACTGATAACCGACGACGGCCAAACCAATGGCGATGGGGATGAGGCGCCACCAAAACCGTGAGCGGCTGGGAGTAGCGGAGGATCCGAAGGGCATGAAAGTTCCAGGACAAAAAAGGAGCGGGCGAGATTTGTAGATTAAGCTGGTTGTATGCCAATGCTCATCCATGAACTAATAAGCAAAACCGTTATCGGTCGCGCAAGTTGCATGTTTGCTGAGGTGAGCGTCCTGCAAATTCATGCGTTATGGCTCTTTAATTAATCATGAACAATTGCCCTTCTCGACCGGCGCAGATTGCGGGCGTGATAACCTCGGTGCCGTCTTCTCGTGGTGCACCTGTGCGGTGATATATCCTCGGCACCATGTTCAAAGTCCCGATTTCAAAAATCATATTGTTAATATTTTGTACGGAATTACCAGGTAATCCTGTACATTGACGGTTGCAATTTGCAGTACCCACCAGCGCTTGCCGCTGACGTACCTACCTGACACTGCGATACCCAAACCGGTGGAGGACCATGCCTACAGCAATGACGCGAAACAACGTCGTACTTAGCGGCATCGATAGCCATCCACTCCTTTTCGCTCATGGATATGGGTGCGATCAGAACATGTGGCGTTTGGTGGCGCCGGCTTTCGCTGACGATCACCGCATTGTCCTCTTTGACCATGTCGGCGCTGGCCGCTCAGATGCGCGCGCCTATGAGCCCACGAAGTACGCGACTCTCGATGGCTATGTCGCGGACGTTTTGGAGATCTGCGATCAGTTGGCATTGAAGGATGTGGTGTACGTCGGGCACTCGGTCAGTGCCATGATCGGCATGTTGGCTGCGATCCGCAGGCCGGACCTCTTCAAGAGCCTGATCCTGGTCGGCCCGTCGGCGTGTTACATCGATGAAGACGGTTATCGTGGCGGTTTTTCGCGCGAAGACATTGATGAGCTGATCGATCAACTCGACAGCAACTACCTTGGCTGGTCACGGAGCATCACCCCGGTCATCATGGCCAATCCCGAGCGGCCAGAACTGGCGAGGGAGTTGTCCGAGAGTTTTTGCCGCACTGATCCCACCATCGCCAAGGCCTTTGCGCGGGTGACTTTCCTCTCGGACAACCGCGGCGATCTCGATCTGGTGCGCTTGCCGACCTTGGTCATGCAATGCTCGCAGGATGCGCTGGCACCAGAATCCGCTGGCCGCTTTGTCCACGATCGGGTGCAAGGCAGCGAATTCGTTCACCTGAAAGCCAAGGGCCATTGCCCGCACCTGAGTGCCCCCGAAGAAACCATCGCCGTGATGCGACGATATCTGAGCGCTGACGCACGGAGAGCGCATGCCTGACGTCCGTCGCGAGCACAACGAAACAGCCGTCGCGCTCGATGACCCATACGAGGATGCGCCAATCGGTTATTTCATGACCGGCCCGGAGGGCATTGTCCAGCGCGCCAGCCAGACCTTCCTCGAATGGACGGGCTACGCCGCCGATGACGTCATTGGCAAACGACGTTTCGCTGATTTCTTGACGGCTGGCGGCAGGATCTTCCTCGACACGCACTTCGCACCGTCCCTCCACCTGCATGGCCGCATTGATGAGGTCGCGTTCGAAGTCGTTTGCCGCGACGGCACGCGCTTCTCGGCCTTGGTGAACGCGGTGCAACGACGTGACGCAGACGGCAGCGAACTCTTCAACCGGATCACCATCTTCAAGGCGATCGAGCGGCGGCGTTATGAACAAGAACTCCTCCTCGCCAGGCGCGAGGCTGAGCAGACAGCCAAGGATCTGGTGCGCACGGTTGCCAAGCTGTCGCTAGCCAATGATGCGCTCGATCGCACCAACCAGGAGCTGTCCCAGTTCGCGCATGCGGCGAGTCACGATCTGCAAGCCCCGTTGCGCAGCATGAAGATGTTTGCCGACCTCCTGCAACGTCGCTATGGCCAAGAGCTGGATCCTTTAGCCACGACTTATCTGCAGCGCATCAATGAGGGCGCCGGGGTCATGGAGCGCCTCATCATCGATCTCCTCGCCCTGTCGCAGGCCGGCGGAGCCACCACCGCGCACCATGCGGTAGACGTGAATGAGGTCGTGCACGAGATCCTGGTGCTGCTTGCAGCCGATATAGCCGCGACCGCAGCCGTCATCACCTGCGAGCCACTACCAACCTTGGTGATTGATCGTCAACAGATCAGGCAGCTCATCCAGAATCTCATCGCCAATGCGCTCAAGTACCGTCAGGCCGATCGCGCCCCGCGTATCACTGTTTCTGCGGCTCTTTGCGACGGCTCATGGAAATTCAGGGTGAGCGACAATGGCTGTGGTTTCGCCATGGACGATGCGGATCGCATCTTCACGCCATTTAAGCGCCTGCACGGCGCCGATGTGCCCGGTACCGGCATCGGACTTGCGCTGTGCCGCAAGGTCGTCGAGTCGCATGGCGGAAAAATTTGGGCTACATCGTATGTTGGCGAAGGATCGACGTTTTTCTTCACGCTCACCTCTGATAACACGCGCTTGTGACAACTCGCCTCTGAGAACACCTTAGAACTCACGAGGCGAGCGAAGCCATGTCGATGACGAAGCGATAGCGCACGTCCTGCCGCAGCATGCGCTCCCAAGCCTCATTGATCTGCTGGATGGGGATCACTTCGATCTCAGAGACGATCCCATGCTGAGCACAGAATTCGAGCATCTCTTGAGTCTCCGCGATGCCACCGATCAGCGAGCCGGCAAAGCTCCGTCGCGCCGGGATCAGGCTGAAGGGCGCCACCTGCATCGGTTGCGACGGAACGCCGACTTGCACCAGGATGCCATCCAGTTTCAGCAGGGCGAGATACGCATTCATGTCGTGAGTGGCCGAGACCGTATCGAGAATGAAATGAAAGCTGCCCTGCTGACGCTGCATGGCTTCGGCATCGCGTGAGACGACTACTTCATGCGCGCCGAGTGCCAAGCCGTCGGCGACCTTGTTGGGCGAAGTCGTGAACAGCACGACATGCGCGCCGAAAGCGTGGGCGAACTTCACCGCCATGTGCCCCAGGCCGCCGAGTCCGACGACGCCGACTTTTTGCCCCGGTCCGACTTTCCAATGGCGCATCGGCGAATAGGTGGTGATGCCGGCGCACAGCAGCGGAGCGGTGGCTGCCAAATCCATTCCCGATGGAACGTGCAAGGTGAAGGCCTCATCGACAACGATTGAGGTAGCGTAGCCGCCCAGGGTTGGGCCGCCCAGATGCTTATCCGGGCTGTTGTAGGTGAACGTCGCCGAGCCGAGGCAGTACTGTTCAAGCCCTGCCTGGCACGAGGTGCAGGTACGGCATGAATCCACCATGCAGCCGACCGCACCGAGGTCGCCGACTTTGAGCTTGGTTACCTTGGCACCGATGCGCGTAACGCGCCCGACGATCTCGTGGCCGGGCACGCACGGATACATGGCGCCACCCCATTCGCCACGTGCGGTATGCAGATCGGAATGGCAGACTCCACAATAGAGGATATCCAGCTCGATGTCAGTTGGTTGCGGTTCACGGCGCCTGATACCCAGCGGCGCCAGCGGCGTGGTCGCCTGATTCATGCCATAGGCACGGATCAGCCGTGGCGGTGCAGCGAAATCGATTGGCGTATCGGGCATGGGACACCTCGTTCGTGATCAGAGGAAAACGTGGACTGGATACGTGGACTAGAAACGTTAAGAGGCAAACTGGCTATGCTGAGTATCTCGCACTCTGAACGGTCATTTCGGCGAGGTGGCGTTCGATCTGCGACAGATTATCGCTCCACCGAGCTCCGTCTTCGTCGCCGCTTTGAATGCCGTACTTAGTCGCAATCACCACTCGTCCGTGGTCAGGCGCGAGGGCCTCGGCGATGA
Organism: Planctomycetota bacterium; assembly: GCA_043788625.1. GTDB lineage: Bacteria > Planctomycetota > UBA11346 > UBA11346 > UBA11346 > CAIUVD01. The sequence continues at coordinate 7,267 of JAYVTR010000279.1, forward strand.
GCTCTTCATTGATAATGAGCCCACAGATAGACCGCTGTGGCCGAGTCTGCGCGTAAGCATGTGATTACCTTTCGAGTCAAGGACCGTGGCGATCAGCCCGCCAGTTCATGGTATGCGGTGAGAGCCGCTGCCAGCACCGCTCTCGTGAAGCGAGCGCAGCCCGTGCCGTATACATTCGTAATTCTAGGCGTCTGATTACATGTCACTCGCAAGAGGGCCAACACATTCCCCAAACGTACCGCGTGGGGAATGTGTTGGCGCATGCCCCTTTGTTGACTGTAAGTGAAGGCCTCGGGCAAACTTAAAAAAATGTGAAACGCCTTTAGAATCTGTTGGGGTGTATAGCTGCTGGATACAGTGCTTCATGTTCAAAATGCGTAGAGTGCAGGAATTTTAGTGTTTTTTATACCATGAACCGCTCGCCGTACTTGTCGCAGACACCCCCTTTGTAATAATGGATCAATAGGTAATCAGTCATGACGCAAGCTTTAACACGGAATAACGTGGTAGTCAGCGGCTACGGAGACGCTGCGCTCATCTTCGCTCACGGCTATGGGTGCGACCAGAACATTTGGCGTTTGGTTGCGCCGGCTTTCGCCGACGACTACCGCATCATACTCTTTGATCATGTCGGTGCCGGTCGATCCGATCTGCGCGCGTATGCACCGGCGAAGTACGCGGCTCTTGACGGGTATGCCGGGGATGTCTTGGAAATTTGCGACCAGTTGGCCCTGAAGGAGGTAGTCTACGTGGGACACTCGGTCAGCACCATGATTGGGGTGTTGGCGGCGATCCGCAGGCCGGAGTTGTTCAAGAATCTGATCCTAGTCGGGCCGTCGGCGTGCTACATTGATGATGACGGCTACCGTGGCGGCTTTTCGCACAACGACATCCAAGGGCTGCTTGCTCAACTCGACAGCAACTATCTCGGCTGGGCGCGGAGCATCGCGCCGGTGATCATGGGCAATCCCGAGCACCCAGAGCTGTCACTGGAGTTGACCGAAAGCTTCTGCCGCACCGAACCCACGATCGCCAAGGCATTCGCACGCGTCACCTTCCTCTCAGACAACCGTGACGACCTAAAACATGTGCGCACGCCGACCCTGGTCATGCAATGCTCGCAGGATGCGCTCGCGCCGGAATTCGCCGGGCGTTTTGTCCACGACCAGGTACGGGACAGCGAATTTGTGCACTTGCGAGCCAAGGGCCACTGCCCGCACCTGAGCGCCCCCAAAGAGACCATCGCCGAAATACAACGCTATCTCAACACTGACGCGTGGAGAGCGCGTGTCTAAGCTGCGTCGCGAGCGGTATGACAACTTCGTCACGCTCGACGACCCCTATGATGACGCACCGATCGGCTATGTAACCACCGACTCCGATGGCATCATCCAACGTGCCAATCACACCTTCCTCGAGTGGACCGGCTTCAGTGCCGAAGACGTCATCGGCGAGCGACGCTTCGCTGATTTTTTGACGACTGGCGGCAGGATCTTCCTCGAGACACACTTCGCACCTTCACTCTACCTGCACGGCCGCATCGACGAGGTGGCGTTCGAGATCGTCTGCGAGGACGGAACATGCTTCTCTGCCCTGGTGAATGCCATACAGCGCCATGATGCCGACGACGTCACCCTCTTCAACCAGATCACCGTCTTCAAAGCGACCGAGCGGCGGCTCTATGAGCAGGAGCTGCTCATAGCGAGGCACGAGGCGGAGCACACTGCCAAAGATCTGGTAAGCACGATCGCCAAGCTCTCACTGGCCAATGACGCACTCGATCGCGCAAACAAGGAGCTGTCGCTGTTCGCGCAGGCGGCGAGCCACGATCTGCAGGCCCCACTGCGCAGCATAAAGATGGTCGCCGATCTGCTACAACGCCATTATGGGCAGTGCTTGGATCCGTTAGGCAGGACCTATCTGCAGCACATCGACGAGGGCACCGAGTTCATGCAACGTCTCATCACAGATCTCCTCACCCTGGCGCAGGCCGGCGACGCAAACCCCGCGCATGAGACCGTAGATCTGAACGAGGTGGTGCGCGAGATCCTCTTGCAGCTTGCAGCCGATATAGACGGGTCTGCAGCAGTCATCACGTGCGACCCACTGCCAACGCTGATGGTCGATCAGCGGCAGATTCGACAGTTATTCAAGAACCTCATCACCAATGCGCTCATATACCGCCACGCCAAACGACCCCCGCGCATCAGCGTCTCCGCGATTCCCAGCGACCGCTGGTGGAGGTTCAGTGTGCGCGACAACGGCTGCGGCTTCGCCATGGACGAGGCAGACTGCATCTTCATCCCTTTCAAACGCCTGCGCGGCACCGAAATACCCGGCACCGGCATCGGCCTCGCGCTATGCCGCAAGATCGTCGAATCGCACAGAGGAAAAATCTGGGCGGATTCCCTGAAGGGTGGAGGGTCGATATTTTTCTTCACCCTCCCCGCCAATCTCCCGCACACGTGAATCCATGCAAAGATTAGGAGTGTCGGAATCCATGCCGGATTGACACGCAGCCTCATCAAGACACGCCTTACCGTTCGCGGCTTCAGCGTTAGTGCGTCGATATTCCAGCCAATGTTTCCACGAATCACGACGGTGATCCACCTATCGAGGCCGATGGCCAATCATCTAACAATTGCATCAATTATTCCTACGACTGGTATGTCGCCGGTTGCTTAGCACATGCGGGCGTCCGCGCCTAATGCCAGACTTTTTTCCTAATTATCTTTGCGAAAAAATGCATATGAACGTACATACGGCCGTCGCCTTCAGCCACACGCATAGCGATTTCACCGTCTGTCACATCCTTGCTACCTGATTATTACCAGCTGGTCTTCACGGAAAGCCCTCAATCATGTGAACGCAACGGAGATCACGCACATGGGCGGCAATGCCTTAAAACATTTGGCGCCGGTGCGCTTGACTTCGGCTGAGGTAATCGACCTCGTCCATCATTTGCACCGCAATTGGCAGCTGGTGGATCGGCGTCCGCTCTACCTGGTGCCATGGGTTGCCGAGAAACAAGATCATGGAGACATCGACGTCATCTGTGAAGCGGCTCCTGAAACCGTCGTCGCGTTCGCCGCCATGGTCGGGGCAGACACCGCCGCCATCATCCGCAATGGTGCCGTCTTATCCGTACCCGTGCCTTTACCGTGGGATGCGGGCTTGGCGACATCGCGCATCTGCCAAGTCGACTTCATCTGCTGCGCTCCTGAAGAAGCCACGGCCACCCGCTTCTTTTATGCCGGAGGCGACTTCGGCATGATGCTTGGTCGCGTAGCTGCCTGGCATGGGCTCGTCTTCGGCATGGATGGACTGCGCTATCGTGCCGAGCGCGACTGCCCGTGGCAGACCGATGTGCACCTCACCGCGCAACCTGCCGAAGTCCTCGCCGCCCTGGGTTATGCAGCGGTGTTGCCATGGTTCGACACCTATGATCGGATGTGGCGTTTCGTACTCTCCAGTCCGCTAGCCGGACCATGGATGTTCATGCCCTCCGTCACCAATGCCGAGAACCGCAGTCGTGATCGCCAACGGCGCAAGATAGGTGATTTTCAAGAGTGGCTAAGCGAACACTTCGGCGACCAGGTCGAAGCTCCTGCTCCGCGCCGCACCCCGGCCGAGGCCCAAACATGGGTGCGCCAGCGCTTTCCACTTGCCCACATTGACGCCGTTCTGCAGCTGCAGGAAGAACGCTTCACCTTCGTAAAAATGCGCACCCGCCTGCTCGGCCTGGGGGCCGTCGAGGACGTCATTGGCACTGCACATGACCCGGTGCTCATGGGCAGCTTGGTACATGCCATGCAGACCCTGTTACCGGCAAGGGCCGAGCGAGAAGCCGCCATGGCCGACCCCGTACGTTGGCCGGACATGATCCGCCTGGCGCGGGCGGCAGCGACGGCAGTGGCGGCGGCACATGGATTGGTGACGCACCCGGCGCCGCCGCTGCCAGCGTTTGTTGCTGCCCGCTAAAGCCATCACAGGGGAAATAGATTTTGGTACCCTCGGCCCGCCGGCTTCAGCGGTAGGTCTCTTGGCTTGAGGAAATCCGTTCCGTTGTACTAGCGTTGTGCCTACGGTAGCGACGATGCTGAGGTCAACGGTCAGGGAGTGAATCAGATATCAGTCGATCATTTCAGTATGAGGTGGAAACGAGCGATTCTTGCGCTCCTCGGCCTCTTTCCTGCGGACATAAATGCTGTATATAAAATTCAACCCGGACCGCTGAGGCGACGCGCCACGAGTGCCATGGATAAATGATGGAAGCCTGGAACAGGCCCAGTTGGCATCGGTGGATACGGTGACGTGGCGACGCTGAAGCAGTGCAATAAACAGATGCTCATCTGCGGCACATTTG